>PEYT01000016.1:0-5863 GCA_002774285.1 candidate division WWE3 bacterium CG08_land_8_20_14_0_20_40_13 | reverse complement strand
CCGCAGTACACGATGCAACCCCGCTAACAAACAAAGAAATTGATGTCCCGATTAAACCAGCAGTCACTCTTGCGTACTGCCAAGAGAATTTTATGGCTTGAAAAAGCGAAGAACCCGCAGCTCTTAATCCAAGACCAAGGGAAGTTCGGAAGGGCATCCCGCCTTCTAATTTAGCCAGATCCCAAAATGGACTTCTTGTCAAAAATGAAGAGAATGCAGACGGAAGGTTTTTTAGAGCGACCAATATTCCTTGTGCCGTGAACCAGCCCCAAAAAGTATTTAAAGCGCCGCCAAGTAGTTGCAATAAGTTTCCAGGGTTTAAACCCTCTATTGGAATTCTTCGCGCGGCTTCCGAGGTTGCTTCCATACTGGCTGGAAGCTCTTTAACCGCAAAAAAACGATAAATTCCTCCAAACAATTTGTCAAAAATCCTGCCAAAAATTCCTGACTTCCCAAGTTCGGGGAACAAACGCAAGAAAAATCTTTGGAGTATAGGAAAAACCTTCCAAGAAAATGTAGCTCCTCCGGCTCCTGTAGCAAGAGAAAGCCACATTGCGGTGTTTGGATCTAATCCTGTCAAAATTCCTATAAGCTGTCCTAATCCAATTCCCATCAAACCCCCAATCCCAAATCTTTTTAGAGATCCTAATTTTCCTGAAAGCGAGCCGGGAGGCATCTTTAAAAGATGTTCCATCCTTCCTAAAAGCTTTAGCGCGACAAACCATTTTTTAATTCTGCCAATCCCTGCTGTTAAAAAACCTTTACCATAGTGAAGTCCCGACTCGGTAAGATACCCCCCAAGTCGCATTCCCCAAAGCTGCAGGGACCCTTCGGGAAGACCTGCTAACCTCCCCAATACATCACCAAGCAAAAATCCTTTGTATGAAAAATGGAGGGCGTTTATTCTTCCTTCATTCTCAAAAATAAATTTACCAAGTCCCTCTTTTGCATTTATTCCAATCATTGAATTATTTGCCGTCCAATTGGCAAAACGAGCAAGAGATCCAAACCGTTGAAATCCCGGATCTCCAAATTTTAGCCCCGCCATTGCCACTGTGTGGGCTTTTCCTATTTTCCATCCCATTTCGGTAAAACTGCCCGATGTTTCCAAAAGCCGATTAGAAAAACTTCCAAACCAGGATCCCCCACCATATGCAAGCGTTACTAGTGGATTTCCTCCGCTTACGAGATATCCATATCCCGCACCAATCGCGCCAACGGGAAGAGATTTAAGTCCAGATGATGCAAGATATCCTCCAAAACGGACATTTTGCATTAATCCCCCAACGCGTGACAAAGATTCTTTTGCTTGCCACCAATCTGAAAGGGTTTGATTAAGAGGAATTTGTAACGCGCGGCGCGCCACCGCGGTTGCCGCGGCCTTAACAACAGTTACGCCAATTATCCCAACAAGCCCAAGTGAGCTGGAGTAGTCGTTTCGTTCTTCTTTCTTTTTTCCAAGTTTTTTTCTATTAAAAACAAGAGGAAACTGCTCGCTTGTTAACATCTGGAATTGCTGGGAAAAGGAAAATTCTCCGGAAGACCCTTTAAGAGCGGCCGCGGCTTTTTTCCACCTTTCTGTATTATTATCCGCCACCATTCCGATACCAACCTCTGCCACTGAACCAAAAAAGGTTCCGATCAAAGATCCAACCGAGGCGCCCGCGGGACCCCCTATTGCAAATCCCGCAACTCCGCCATAGACGCCAGATCTAAAAACACCAAAAACACCTCTGCCACGGGAAGCTCTATCTGCCGCGTAATTCCACGGTCTAAAAACAGCGTTTTTGCTTTCTCCAAAACGACCAACAACGGAATCCCATTTTTTGGGTCTTACCCAAAGTCCAGTTTTTGTGAGTAAGTTATTTGTAAGGAACTTTTTAAACTGTTTCTTTTGTTCCTTAGTAAAACCATTGGTTGTAGTAAGTTGATCTAGTGTTTTTTCCCAATCCTCTTTTTCGTGATTTGGAAAAGGAGAAACGAGCGCTTTGACAAGTCGTTCGTAATTGCCTTCCCATAACGCCTCTACTATCCCCTGTATCTGCTTTGCTTGCGCTGTTTGTCCAAATTCTTTATTAAATTCTTTATTCGCTTCGACAGAAGCTTGATGGGCGATTTCTTTATAACCAGTTTCGTCATTTGGAATTAAAACATAAGTCGTTCCGCTAAAATCCCCGTAAAAACCCCGTTCTGCCCCACGATTTTCCGAAAATAAATATACCTGCCGTTTTTCCAAAAAAAGCCGCCCGCTGTCGGAAAAACTTGCCACAATCTGTTCGGTTCTAGGAACAAGTAACGCGGAACCGCCGTTTTTTTTAACAAGGGATGTATTAACAGAATCCTCCAACGCTTTGTAGTAGTGATTCCACGCGACTTTTCCTTGCCAAAAATTGGCAAAATCCTCCTCGCCAAACCTTTCCACGATAATTTCCTTAAGGGTTTTTGCGTAACTTGGAATTCTTTTTTCTATACCATCTACCGCTTTGGCAAGTTGTCTTGCGGCAATATCGGCATTGTCAGGAAACTCCGCAAGCGCCTTTGTGTATTCTAAAGAAACATTGTAAGAAAGCTGACCAGCAACTTTTCCTGCCAAATTGTCTATTAAATCGGAGTCAAAATTAGGATCTACTTTTAATACGGCGCTTGCCAGCCGATCTCTTATTTTGGGATATAGGCTTTCTTTTATATTTCTTTGGGCAATCGCTTGTGTTGCAACAGCGCTAATCTCGGCTTCTCTTGCCGTAACTTTTTTTAATACCAAATTATAAGCATCGGGATTTTTTGTCTGTAATGATTCATCTGGAAACCAATCAATATCTCCAGTTGGAGATATGCCTGGAACGGCTTGTATTGCTCTTGCAACCGCTTGTTCTGCGGCAATATTATCGGTTAAAGGTCTAAACCACAAATGCTCTGGGGATAGCGGACTGGGGTCAGTATTTACTATGCGATATTTTCCCAACTTCTCTAAATCTTCATCAGAAATTTCTTCTCTAGCAGAAAGAAGATTTTGCATCGCGTCAATATTTGCTTGAGCGTTTCGCGCTATCTGGGACGGAATTTCTGGAATAACAGGAATTGGATCAGGAAGTCGATTAGAATTCCAACCCCTTGGATAGTTTGGGGGCTGACCTGCCTTACCAAATATTCTTCTAACGGCATCTTCGTCTAAATCGTTAATCGAAGGAGTGTGTATTGTATCTTCGTTTTCAAATTGATCCCCACGATAAACCGGATCGTCTGGAAAATTTGGCGTTGATAAAAGCGGGTCGGGAAGAGTGGGGTCTATTTTTGCTCCCGGTCTTACTAGATCTGGTGTTTTTTTAAAATTAAATCTTCCCCCAACTGGTTTTATTTTGGAATCATCATCAGCCATCTGTTAGATTCTAACAGTAAGCGAGGGGAAAATTAAGGGGGTGGCGTGTTAGCTTAAAAAGCCACCGATTATTGGGATTTTCTTAGCAATCTGCGACATATCCGATGTCGCGCCAGATACCGCCCTACCTGGGGATGTTTCTAACATCTCATCAATGGCTGGCGGGATGGCAGGAAGCATAAGAACAAGACCAAAAGCAATAATTATTGCTATGGAAGAGGGATCGACTACAGATAGAAGTGGAACTCCCTCTAACGAACTAACTATGGCAGGTTTGGATACATCTTTCGCCATAAGCATAATGTAATAAATAAAATTCATCAAAAAGAAAACGGCGACGAAAGACAATGTTGCTGACAGGTATCCTTTAAGCCATTTTGCGACGCCTGATTCTCTACCTCCGGGAATTGCCGCCATAAGTAGCACAAGTGGGGCCGTAACCGTGTTAATAAAAAATCTTGCGTACGCGGTGACAAGAGCAAAAAAAAGTTTTATCGCGGCTGAAAGTACCGCCATCGCAAGACCAAACGCTATTATGGGGCCTGCTTGAAACGGGCTACCAAGAAGAGGCACTCCTGGAAAAGGGCTACTTATCTCAACAGTTATTCCCGCAGTTCCCAAAAGCTGAGCCAAACCAAACCACGAACCAAAAACAGAAATGGTGTCCAAGGCAGAAAAACGGCAGGGGTAATACTTGCCGCTAGAATCTGTACCGAAATTTGGACACCTAAATAAATCCGACTTATCTGCCTGTTTTCCAGTAAGACCTGCAATATCCGAATTAAAAATATTGGAAGCTACTACATTATACGCAATTTGATTAGAAACTTTAAAAACATCGTACATAAGACCCCCGATAGCGTAGCTAAATGTGATCAGCACAAGAGAAACAACCGCTCCTGGAATACTATTCGATATAGTAATTGTAGTTCTTGGGTCAATTTTGCTTCTAAACATTATCATTAGTCCAAAAACCACAAAAACTACAATCATTGCAATATACGCAACATTTCTTAACATTTTCCAAAAAGAAAGCGTTATGCTTAACACTTCGTATCCCGCCGCATACGCGGGTTTAGTTACACCAATACTAGCCATATAATGATTAAAGCCACCTGTGGCGGGGGTTTCATACATATAAGCCATACCTCTTCCAAGATAACCAAAAACACCAGAAATTGGAGTGCCTGGATTTAACCATTCCAACGAGGTGGCGCCGCTTGTCTTATTACCAAAATTTGGAGGTAACCCATTTGGAGAGAACGCTGCAAGAAAAGCATTTTCCACCGCGTAAGGAACCTCGTTAGCCCATTTCCACATATTTAATCCCGCAGATGGAGACATCGCATCTTTATAAAGTTGGGCGGTATCTACTTCTGGTCCTGGGGGGAACGATACACCGGCAGAATAACAAACGCCTACTTTTGGCAAAAGAACAGAAGCTAGCAAAGATAGGGCAATAACTATTTGTAAAGTGATTTTATGTTTCACAATTATCAGTTTAACAACACTACAAATTATTTCAACCACAAAAAACCGCCAGATATGTGTTGTTACACTTATCTGGCGGATCCAATCACCAAGACCCAAAACCAAGAGACATCTGAGTTTGGACTTGGTTTATCATTCCTGTTGCCTTTGGAGCAATATCTAGCCCAATCAAACCGAGCCCTGCTCCTGCGGCAACCCAAAGAACGATACTAATTGCCAAACTTGTCCCGAGACAAACTACCGAATCTCGATTTAGCGTTAGCATCTTAGTATCCTTCGCCACAACCGCTACCAGCACGAGTGCCGTAACAGGAGCGACGGCCCAAGAAAGAAACGGTTGCCCCACCAACCCAATGGCTAATAACACCAGCCACCAGATTGCTAAGAACACCAGCTTCCCCTTTGGGAAGGCTACTCTCCCAACCCCACGGAGAGATGTGCGATATGCCAATGGTAGCAATAACATTGACATACTAAGGGCAATAAGTCCCAATATCCACGCGGCAGATCCCGGTTTTAGCGCCATCGCTATACCCGTCACAAACGCGCAGAACTGGAGACGATCTGGCTTAACAAACAGGAGATTAAAATCTCCAACGGCCAGAAAATCAACTATCCCCCACGCCCATCCCAGCGGATTACCTTCCAACTGTACCCTCTGGTAGATGAGCGACCCAACCTTGTTGGTAATACTCCCAAAGCGGACTGCCCCCTGAACATCCTTTCGGACAAGCTCCGGGTTTCCGTGGTCGTACGCTAAAGCAACAATACTATTGACGGTTGCTAGCCGTTTTTGGTATTGCGCCAAAGGCGAAACCTTGTCGTCATCGGGTGGGTCCACTAGCCGTGCGTCAACCCACGGACCTTCGGTACCTAGCCGTACTTTCTCGGCGGTACCGGTACTCCCCAGAAGAGGGGCAAAGTCGTGAGCACGCCATGCCGACCTTAGAGACGGGCGCCCCTCGAAGTGCACCTGCACTGCAAAGAGCGCCTCGG
>PEYT01000004.1 GCA_002774285.1 candidate division WWE3 bacterium CG08_land_8_20_14_0_20_40_13 | reverse complement strand
CTTTGATGTCTGGAGATTTTAAGAGTGTGCCAGAAGGGTCAGTAGAGTCGTTGGTTGTTCCAACTAACGAAGTAGAATAAAATACAAATGCTCGGCGGTAGCCGAGCAAAAAATCGCGCGCGCAAAAAATAATTGCCATGATTTATCCATCATGGCAAAAAAAGTCGGCTCGAACTTCTTTTTAATGAATCAACGGCTCTCGGCAAATTTAAATTTTCCCTTTGCAGCGCTGTCTGCGGAGGGGGGCGCAGCCAGCGCTGCCCCTACCGATTCTTCGATTTCACTTTTGGTGACCTCGGCGGGATTCGGACCCGCGATTTGTTGGATGAGAACCAACCGTCCTAGTCCACTAGACGACGAGGCCGTTCAGACTGTCCTTTAACATTATTTTTAAAGCTCTTTTTCCCTTTGTGGTTTTAAAATACAGCTCCATTCTTCTAGCATCAGATTTACTCATATACGTACGCCTCGTAAAAAACCAATTCGATTTCTCCCATACGCTTTGTTGTGTATACACCGCCAATTAAATGTTTCTTAATACGCTTCCTCAAATCCGTAGTAAACCCAACATACAATCTACCAGTTTCTTTACTTTTTAAAACATAAACATAAAACATTTTCTTGTCCTAAACACTATACCCCGTACCAATGCTTCGCATGGTACAGGGTTATCCTGCACCGTGCTCTGCACTGGTGCGGGATAGACGATGAGGCCGCAACATCCCCATTCTACAGTAAATTGGACGCCTTGACGAGAGGGATAAGGTATGCTAAATTTGCTGGGTCGTTTAATCAAAAGTTACCTCCAACACCAAATATCAGACGCCAGTTTTTTCTTTCCTCTACCTGTATTTTGAAAGATAAAACAGGCGTTTTAGATTCTTAAATATGGATAAAGTTATTTTAACAAAAGAAGGCCTAGAAAAATTAAAAGCCGAATATGACGAGCTTGTTAATATACGCCGCAAGGATATTGTTGATCGTATTGCCAAAGCCCGAGAACAAGGCGATCTCTCCGAAAACGGCGCTTATCATGCCGCCAAAGAAGAGCAGGCCTTTATCGAAGGCAGAATTGAAGAATTGGAAGATATCCTTAAAAACGCTCTGGTTGAAGTATCAACCGGCACCAAAGACGGAATTATTAAAGTCGGCTGTGTTGTACGGGTTAAAATTGATAGCACTGAAGAAGAATTTAGCATTGTGGGAACCCCAGAAGCTAACCCCACCGAAAAAAAGATTTCGCATGAATCTCCTCTCGGCGCCGCACTGCTTGGAAAAAAGGTTGGGGATGTCGTAGAAGTAGAAGCGCCCGTTGGCAAAATTCACTACGAAATTCTTGGTGTCAGGTAACCTCTACTTTGTGGTATTATCCAATTGATGGAAGAATCACTAGAAAATGTCAAAGAAGCTAGGTTAAGAAACCTTCGGGACATCAAAAATCTCCGTGAGAATCCTTATCCATCTAGCTTAAAATTTGTAAAAACCCCCTCCCAGATAGCTCTTGCCAATAAACTTGGCGATGTTGTGGCCGTTGCGGGAAGAATAACAAACAAAAGGAGCTTTGGAGCCATAACATTTCTTGACTTGGAGGATACTTCTGGTCATATCCAACTTTTAGCCAAAAAAGACTCTCTAAAAGAACAAAAATTTGAACTATCCAAACTTATTGATATTGGAGATTTTATCGAAGCTCAAGGACCGCTTTTTAAAACGAACGCTGGAGAAACTACTCTTGAAATTAATGATTTTAATATCCTCACAAAAAGCTTACGGCCCCTCCCCTCAAAACATTTTGGACTTAAAGACGAAGAAGAAAGATACCGTCAAAGATATGTGGATCTAGCGATAAATTCGGAACTCCGCGACCTTTTTGTCCAAAAGGCCCTTTTTTGGAAAACCATTAGGGATTTTCTATCAGGGAAAGGGTTTTTGGAGGTGGAAACACCGGTTTTGGAAAACACTGCCGGTGGCGCAGATGCGGAACCTTTTATCACACATCACAACGCATTGGACTGCGATTTATATCTTAGGATTTCTATGGGAGAGCTGTGGCAAAAACGCCTTATGGTAGGGGGCTTTGAAAAAACTTTTGAGATTGGCCGCCAATTTAGAAACGAAGGAATAAGCCGGGAACATTTGCAGGACTATACTCAAATGGAGTTTTATTGGGCATACGCGAATTACAAAGATTCCATGAAGCTTGTAGAGGAGATGTACAAGAAAGTTGCTCTAAAAACTTTTGGAACTATGCGTTTTAATATAAATGGCATGGATGTAGATTTAGAAAAACCTTGGGTCACGATTGATTACACAAAAACTATCAAGGACAAGCTTGGATTGGATATTCAAAAGGCGTCTTTTGAGGAAATCAACGCAAAAATAGGATCCCTAAAACTTCCTAACACCTCTAATAATCCCAAATTCCGCCTTATAGACCTGCTTTGGAAACATGTCCGGCGCGAAATTCCTGGACCGGCTTTCCTAGTTGGACATCCGGTAGAAGTATCCCCTCTTGCCAAACGCGATTCTAAAAACCCCGCGGTTGTAGAAAGATATCAAATAATAATTGCGGGAAGCGAGCTTGGAAATGGATACAGTGAACTTAACGATCCTATCGATCAGGAGAATAGATTTAAGGAACAACAAACGGCGCGGGATGCGGGTGATACTGAAGCGCAAATGTACGACGCCGATTTTGTAAGAGCTTTAGAATACGGTATGCCCCCTGTTACTGGATTTGGATTAAGTGAACGGCTTTTTGCCTTTTTGGCAGGAAAATCTGTACGCGAATGCGTAATGTTCCCCCTCCAAAAGCCAGAAAAATATGCTTGATATAGATTTTATAAAACAAAACAAAGAAGCTGTTATTGCAAACTGTCAAAGGCGCAAGTGTAAGGTTGATATTAACGAACTTTTAGATTTAATAGAAAAGAAGAATGCGAAAATCGTGGAATTGGAGGCCCTCCGCCACGAAATTAACGCCCTTTCCAAAACCAAACCGGATGCAAAAACAATCCAGAAATTAAAGATTTTAAAAGAAAACACAAGAGCCCTTCAAGAGGAATTGGACAAACTTCTGGTTAAGGTTGAAACCAAACTATCTTGGCTTCCTAACATGCTCTCATCGGATGTTCCACATGGCAAAGACGACAGCGAAAATGTTGAGGTCAAAAAATGGGGCGATCTTCCAAAATTTGACTTTACTCCAAGGGATCACGAAGACCTTGGTATAGCTCTTGATATTCTTGACAAAGAACGCGCGACAAAAGTTACCGAAGGCAAATTCTATTTTCTTAAAGGGAATGGCGCCCGCCTAACTTGGGCCTTATATACCTTCGCCCAAAACCTCTTGTTTGAGAAAGGTTTTACATTTTTTCTAACGCCCGATTTGGCAAAACAAAACAGCCTGTTTGGAACAGGATATCTTCCTTTTGCTACTGATGACCTTTACGCAATTCAAAGAACCGGCCTTTCCCTAATTGGTACATCAGAACAGGTTTTGGTTTCGTATCATGCTAATGAAACTATGGATGAGAAAAACCTTCCAAAAATGTACTGCGCCTTTTCTCCATGCTTTAGAACCGAAGCAGGAAGTTATGGAAAAGATACCCGTGGAATATTTAGAGTGCACCAGTTTCATAAATTAGAACAAATCGTCTTTTGTAGGCCGGAAGATTCGGAAAAATACATGGATCTTTGCCAAAAAAACGAGGAGGATCTGGCAGAAGCATTAGGAATTCCCTACCGCAGAGTGTTGGTTTGCGATGGCGACATGGGAGCGCCGGGATATAAAAAATACGATCTAGAAGGGTGGTTCCCCGGACAAAACCGCTACCGAGAACTAACATCAAATACAAATTTAACCGACTTTCAAACTAGAAGATTAAACATAAAATTTCTAAATTCCAAGAAGGACAACAGATTTCCTCACACTATCTCAGCAACAGCTATTTCTGATCGCTGGGTACTGGCCATTTTAGAAAACAATCAGCAAAAAGACGGATCTGTTAAAGTACCTGAGGTTTTAAGACCCTATCTTGGAAATCTTGATGTTATCCGCCCAAAGTGATGCTTTTTTTCCCAACATGGAAAATAATCCATAAAGGAACCTCCCCAATTTCGGGGGATTTTAGAATAGAGAAAAAGGATACTGTGACAAGACTTGTGGTAGAAGGGTATATCCAATCGGTTAGCGCCAATTTTCCAGACATAAAGAATACTGTATGGGGAAACATCGCGTCACTAGCAAAAGATGAGATGCCCATCGCCAAAAACGCGCTAATTCTTGGCATTGCCGGAGGCACGGTACCGGCATTGCTAATAGACAAAATGTCCAATCTTAAAATTACCGGTGTAGACTACGATCCGGAGGTCGTAGGTAAATCCATCAAGTTTCTAAACCATAAGTTACTTAAGTTACATAAATCGCTTAAGTTAACTTATGCTGATGCCTTCAAATACATCACCAAAAACAAGCAAAAGTACGATCTTATAATCGCAGACCTCTATACAGGAGGCAAGTTTGATCCCCGCTTTGAACAGAGCGGATTTATAAAAGCTTTGGCGTGTGGCGTAAACCCCCATGGAGCGGTTATAATAAACAGGATTTTTATTTCCAATATCGCCAAGGAGATAGCGACTTTCGCTGATAAGCTTAAGAAATCGTTTGGATTAGTAGAATCAAAAAGGGTCCGGACAAAATTTTACGAAACCAGTTACAATATTCTTTTTGTATGTCATTTATAGAAGCCGTAATATTAGGAATAATTCAGGGTGCCACGGAATTTTTACCGGTTTCTTCCTCGGGACATCTAATTGTTATCCCAAAAATTTTTGGCCTTGCCCAAGGGGGGCTTCAGTTTGACGCCACTATGCATCTTGCCACAGGATTTGCGGTCCTATCGTATTTTTTAAATGATTGGAAATCGCTTGTAGTTAATTCCCTTAACGGGAAAGGTGGCGCTAGACGATACCTAGCATACATTGCCATCGGATCGATTCCTGCGGGACTTACAGGAGTCGTTTGGGGAGATTACATCGAATGGAAATTTGGAAACCCGATTTATGTCGCAACGGCCTTAATTGTTGTAGCTATTTTGATGATTTTTCTGGAAAAATTTAAACGCGTCGGGGGAAGAGATAAAGAAAACTTTAAGGATAGTATAGTTATCGGCGTATCTCAAATTGCTTCATTTATACCCGGCGTCTCTCGCTCCGGAATTACAATAGTGGCAGGAATGACCATGGGTTTGACAAGAGAAACCGCCGCAAAATTCTCTTTTATGCTAGCAACCCCAATAGTCCTTTTGGCTGGTTTTTACTCATTTTTTAAAGCCCTCCCCTACCTTGACTCGGGAATGATCTTAAATTACCTTGTTGGATTTATCACAGCATTTTTTGTAGGACTTTTTACAATAGAGTTTTTATTAAATTACCTTAAAAAGGATTCTTTAATTCCCTTTGCAATCTATAGAATAGCGTTAGCACTAATTGTAATAGGCATAACCTTAATCTCATGAACAAGCTTTTTTCCTTTTTGGATCTAAATAAAAGAAAAATAGATAAGCTAAAGCCCCTCGTTTTGGAAATAAACAAAAATTGGGAGCAGGTGGCAAACTGGGACGATAAGGATTTTCCTGTGCAAACCGAAAAGTTTAAAGAGGATCTAAAAAATATCCCCGAAATTGAGAAAAAGGAAGAGTACTTAAATAGTATACTTCCCCTTGCCTTTGCTATGGTAAAGGAGGCCACAAAAAGAGTTCAAAAGATCGAGCTACATGACGAACAACTTATCGCGGGAATTGTTTTAACCAGAAATGCTATCGCAGAACAAAAAACCGGCGAAGGAAAAACCAATACTGCTGTTTTACCACTTTATTTAAATTCTTTAACAGAATTTGGTTGCCACCTTGTTACACCAAACGATTATCTTTCCCGTCACGGCGCGGGATGGATGGGACCAATTTACCATTTTTTGTGTGTTTCCGTGTCAGTAATTATTCACGAGGAATCTTATTTGTTTGATCCAACATTTAATAACGAAAAATTCCTAGATAAATACGCAAAACACCTAAAATTAATACAAAGAAAGGAGGCGTATGCCTGTAATATTACCTATGGCACCAATAACGAATTTGGCTTTGATTATCTCCGGGACAACATGGCTCAATCTCTTTCCGAGATAGTACAAACCAATCCACTTGGAAATGAAGGTAGTCATAATTTTGCCGTAGTTGACGAGGTAGATTCGTTACTTGTTGATGAAGCACGGACCCCTTTGATTATCTCGGCTCCTGCAGAGGATTTAGCCTCAAGATATAAAGATTTCTCAGCAATTGCCGGAAAGCTTGTAGATAAGACTGACTACGAAATAGATGAAAAATTCAAAACCGCGGCCTTGACTGATCTTGGGATTAGAAAAGTAGAAAAAATTCTTGGTGTGGAAAATCTTTACGAAAAAGATTTTGAAAGTATTCATCTAATTGAGAATGCAGTAAGGGCAAAAAATTTATACTTACGCGACCGCGATTATGTGGTTAAAGAAGGAGAAATAGTAATCGTCGATGAATTTACTGGGAGGTTGATGCCCGGCCGCCGCTGGAGCGAGGGATTGCACCAAGCAATTGAGGCTAAGGAAGGAGTACAAATACAAAAGGAATCGCGTACCCTTGCAACAATTTCTTTTCAAAACTACTTCAGGATGTATCGGAAACTCGCGGGAATGACGGGAACTGCCGAAACAGAAGCCGAAGAGTTTTTTAAGATCTATAATCTTGATGTTTTTGTTATTCCAACCAATCTTCCCGTCACGAGAAAGGACCTTCCAGACCTTGTCTACAAAACAAAAACAGGAAAATACCAAGCTGTTCTTAACGAAATTGAAACAGCTCATAACAAAGGTCAGCCTATACTTGTAGGATCGGCATCCATAGAAAACAATGAACTTCTGTCAAAACTTTTAACCCGTAAAGGTATAAAGCACGAAATATTAAATGCCAAACAACACGAGAGAGAAGCTATGATAATTTCGCAAGCCGGCCGCCGCGGCGCTGTTACTCTTGCTACAAACATGGCAGGGCGTGGCGTGGACATAAAACTTGGTGGCGATCCGACAACACCTAACGAAAAAAATGAGGCGATAAAACTTGGTGGTTTATATGTTATGGGAACGGAAAGACACGAAGCAAGAAGAATTGACAACCAACTTCGGGGACGATCGGGCCGGCAAGGGGAACCCGGAACCTCGCGGTTTTTTGTCTCGTTGCAAGATGAACTAATGAGAATTTTTGGCGGAGCACAGATAGAAGGCCTTATGAACCGCTTCGGCATGGACGAAAATACTCCTCTTGAATCTGGAATTGTTTCCAAAGCCATTGAGAATGCGCAAAAAAAAGTGGAGGGTTTTAATTTTGACGCCAGAAAGCGCGTGGTTGAATACGACGATGTAATGAATGTACATAGAAGATCTATATATGGTATCAGAAGATCTGTCCTTAATCTTGATTTAAACATCCGATCTGATTCCAAAGTCAAAGATGGAAATGAAGATAGAAGTTTGAAAGTAGAAAAAGAAAATCCACTTTCTACATTCAAACATCTAAATCCATCTTCTAATTTCCATCATCTACCTTACGATTTCAAAGAGTGGTACATCGGAAGAATTTCTCCATATTTTGACAAATTCTCCTCAATCTGGGATAAGTACTATAAGCGTTTTGGTCCTATGTGGTTGGAGATAGTTAAACAAGAAACCCTGCGTGTAATAGATTATCTTTGGATGGAACATTTGGACACTATGGACGATTTACGAGAGGGTATTGGCCTTCGCGGTTACGCGCAAATTGATCCCATAATCGCATATAAAAAAGAAGGAAAAAAGGCATTTGAAAAATTAATGATGAATATCTGGGCTACATTAGGCAACCGCTTTTCTAAAATTAACATCGAAGCAGAAAATCCCCAATCGCCCCAACAATCCCAAGATCCCCAAAATCTTGTGTATAAGCACAACTCTCCAGAACTTGGTGTTACCGACGAGGCGCGTGAAATCGCGCAAGCGCAAAGTAAAAAGCCAAAAGACGACTCTGGCAACAAAATCGGACGCAATGATCTGTGTCCCTGCGGCAGCGGTAAGAAATACAAGCGTTGTCATGGAAAGTAAAATAAGATTAACTAGTGCTTTAACTTATGCGCTTAATAAAAGGAGAATGCCTTGGATAATAAACCTCCACCTTCAATATAGAAGGATTTCACCAGAACTAATCTATTTTTTCCCTTGACTTTTAATTTTTTTGGAGCACAATATAGTAACGATTATTGTTTAAAAGTTTATCCTATGAAAAAAATATATTTCCTTCCATTTATTTTCTTTGCTTTTTTAATTACCGCTTCCCCTTCGGCTTTTGCTCAGAGTGACAATACAAAAAACACAAATGCTAAACCCAAAACGACGGATATCAAGGATAATAATAAACAAGTAAAAACCGTGGCTTGCGAAAAAATGCAAGAAAAAATCCAACAGCGCATCCAATCTTATGATGCAAACAAAAAGGCAAAAGAGGATCTTTACGAAAAAATAAAGCAGAAAGTTAGCGATATCATTGTCAAGCTACAAGGAAAAGGCCTCGATACCACAAAACTTTCCGCTGATCTTTTGCTCCTTAATTCTAAAATTGAGAATTACTGGACTAACCGCCAAGCGGTAATATCTAAGTTGGAGGAATCCAGCCAATATTCTTGTGAGATTGGCGGTAAACAAGCATTTAAAACAAAACTTAATGAAGCAAAAGAGTTGCACAAACTAGTGCTAGCCAACGCTAAGGATATTAGGAATTTCCTTATAAATACGATAAAAAACGATATTTCCGCATTACAGGAAACTCTTACGGAAAAGTAACGGCTTATGTTTAAAACAAAAATCCTTCCTATTGTTACTGTTTTGCTGACGGTTGCTGTTGCCGCCGCTTTTGTGTCTTTTAGAACAAGCCAAAGCATTGGGATTAGAAATCCGTTTATATCAAACCAAACCACCATAGACCAGGATTCCGCGGAAATTGACAATTTGTCGTTACAAATTGTTGAGGATTCGGATTTAAACTTGGATGAAATCTATCCGGAGGATACTGTTTCCCAAGTAGAACTTGCAGAAAATGACCTTTCCGGTTTGCAAAACGACATTGACTCTCTGGGAGAAGTCACATTGAATATTGACGATTTGTGATTTGTTATGTCTTTTTACCTCTTTGAGTATTGCGGGGCCTTGCGGGCTTTTCGTAGATAGACTTTCTTGCTCTCCACTTCCCTTGGATCACGGGTTAATAGACCGGCTTGTCTTAATTTTTGACGGAATTCTACATTGTAATTTAATAGTGCCCGTGAAATTCCCAGAATAGTAGCTTCAAGTTGTCCAGTTAACCCCCCACCCCGCACCTTTACCGTTCCGCTAAATTTTGCGGCAGGATGAGAAATCCCCACAATATGAAAGGGTTTTTGCCAATCTGTTTTTGCTTTCTCGGAAGCAAAGAAGTCTGTGACCAACTTATCGTTTATTACGATATCTCCTTTTTCCTCTTTTAGCCAAATGCGGGCTACGGAACGCTTTCTTCGTCCCAATCCATAAAAAATCTTGGCTTTTTTCTCTGCTGGTTTTTTTACCTTCGGTTCAGATTTCTCCAAAACCTTGGCCTCTTTAGGTTTTTTAACTTTGACTTTAGTTTTTCCGTCTTCCTTTTTAATTCTTAGCATATCTTATAACTAAATTTTAAATTCCCTTTTGAGAAACTTGTCCGTGATGCGGATGTTCCGCGCCTTGATAAATATAAAGATTCGCAATTAAATTTTTTCTTAAAGTATTTCTGGGGAGCATTCCCGCAACCGCCTTTCTTAAAACTTCCCCCGGTCTTCTTTTTTCCAAGTCTCCATATGTTTCTTTTTTAAGTCCACCCATATATCCACTATGCCTAACATAAACTTTATCTTCCACTTTATTTCCCGTAACTTTAATGCCCGAAGCATTTATTATCACAACTTTATCGCCACAAACCATATTTTTTACATAGTACGATTTGTCTTTACCAAGAAGAATTACAACAATTTCGGCCGCTAACCGCCCCAATATTTTATCTTGGCCGTCAATTACCCGCCAGCCAATTGTGATATCAGATTTTTTTGTAACGTATGTCTTTTTCTGCATGGTTACTTTTTCTTCGTAACTTCTTTTTTGGATCTTCCTCTTGATTTCTTAGTCTCATTAGTCTTATTGGATGTATTTGATTTTTTCTGAACTGACTTTTCCACCTTTTCTTCTTTTTTCACTTGTTTTCCATCCTCTACCTTCTTAATGTTAACAACCCAACCAATCCTTGCCATTTGGGCCGCGTCTCCTGAGCGGACTCCCAATCTTTGAATTCTTACAAATCCTCCATTTCTGTCCATAAACTTTGGCGCAATCTCTCGGACAAGCTTTGCGGCGATCTTTGATGATCCTAAAATGGCAATCAAAATTCTATACGAGGACAAGCCTTGCTTTTTAGCAATACAAACTAGTCTTTCGATTTGCGGTTTAAGGCCTTTAGCCTTGGCAATCGTAGTTTCTATCTCTCCTTTATCAATAAGACTAATTAGAAGTCCTTTATACAAAGCTTTTCTAGCCCCAAGCGGCCTCCCTAACTTTTTAACCTTTTTAACACGATGTCTCATTTTCTATTGCTCTTTTAACCCTTCCTTCTTTAATAGTTTGGCGATCTCTTTAATGGATTTTTCTCCAAGATTTCTAACCTTTAGCAAATCTTCGTCGGTCATTTTTGCCAAGTCTTCTAAAGTTTTCATTTTTGCCTTCTTTAAAGCGTTGATCGTTCTTGTGGGGAGACGCAACTCGTCAACCAAAACTTCGCTGGGATTGTACGATGGAGTAACAACTTTAACCTCCGATTCGACAATTTCTTCTTTTAAGGATTCTTTGGGATTTACTATTCTGCCAAAAAACCCTCTTAAAATTACCGCAGAATCGGTAAGAGCTTTTTTTGGTGATGTCGTCCCATCAGTCTTAATTTCTAAAACCACTTTATCAAGCCCAGTCTTTTGCCCCATACGCGTAGGTAGTACAGAAAACGCGGCATTGATAATTGGAGAATAGATAGCATCCAAAGGAATAACACCAATTTTATTACTCTTGCGCTCCTCAGATGGCGCATAGCCATAACCCGGCTCTACTAAAAGTGACATCTTAAGTCTAGCGCTTTTGTCGGAGATTGTTGCAATTACTATATCATCATTAACAATGGATACACCGGAAGGAAGTTTTATATCTTTGGCTTTGACAACTTTTGGTCCAACCTCATCAATTTCACACACTACGGAGTCTTTATCAAAAACTTTAAAGCGGAGCTTTTTAATATTAAGTCCAAGTTGAATCACATCTTCTTTAACACCTTTTACAAAAGAGAATTGATGATTAACCCCCTCTAATTCCATCTGCGTTACCGCCCATCCTTTAAGAGAAGACAAAAGGACGCGCCTTAAAGAATTTCCCAAAGTATATCCATATCCCGCTGGAAGCGGCTCTATGGTGTATCTACCAAAATTCGCGGTTTCTTCTAAAGCTACTATCTTTACATCTTCGGGTTCTAATCTCATGGTATTTTTAGCCTTTTAACGGCTATAAAACTCAACTATTAATTGCTCCTGAATATCCTCCTTAATATCTTCTCTTACGGGAAGACCCAATATTTCAAAATCCTTTGCCTTGGCAGTAATCCAAACAGGAAGCTCCTTTTCCGATTGCACCTTGGCATAATCGGACGATATCTTGTCTCCTTTTTTAACCGAGAAAGAGGGAATGCTTACAGTTTTCCCATTAACCATAATCTTTTTCTCCGTAATATATTTTCTGGCTTGGGCCCGGGAAACCGCCAAATTTGAACGATAAACGGCGTTATCAAGTCTCCGCTCCAAAGTCACAAGTAGAAATTCTCCTGTAACCCCCGATTTTTTTGATGCGGCGTCAAAGTACTTCCTAAATTGCCTTTCCAAAACTCCATATATTCTTTTAACCTTTTGCTTTTCTCTAAGTTGAATACCAAAATCGCTGGCCTTTCTTCTGTGCGCAGTTCCGTGAACCCCCGGGGCGCTTTGTCTTCTTGTTAAACCGCATTTTTCCGATTCGCACCGCACACCTTTAAGAAACAATTTCGTTCCTTCTCTTCTACAAAGCCTACATTTTGGTCCTGTGTATCTAGCCATAATCTATTAAACTCTTCTTCTTTTTCGGGGCCTGCAACCATTATGTGGAATGGGTGTCATGTCCGCAATAGAACTCAAGTTAATTCCCGCTGTTCTAAGCGATTTTATGGCGGTAATTCTTCCTGATCCCGGTCCTTTTACTATAACCGAGGCGGTTCTTACACCCATATCGTATGCTTTTTTACCAACATCAAATCCAACAACACCTGCCGCGTACGGAGTGGATTTACGGGCGCCTTTAAATT
Source organism: candidate division WWE3 bacterium CG08_land_8_20_14_0_20_40_13 (assembly GCA_002774285.1). Classification (GTDB taxonomy): domain Bacteria; phylum Patescibacteriota; class WWE3; order 0-14-0-20-40-13; family 0-14-0-20-40-13; genus 0-14-0-20-40-13. The sequence goes on along the minus strand of PEYT01000004.1, from coordinate 73,856 downwards.
TTGAACCACCGCTTGATCCCCAACAAATTACATCCCCGCTTGGATCAGAAACCGTGATAATAATGTTATTAAACCCCGCAAAAACATTAATTCTTGCTGTTTCTAAAATTTTCTTTTCTTTAGGCATATATTATGTCTTTGTTAAAACTTTCTTCATACCACCGATTGTTTGCCGTTTTCCTCTTTTTGTTCTAGCGTTTGTTTTTGTTCTTTGACCTCTCACCGGAAGCTTTTTTAAATGCCTTAATCCTCTATAGCATCTTATATCAATAAGCCTTTTAACATTTTGTGAAACAACTCTCCGTAACTCCCCTTCTACCATTATTTTTAGCTTCTCCAAAGATTCTCTAATCCGAGCAACCTCTTCATCGGTAAGATCTTTAACTCGGGTGTTACCGTTTACTCTTGCGGTCTCAAGAATTTTTTTGGCGCGGGGGAAGCCTACGCCATAAAGATACGGCAAAGCCGCTTCTATTCTTTTTGTATTTGGAAGTTCGATACCCGCAATTCTCGCCATATTTATCTACCCCTGACGCTGTTTGTGCTTAGGATTGGCACCGCAAATAACACGGAGAACCCCATCGCGTTTAATAATCTTGCATTTTTGACAAATTTTCTTAATGGACGACCGAACTTTCATGCTAGGCGTTACTTAACTCGAAAAACTATTCTTCCCTTGGAAGAATCATATTTAGTAAATTCCATTCTTACCCTATCCCCGGTAAGGATTCTAATATGATGCAACCGCATCTTTCCGGAAATTAAACCGATAACCTCCCTATCTTCGCCCGCCAGCTTTACCCTAAACATTGTGTTGGGCAAAGATTCCATTACAACACCTTCCTTAAGCTCTATTTCTTTATCTTCCATTTGTTATTAAACAAAAAAACACCACCCTATAAAGGGCTGGCGTTATTAAAACAAATAATCCCTATCTCGTCAAGACTTTTGGCCCATCTGGGGCTACTGCCACCATATCCTCAAACATAGCCGATATTTTCCCATCCATTGTGCTTACTGTCCAACCATCTTTGGCAGATTTTAATAAAGGCGATCCTGCAACATACATTACCTCAACACACAAAACCATTCCTTCTTGGAGTACATCTCCGGTTCCCCGTTTACCAAAACACGGTATCATTGGATCTTCGTGCAATTCCCGCCCTATCGCATGGCCGGTTAGATCGCGGATTACATTAAATCCTGCCGTTTCAACCGATTTTTGAATGCTGGATGATATGTCCCCCACCCGATTGCCAATAACCACTTGCGTAATTGCTTCATCAAGGGCCTTTATCCCAACTTCCAAAAACTTATCAACATAATCACTTTTCTTCTTACCGTCTGCCACTTTAGTTCTACACATATCAGAATTCCACCCATTAAGCTTTACCCCAAGGTCCAAAGAAACAATATCACCGCGCCTAATCTTTCTATTTGAAGGCATTCCGTGAACAACTTCGTTGTTTATGCTTATGCAGGTGGAAAACTTATAACCGTCAACGCCCAAAAAAGATGGCAACGAGTGAAAGGCTTTTATTTGAGAATTAACAAATTTATCAACTTGAAGAGTTGTTAGACCGGGGTGCATCCAACCCAAGGTCCGATCCATAACAATTTTAGCGATCTGTGCCGCTTTTTTTATTTCTTCAATTTCTTCCGATGATTTTAGTATTATCAAATTTCTAATTCTTAACTTTCTCTAAGATTTCCTCCGCAATCTCCCCAATCTTCGCCTCTCCATTAACCTCAATTAATTTATTCTGACTGCGGTAAAAACCCAGAACCGACTCCGTTTGCTTGTGATATTCAGCAAGACGAACATTAATAAGTTCTTCTGTATCGTCTTCCCGCCCCCTTAGTACAAGTCTTTTAACACATACCGGATCGGAAACCATGACATAGAACACCTTATGGATAACCGCCTTCATGGATTCCGCCTGAAAAATATCGCGCGGTGCGCCATCCAGAACAAATCCCCCTTTACAATCATCCTTTGAAAGCCTTTCATCAACCACACCTAGTGCATCAACATCCTCGACTAATAGGCCCTTCTCTAACCTGTCTTTGACTCGCCTAGAAAGTTCGGAACCCGCCGATTCTTCTTTTATCCTTCTAAAGATGTCGCCTGTGGAAATATGTGGCACTGCAAGATTACTCGCCAAAATCTCCGCCTGTGTGCTTTTTCCACTTCCTTGCGGCCCCATAATTACAATGTTCATGGAAGTAATTATATTATCTAAAAAACAAAAAGGCTATGGTCGCTCCTTTATCAATCATAACCCATCGGATACAAAAATCTCCCTAGCAAGGATGCCTAGCAACCCAATCCCTGAGATCCAAGGCGTGTTTGTTAAGGTCCATACCCAGCCACACACCAAGTCACAAATGGCCTGGTTATTGACATAACAAAGCAGATCCCTAACTGTTTCGCCCGATGGCGGTTCGGGAAAACATACCACAACACCGAAGTGATCACCGACAACTAATCGGACATCGTGTTCTTCGGCAAGATCCTTGTAGTCCTTGCCGTCGGTGCCAATAAAACCACAAATCAAAACATCTGGCTTCCTATTAACATCAGGAAAAAATTCGTGTTCGGCCAAGGCATATTCTGGAGGGGAAATAAGAATATGCGGAACTCCAACAAACGCATATGTTGTCACAGGACACCTCCTTTTTGTTAAGATATTGCCAACAGATAGGCTGATTATATCATTATCTCAGCCTATGCAAACCCAAAATCGCCCAATTGACCTTGCGTTTGTCGCAAATTTATTTTGTGCGAGAATCCAAATCTTTAAGTATTTTTTTTGAGATTAAAAGCAACCGAGGGATATCTTTTTTTACTGTATCCCAAACTATATCCAAATCCACATTTTTGTATTCGTGTATTACTTTATTCCTCATCGCTATAGCGTCTTTAATGGGAAATTTAGGATAGGTCTTAACAAATTTCCACGGTAATTTATTGGCGGCTTCGCCGATTACTTCAAAATTTCTTAAAACGGCATCTTGAGTAAGGGAATCTCCAATAAAATCATCCGCGTCGAAATCCTCGGTGTACTCAATAATTTTTTGACACGCCTTAACAATATCTTCTACATATATCGCATCATCTTTTTCCATATATTGTCACTAAATCCTTGTAAATATATGGCTTTAATCTTTCATTTACGGACTTTTCTGTTACTAAATCTACATCCCTATTAAGGGCGCTTTTAAATTGCTCCTCTATTTTTATATGATCGGAGATACTTAAGCGGAAGGCACCTTTATATCTTATAAGAAGATCAACATCGCTACCTTTTGTCTGCTCATTTCTTGCCATAGAACCAAAAAGACCCAAATACTCAATTGGCTCTTTGTGACAAATTTTTTTTATTTTCTCTAGTTTTTGCTTTGAAATCATTTCTAAATGTTATCACAATTCGCCTGTAGACACCAAAAAAAGTGAGAGTTTTATACAGGGGAAAACACATCGAGTGAAACCCTAAAGGGTTTCACTCGCATTAATTTTAACTTAAATATTAAAACAGCAAATTTAGAAGTGGAGTTTAGTACAGAGATTTAAAACCCAAAATCTCCCATTTGGCCTTGCATTTTTTTGGCAACCTTTTTTTGCGCCTCTTTGACCGCTTTATTAAAAGCTTCCTTTAGGCGCACATCCAAAACCCCATCAACCCAAACTTCCTGCACCGCGTTATCCCCTCGCAGTACAATTCTTACGCCCTTTTCTTCCACTTCCACAGTAATAGCTTCCATCTGGCGCTTCATATCATCCGCCCTCTTTTTTAGCTCGTACAATTTTTTTACATTTCCAAATGGCAGTTCCATATAATTAAAAATTGAAAATTATTAAATAATATTCGCCTCGTAATCTCTCATGATCAACTGTGATTGGATTGATTTTACCGTCTCCAAAACCACGGAAACAACAATCAAAATTCCCGCCCCACCTACAGTTAGAGTAGAAATTCCCGTAAAGCTTTGCGCAAGGTTAGGAAGAACTGCAACAAGACCCAAAAACAACGCCCCCACGGCAGTAATTCTTGTCACGATACCATTTAGATACTCCGAGGTCGCATGTCCGGGACGGATTCCGGGAATAAACCCTCCTTGTTTTTTAAGATTGTCTGCCACATCTTCTGGATTAAAAGCGACGGCGGTATAAAAATAAGTAAAAGCAAAAACCAAGATAAAATAAAAAGCGTTATAAGCCGTTCCGCCCACCAAAAAATAAGAGTTTATTACTCCGGCAACTTGCGCAAGCGCGGGATTTGGCGAACCCTGCAAGGCTCCGCCAACAAGAGAAGGCGCAAGTACCAAAGAAACGGCAAAGATAATGGGAATCATGCCAGCCATGTTAACCCGCAAGGGCAAAAAATTGCTTCCGCCACCGTAGATTCTTCCGCCACGGAGTCTTCTAGCATATTGAATTTGCACATTCCGCGTCGCCTCATTAATGTAAACCACAACAGAAATTACTCCTATTGCCAAAATTCCAAGCAAGAGAGTATTGGTTATTCCGGAAGAAGATACCGTTGCCAAAGTTTGCCCAAACGAAAGCGGGAGCTTTGCCACGATTCCGGCAAAAATCAAAAGAGAAACCCCATTACCTATACCGTATTCCGAAATTAATTCCCCAAACCACATCAAAATTATCGTACCCGCGGTCATTGTAATAACAAGGCGAATTGTATCAAAAATCTCCAGAGGCAAAATTATTCCCTGTTTTTGTAACAGAATATACATTCCATAAGATTGAAGAGCGCACAAAGGCACAGCCAGCATTCTAGTGTATTGATTTATCTTTACTCGGCCAAATTCCCCCTCCTTACTCATTTCTTCAAGCTTTGGAATAACCTTGGTAAAAAGTTGCATTATAATAGAAGCGTTAATATAGGGCCCAAGACCAAGGGTAATAAGAGAAAAGTTCTCCATTCCGCCGCCGGTAAAAACATTAAGAAATCCTAATATCTGACTTCCGGAAAAAAGCTCCTGCAAAGCCTTAATATTTGCTCCCGGTATAGGCACATGAGCCAAAAGTCTAAAGATAAAAAGAATTGCAAATGTAAAAATGATTTTTTTCTTAAGTTCTGGAGCCGAAAAAAGGACTTTTATGGAATCCAAGGCAGAATTCATGAAGCAGTTCCTCCAGCTTTTTCAATTTTTTCTTTTGCCTTTTTGGAATAGGTAAATCCAATAAGATTCAATTTTCTGGATAATTCCCCTCCCGATAATACCTTTGCTGACTTAAACCCAAGTGATCGCGGTGTAACCTTATCACCATCTTTAAATTCCGCAAGAGAATTAAGACTAATTATGGAAACTTGTTTTGAAACACGGGAATTTCCCTTACCCCGTTTTTGGGGGAGTCTCTTTATAATTGGCACCTGACCTCCTTCAAAAAACGAGGGGATATTGGTTCCGGTTCGTGACTTTTGACCTTTGTTACCCTTACCAGAAGTATGACCACCTTTACCAGACCCAATACCACGACCTACTCTTTTGGCGCTTCTTCTTTTAATTTTTTTAAGGCTAGAAAGATCCATTTTTTAATCGCTTAAACTTTTTAATGCTTTAACCGTTGCATAAACATTATTAATTTTATTATTTGATCCTAAAATTTTAGCGGAGATATCTTTTATTCCAGAAACATAAATTACCTTCCGTACCGATCCTCCAGCAATAATTCCCGCTCCTTTTGGAACAGGTTTTAATAAAACCACAGAGGCGCCAAATTTTTTTGTTACCTCGTAGGGAATCGTCAATCCTTTAAAAGGGATTTGAAACATTTTTTTTCTGGCTCTGCTTGTGGATTTAGCAATAGCCGATGCAGTATCCCCAGCCTTACCAACGGCAATACCAATTTTTCCATTTCTATTTCCCACAACAGTCAAAACTGCAAAAGCAATCTTGTTTCCCCCTTTAGTTTTTTTGGAAACTCTCTTTATATCAATTATCTTTTCTTCAAAAGAATCGTTTTTTTGTCCAAAATCTCGCATATCTAAAATTTAAACCTAAATTTGTAATCCAGCGCTTCTTGCCCCTTCGGCTACGGCTTTTACTCTCCCATGGTACTTAAAACCGTTACGGTCAAAAACCGCCCTTTTTACTCCTTTTTTAATAAGTTCCTCCGCAACCATTTTTCCAGCCAGTTGCGCTTTTCCTGTTTTTCCCTTTGCTTCAACCCCTTTTCTATCGTTAACCGAAGCTATGGTGACCCCTTTTTGATCGTCAATAGCTTGAATTAGCACATATCTATTAGATCTAAAGACCGATATTCTAGGGACATCGGAGGTACCAGAAATACGGCTTCTGATTTTTGTTTTTAGTTTATCCTTTTGTGATCTTTGTTTTACTTTCATATTTTAAGGATTTACTTAGCCGAAGCGCCAGCCTTTCCGGCTTTTCCTGCTTTTCTTCTTACAACTTCTCCTGAATATTTAATGCCTTTGCCCTTATAAGGCTCAGGTTTACGAACCTTGCGGACAAGCGCCGAAAATTGCCCAACCTTTTGTCTATCTGTTCCAGTAACTTGTATTTTTGTATCGTCTGTTACGGTAACCTTTAAACCATCCGGAATCACCATCTTTACGGGATGGGAGTACCCCGCCAAAAGAACCAGAGTATTTCCTTCCACCCTTGTCCTAAACCCCACTCCAACCATCTCCAATTTTTTGGTAAATCCCTCTTTTACCCCCATAACAATGTTAGAAATAAGCGCTCTTTCTAACCCCCAAAAGGCGTTATTTACGCTTCCCTCTTTTAAGGACACGAAAACCTTATCCTCCTTAACAGTTACAACAACCTCATCAGTAGTCTTTCGCGATTCTTGTCCTAACGGACCATGGGCGGTTACAACGCCATCAAAAATTTCAACTTGGACACCTTCTGGAATTATAATAGGAACCTTTCCAATCTTACTCATATATTAGATTAGTAAACAAAAGCAATAACCTCACCACCTAATGATTTCTTTTTAGCATCGCGGCCCTCCATGATTCCTTGCGAGGTAGATATTATCGCTATCCCCCGCCCTCCCTTAACGGGAAATATCCTTTTAGCCTTAGAGTAAACTCTTAAACCCGGTCTTGACATTATTTTTATATCTTTCACCTTGGAGACTCCTTCGGTATCATAAGACAAATCCACTCTTAAACCTTTGCGTGTTTCGCCAGATTCTTTAAACACTTTGTAATCGCTAACAAAACCGGTTTTTTTAAGAAGCCTGCAAACACCTTCTGAGAATGTAGAAAAGGGGGCTTCAAAATATCCATTTTTTGCCAGTGCCGCATTTTTAAGTTGTGAAAGGAAATTATATATCATATTTTTAACCTACTTTTGTAACCCCGGGCAAATTACCGTTTAATGCAAGTTCCCTAAAACAGATTCTGCAAATTCCATACTTTCTAATATACCCGCGGTCCCGTCCACAGAGCTTGCAACGGTTGTACTTTTGTACATTATGTTTTGGAGTTTTTTTCTGTTTTAAGATGAGCGCTTTTTTTGGCATGTTACTTTTTTTCTTTTAACTCCTCTTTTCTTTTATTAAAGGGAACGCCCAAGGATTTTAGCAGAAGGTGGGCCTTCTTGTCATCTTTTGCTGTTGTGCAAATTGTAACCTGCAAACTTTTTATCTTATCTACCTCTCCAGTATCTACCGTAGGAAATACCGTATGTTCTCTAATCCCTATACTATAATTACCTGACCCGTCAAAGGAATCCGGAGAAAGACCGCGGAAATCTCTAATTCTGGGAAGCACGACCATAACAAGATTTTGCATAAAATCCCACATCCTAGCCCCTCTTAAAGTTGCCGCCAATCCAACATCTTCACCCTTGCGAAGTTTAAAGCTTGAAATTGCTTTTTTACTCTGACGCCAATTGGGTTTTTGCCCAGTAATATTAGTTAAATCCATCATAGCCTGCTCACGATAAGCCTTTTCGCCCTTAAAACGCCCAACACCCATATTTACTGTAATTTTTTTAATCTCTGGAACCGCCAAGATATTTTTGACGCCCATTTCTTTTTGCAATTTTTCTCTTATTTCTTTGTGATATCTTTCCAAAAGACTATTCATATTTATTTAATAACCTCGTTGCATCTTGTACAACGACGGTATTTCTTTCCAGAAACTATTTTAAAACCCATTCTTGAAGGTTTGTTACAGCTAGGACAAATCAAAAGGGCACGGGATGCCGCAATTGGCATTTCTTTAATAATTATTCCTCCGGGCTTTCCTTTGCCTTGCGCTTTTGTGTGCCTTTTAACAACATTAACACCCTTAACCACAATAAGACCTTCACGGGGAAACGATTTTTCCACCACTGCGGTTTTCCCCTTCTCTTTTCCTGACAATATTTTTACATTATCCCCTTTGTTTATTTTCATAACAAGATTAAAGAAAAAATCCTAAATTTATATTTCGCCAAAGGCGAAATGCGTTATATATTCTAGACACATTTTATGTGGCTAGAATCTATAATGCGTTATATATTCTAGACACATTTTATGTGGCTAGAATCTATAATTTGTTACCAAACTTCTTCGGCTAACGAAATAATCTTCATATATCCCACATCGCGAAGCTCTCTTGCCACCGGACCAAAAACCCGCGTTCCCACGGGAAGCTTGTCCTTTCCCACCACACAGGCCGCATTATCATCAAATCTTATGTAAGATCCATCTTTCCGACCCGTTTCCTTTTTGCATCGTACGATAACCGCTTTAACAACCGTATGATCTTTTACCGCACCAACACTTGCCGCTCCTTTTACAACGCAAGTCACCATATCGCCAATAAAGGCAAATCTGCGCCGCGAATCCCCGGGAATACCTATTAGAAAAAGCTCCCTAGCTCCGCAATTATCCGCAAGTTTTAATCTTGATCCTACCTGCACCATATTACTTATTTAAAATTTCCTTAATAATCCAGCTTTTATCACGGCTTATAGGTCGACACTCTTCAATCAAAACCATATCTCCCATTTTGGCAATATTTTCATTATGGGCTTTAAATTTGGCGGTATTTCTGATTTTCTTTCCGTAAACCGGATCCTTCTTTGGTATTTCCACAGAAACTACCGCCGTTTTCGCCATTTTTGTTGAAATTACTTTGCCAATAAATGATTTTCTTGCCATAAGTTTAATTTAACCTTTAAGAATTCTTCTTTCACTTATAATTGTTTGTATCTGCGCCATTTCTTTTTTTATTTTTGAAAGCTGAGATAAGTCCTTAAGCTTTCCCATATTAAGAGAAAATTTGGCATCCTGAAGCTTTTTGGCAAGTGCTTTAAAATCTCCGGTTAAGATATCATCATTTTTTTCACGGTACTCTCTTATTGTCGCCATAAATTGTTAAGCTTTAACAAAAGAACTTTTTAAAGGAAGCTTTCTTGCCGCACGGCCCAATGCCTGTTTTGCAACAATCTCGGAAACTCCAGAAATTTCAAAAAGAACTTTACCGGGACGAACCAAGGCAGAAAAATGATCCACTAGGCCCTTACCCCCACCCATTCTTGTCTCGGCAGGTTTCTTTGTTACGGATTTATCTGGGAAAATTCTAATCCACAATCTTCCGTTTCTTTTTGTAAAATGCGTAATAGCTTTCCGGGCCGCCTCTATTTGTCTTGAAGTTAAAAATCCCCTCTCCATCGCTTTAATTCCAAAATCGCCAAAATCAACCACACTGCCGCGGATACTTAGACCCTTCATTGGAATCTTGTGTGACCTTCTGTATTTCATTCTCTTTGGCATTAGCATAGGTTTTTTACTTTCCAGACTCAAACCCACCCTTGTTAATCCAAACTTTAATTCCAATACTCCCGTATTTTGGCTTTGTTTCTATAACTGCATAATCTATATCTATTCTTAAAGTCTGTGTTGGAATTGACCCTCTAGCAAATTTTTCCACTCTTCCGATACTCGACGCTCCGCCCAAAAGTCCCGAGACTTCGATTTTTATCCCCTTAACATTTCTTTCTACCGCCTTTTGCAAAGCAGAGTTAACCGCCCTTTTATAAGGAATTCGTCTTTCTATCTGATCCGCAATGCCACGAGCGGTAAGATACGCTGATTTCTCCAATTCCTTAATTTCCTCAACTGCCAAATCGATTTTGGAAAGAGTATATGTTTTTAACTCCTCTCTTAAAGAGGCTATACCTGCCCCACCTTTTCCTATAACAACGCCGGGTCTAGAAATTAAAACTGTAATTTTAATATTGCCAAACGACCTTTCCAAAATTGCCTTTTCAATTCCGGCAGGAGCAAGCCTAGTCATTAGAAAATCCTTTATTTTTTTATCTTCTACGACATACCTTGGAATTTCGCGCTTTCCGCCGAACCACAAAGAACTCCAATTTTTGTATATTCCCACCCTCATTCCGGTAGGATTAGTCTTTTGTCCCATATTCCTTTAACGAAAGCTTAATATTTGATGTGTATTTTAATATTGATCTTGGCGAACCGCGCGATCCCGCCCTAAATCTTTTAAGCGTTTGCCCCTTCCCAACCTGAATTTCTGAAATCTTTAATTGTCCTCCAATACCTTTACTTCTTGCCGAAGAAACGGCCGATTTTAACAGTTTTAAAATGGGAACGGAAAACCTTTTTACCATAAAATTTAGCCGCCTTTCCGCCTCGCCAGTCTCTATCCCCCGAATACTATCTGCGACAAGACTAACCTTCCTTGGGGCGGTACGAACCCCCATAAGCCGCGCCGTAATAATCTTATCTTTACTATCTTTATTTTTACTGTCTTTTGCGTCATTCATAATTATTTACCTTTAGGCTGAGATCCTTTAGTAGGCGTTGCGGGTGCTGTTGGAACGGTTGCCTTTGCGAGGGCATCCGCGCTTCCCTCTTTCTTTAATCCTTTTTTGCTGTGCGCTCTAAAGGTCCGGGTTGGAGAAAATTCCCCAAGTTTATGCCCTACCATGCTTTCCGTAACAAATACGGGAATAAATATCTTTCCGTTATGCACTTCAAAAGTAAATCCCACCATTTCCGGGCTAATAGTAGATCGTCTACTCCATGTCTTTATCTGACGGTTTGCTGTACTTGATCGTAAAGCTTTTACTTTTTTTTCTAATTTTGGATCCACATATGGTCCTTTTTTTTGTGATCTGCTCATAATTTGTTACTTTTTCCTCCGCTCAATAATGTATTTATTGGTGTGCGTACGCCTTCTGGTTTTAAATCCCTTCGCCGGCTGTCCCCATGGAGAAACCGGAGATTTTCTTCCCACTCCGGAAGTCTTGTAACTTCCACCATGTGGGTGCGATCTTGGATTTCCGTATGCTACCCCACGAACTTTGGATCTTCTTCCTAAATATTTTTTAATTCCAGCCTTGCCATAGCTAATATTTTTTATCTCTTCGTTATCCAATACCCCAACAGTAGCAAGACAATGCGCTTGCAATTTTTTAATCTCCCCACTTGGAAGTTTCAGCGTACAGTATTTCCCTTCTTTTGCTGTAATAAGAGCAAAGTTTCCTGCTCCCCGCGCAATTTCTCCACCGCGCCCCGGATGTAATTCCACATTATGAACTTGAACTCCAAGGGGCAAATTGGAAAGGGGACCGGAATTTCCCGGTTTTGGATCCACAACGCCTCTGGATGATACCACAAAATCCCCAATTTCCAAGCCCTTAGGGTGCAAAATATAGCGTTTTTCGCCATCTTTGTAAAAAATAAGCGCAATGGACGAACCGCGATTTGGATCGTATTCAATCCCTGCGACCTTACCCACGATATCGTATTTGTCTCTTTTAAAGTCAATTACGCGATAGGATTTTTTTACTCCCCTAGAGCGATGCCGCATACTAACCGTCCCACGAGATCTTGCAACCGGGCCTTTTTGCGAAACAATAAGTCCACGCACCTTTTGTCTTTTAGCGTATTTTTTCTTAAAACTAATTTTCCCTCTAAGACCCGCCGTTGAGGGACGGTGTTTTATGAGTGGCATAGCAAATTAACTCTTTTTTGCCTTGGACTCTTTGTCCTCTCCAAGTTCAAATAATGGTATTTTTTGTCCTTTTTTAATCATAACGAGCGCTTTCTTGTAAGGCGCCGTCTTAAACGATCTTTTGGTTTTGGTCATGCTTCTTTTTATTTTTGGGTATGTTTTAGAAGTCCTGACTTCTGTAACATCTACTCCAAATTGTGTGTGAATAGCGTCAGAAACTGCCCCTTTAGTAGCCTTGTTTGCCACAAAAAAACAAAATACTCCAGTCTTTGCAAGCCTCATCGATTTCTCTGTGATAATTGGTTTTATGAGTATAGTATTCATAATTAAGCCGTAAACATCTCTTTAAGCTGACCCACCGCCTCTTTTTCAAAAATTACACTCTGCGCGTTTAAGATGTCGTAGGTGTTAACATTTTTTACGCCAACCACTTTTACCCCCGGGATGTTCCGAGAAGAAATTAATGCAAACTTTGTCTCGTCTTTGCTTTTTTTGGTATCCAGAATAAACAGATTTTTCTCTTTGGCTTTTATATCCAATACAACGCTTCGCATTGCGGAAGTTTTAAATTTAGTAAGTCCTAGATTATCCAACACCATAATATCGTGACTTATGGCCTTGGCGGAAAGCACCGAAGCCAACGCCGCTTTTCTTTGTGATTTTGTAACCTTTAACCTTTTGGTAAAAGGGAGCGGTCCATGAGAAACACCACCACCCACTACAACCGGAGATCTGGTAGAACCGCGACGCGCCCTACCAGTGTGTTTTTGAGCATAAGGTTTACGACCACCCCCAGATACCTCACTTTTTGTTTTTGTTTTATGCGTTCCCTGAGTTTGATTTGTCAAATAAACTCTAATATATTGCGAAACAACGGTTTCGTTAGGTATTACACCAAAAACCTCTTTGGGGAGAGTAAGATCCCCCACTTTTTCCCCTTTTGTATTTATAACATCAACCCTAAGACTCATATATTTTTAACAAAACTTTGCTATTAAAAGCCCCAGGGATTCCACCCAAAACTTTTACTATACCTGCCTCTTTGTCCATTGCAACAATTTTGGAACCTAGCACGGTTACCTGTGTTCCTCCAAACCGCCCCGGCATTTTAAGACCTTTAAAAACCCTTCCCGGAGTGGAAGGTCCTGTTGAACCTATCGCTCGTTGCCTATCTGATTGTCCGTGTGTAGCAGGGCCGCCTTTATGTCCGTATCTTTTCATAACACCAGTAAAACCCCGTCCTTTTGATTTTCCAACTATTTTTACTTTGGTTCCTTCCACTATTTCAAACTCCGGCCATACCGAAACGGAAACAGTGGTACACGAAACCACATTTCCGGCCGTATCAAAAAAACTTCCCATTTCTTTTTTAATTCCTTTAATTTGCTTCATATTTTTAAAAGGGGTGGGACCTACGCTTTTATCTCTATTCCGACACCGGCAGGGAGAGTTAAATGAGACAACTGATCCATAGTGCTTAGAGTCGGGTTGTCAATATCAATAATCCGTACATGTGTTCTTACATCAAAATGTTCTCTAGACCTAGCGTCAATGTGAGGACCGCGCAGTACCGTAATCCGCTCTCTTTTTGTAGGCATAGGAACAGGACCAGAAACTTTAGCGCCTGTTCTTATTGCGGTATCGACAATCTTAGTAGCGCTTTGATCAACTACTCGGCTATCGTACGATTTTAGTTTTACTCTTATTCTTCCTTTTGACATGACAAAAAACTTGCGCGGGCCGACAGCCCGCGCGTTAACTATAACCTCTTATCACTTAATAACCTTAGAAACCACTCCTGCTCCAACTGTTTGACCGCCTTCACGAATAGCAAATCTTATACCTTCTTCCATAGCAACTGGAGTAATAAGTTTAATAACAAGCTTTACATTATCACCAGGCATAGCCATTTCGACACCCTCTGGAAGCGCGGTCTCTCCTGTAACATCGGTAGTTCGGATGTAAAATTGCGGTTTATATCCGGTAAAGAACGGTGTATGCCTTCCACCTTCTTCTTTGGAGAGGACATAAACACCGGCCTCAAACTCTGTGTGAGGAGTAATGGATCCGGGCTTTGCCAAAACCTGCCCGCGTTCTACGCCATCTCTTTCCACACCTCTTAAGAGAATACCAACATTGTCTCCGGCCTGCCCTTCGTTAAGGGATTTCTTAAACATCTCCACACCAGTAACCACGGTTTTTGATGTGGCTTTTATACCAACAATTTCTACCTCGTCATTTACTTTTACAATACCGCGATCAATTCTTCCTGTAACAACAGTACCACGACCCTTTATGCTAAACACATCCTCAATTGGCATCAAGAAGGGCTTGTCCAGATCGCGCTTAGGGGTTGGAATATAGTCATCAACGGCTTTCATTAGATCTTCTATTGCCTTTACGGAAGTTGCATCCCCTTCTAAAGCTTTTAGTGCGGAGCCGCGAATTATAGGAATTTCGTCTCCGGGGTACTCAAACTTTTTAAGCATGTCCCTAAGTTCCATTTCAACAAGATCGCACATTTCGTTCTTTTCGGCGTCGGATCCCGGCAATGCGTCTACTTTGTTTAAAAATACAACAAGAGCCGGAACATTAACTTGACGCGCCAAAAGAACATGCTCTCTGGTTTGTGGCATTGCTCCATCTGTTGCGGCCACAACCAAAATAGCTCCGTCCATTTGTGCGGCTCCGGTAATCATGTTTTTGATGTAGTCTCTGTGACCGGGAGCATCAATGTGGGCGTAGTGTCTTTTTTCGGTCTCGTATTCCACATGGGTAATATTAATAGTAATTCCACGGGCTTTTTCTTCGGGTGCCTTATCAATTTGATCATAGGCATAAAATTGAGAAAGGCCTTTTGAAGAAAGGACCTTGGTTATTGCCGCGGTAAGAGTAGTCTTCCCGTGGTCAACATGACCAATTGTTCCAATATTTACATGCGGTTTTGTTCTTTGAAATTCCGCCATATTTTTTAGATCTTGTTCAAAAATCGGTGTTTACGCGCGTCATTGCGAACATCGACCCTTGAAACAAAAAACACAAAAACTTTTTACTAAAAACTTATAATAAGTAGATTACTTTTTCCTTCCTTCTGCTATCTTTAAAGCAACATTTCCCGGAACCTCCTGATAGTGACTTGGCTCCATATTAAAGCTTCCCCGCCCCTGTGTAATACTCCGTAAAATCGTGGAATACCCAAAAAGCTCCGCGAGCGGCACGAGGGATTTTATCACAGTTAGATTTGCTTTGCTTTCAGTTCCTTCTATTCTACCACGCTTTGAGCTTAAATCGCCAATGACATCTCCCATAAACTGATCCGGAACCGTTACTTCCACTTTCATAATAGGCTCCTGTAACACCGGATCTGCCCTCCGCGCCCCATCTTTAAAAGCTTCTATCGCGGCAATTTTAAAAGCAATTTCCGATGAGTCGACTTCATGAAAAGATCCGTCATAAAGCGCAACCAGCACATCAATTACCGGGTAACCTGCAATTACACCACTTTCCAAAGCCTCTTTTACTCCTTTTTCCACGGCTGGAATATACTCCTTTGGAATGGATCCGCCAACAATTTCGTCTTCAAATATAAAACCTTCTCCGGGATTTCTAGGTTCCAGCCTTAACCATACATGACCATACTGACCACGACCTCCGGATTGTCTGATATATTTTCCTTCCTGTTCCACGGTCTTTTTGATAGTTTCTTTGTAAGCCACCTGCGGAGCGCCTGTAGCGGCCTCTACTTTAAATTCTCTTTTCATCCTATCAACTAATATCTCAAGATGAAGCTCGCCCATTCCGGCAATAAGCGTTTGTCCGGTTTCGGCATTTGATTTTATTTTAAAGGTAGGATCTTCTTCCGAAAGCTTTTTAAGCGCCATCCCCATTTTTTCCTGATCTTGTTTAGTTTTTGGTTCGATAGACATAGAGATAACTGGTTCCGGAAAAGAGATCGCTTCAAGTAGAATTGGGTGTTCTTCGTTACAGATGGAATCTCCGGTAAAAGTATTTTTAAGTCCAACTACAGCGGCAATTTCCCCAGCCTTTACCTGCGTTACATCCTCGCGGTTATTTGCATGCATTAAAACAATACGGCTAAATCTTTCCCGTTCCCCTCTTGTTGCATTAAGTACATAAGATCCCGATTGCAATGTTCCGGAATAAACTCTAAAAAAAGTTAAGCGGCCTACATAAGGATCCGTTTGCACTTTAAAAGCAAGCGCCGAAAACTGCTCGTTAGTTTCCGGTTTCCTAATTTCTTCCGCCCCTGTTTTTTGATTAATTCCCTTTACAGGCGGAAGATCCAGTGGTGAAGGAAGAATGTTTACAACAAAATCCAGAAGAGCTTTGACAATAACACCACGACCATCTCCTCCAAAAACCGGATAAACCTGACCGGACAAAGTTGCTTTTCTAAGAGTTCTTAATACTTCTTCATTATTTATTTCTTGACCATTTAAAAATTTCTCTAAAACCGCGTCGTCAAATTCGGCAATTGTTTCTATCATTTCCAATCTAGCTTTTTTAGCTATTTCCATTAAATCTTCCGAAATATCCTCTTCTTCAAGATCGTCCTGAAGATAGTCTTTGTATGTATATGCCTTCATCCGAGTAAGGTCTATTAATCCATGAAGATCCTTTTCAAAACCGATAGGCAAAACTATCGGAAAAGCTTTGGGGCTTAAGCGATCTCTTATTGAAGCCAGACTTTTATTAAAATCTCCACCGATCTGGTTTATTTTATTAATAAAACAAATTCTTGGCACACGATATTTATTGGCTTGGCGCCACACTGTTTCGGATTGTGGCTCTACTCCCATTTTTCCATCAAATACTACAACCGCGCCATCTAAAACGCGTAATGACCGCTCCACTTCTGCGGTAAAATCAACATGACCCGGGGTATCTATGATATTAATACGAAAAACCTCGTGATATGAACCAAAACGGCGGCGCCAAAAACAAGTGGTCGCGGCAGAAGTTATTGTAATTCCTCTTTCTCTTTCCTGCTCCATCCAATCCATCTGCGTATCACCGGCGTCAATTTTTCCAATTTTATGAGTTTTTCCGGTATGAAAAAGCACCGCCTCGGTAGTTGTAGTTTTTCCGGCGTCAATATGAGCAATAATACCAATATTTCTAATTCTGTCTAATGGAATTTCTCCAAATTCTTTGTCTTCCATACTATATGCAATAGACTCCCACACGCGAACGCGTGGTACTATATAACGCCTTTCGCCTTTGGCGAAAGAAATTTATTGGAAAATTTATCCACGGGCAAGCCCGTGGTCTTCTCTAAATCTTGTTATAAAAAACTCCCTTAAAGGGGTATTGCATTATTATCAGATATGGCATTATAATGCAAGGACATAATCACAAAAAACCGTAAAATACAGGTCAAAAAGACAATTTCATATTCGTGGATTCTTTTAAAGACCAATTGGAAATTTCTTATTAAGTTCTTCTTAATACTTATCGGAATCCAATTTGGGTTAAGCGTTATCTCCAATATTGTTGAAGAGGTGAGCAAAAGCGGAAATGTTGGAAGCAAAGTCCTTTTTGGATTTTGGTCATTCGGTTTTGTCTTAATTTCTATTTATCTATCCTGTATTATTCAAATCGGCTTTATGCGGACTCTTTTGTCGTTGGTCCGAGGCGAGAAGAAACTTTCGTGGAAGACAATTTTCCCCCAATTAACTGTTAAATATCTTCTTAGGTACTTTGCTGTATCTTTTCTGTACGGGCTTCTTGTGGCTTTTGGATTTATCCTTCTTGTCGTTCCCGGAATTTACTGGGCAATCAAATATAGTTTTAGCGAGTTGCTTTTTATTGATAAAGAAATTGGAATAAAAGAGGCTTTTAATCTAAGCGGAAAAATGACGCAAGGAATTAAATGGCAACTTATTCTTTTTGGTCTTGCTATTTTAGGGATTAATATCTTGGGAGTTCTCGCACTTGGTGTTGGATTAATTGTGACTGTGCCCCTGTCCGTCCTTTCTAATCTTCTTTTGTACACTCACCTCCTCTCCCGTCTTCCAAAAAAAGATTTAAATTAAAAAGGGAGGATCTCAATTTAAGATTCACATACTACAAAATGTCGCATCTTTGGTACAATGTCACTATGGAATTTTCGAGGTACAACAAAAAATTTGACTACTCTTTTACCTTTGGGTCCTATCCAACAATTGAGCTTATTAAAAACAGGCCAACATCTGTTATTAAAATAATTACTCATTCAAAATTATCAGGTAGCAATGGTTTTGAGATAATCCATAGATTAGCCGGTGAAAACAAAATAAAACTTAACCAAAACGATAGACTCATTCAAAAAATTTCCATTAAAGATAATTGCTTTGTGGCTGGAGTATTTAAAAAATACACTATGTCTCTTGATGGTCAGAGTAACCATATAGTTTTAGTTAATCCAAAAGATTCTGGAAATCTGGGAACGATAGCGCGGTCAATGCTGGCATTTAATTTTTCTGACCTTGCAATAATAACTCCTGCTGTAGATATTTTTAAACCAGAGACCATAAGAGCGTCTATGGGCGCGATATTTAGTCTTAACATTCAGCTTTTTGAAAGTTTCAAAAAATACAAAGAATTCTTTCCAGAAAGAAACCTCTACGCATTTCAAACGACTGGATCGGAAAATTTATCAAAAATCGAATTTGCAAAACCCGCAAGCCTTGTATTTGGAAACGAATCATCCGGTCTTGAAGAACTTGAAAAGGGGTTTAAAACGCGAGTAAAAATACCGCAATCCGATAAAGTTGATTCGTTAAACCTAGCAGTTTCTGTGGGAATTGCATTAAACAATGTTTATTCGAAAGGCCTTTAGAAACGGTTCGGGTGAAACCCTTAAAGGTAGAACCCGATTTCATTCTCAACTAAGTCCCATTTCTAAAGCTCTTTTAATCTGAGGGAGATCTTTGGGATCTTTTAGATGCAAAAGCGAGTTTCCCTTAAAACCTTGAATTATTCTAATTCCCTCGATATCAACTGCCACACGACCCTTTGAAGCCAGTATAAAATTTGGTTCCCGCACTTCACCCTCACTTGGACCGCCATTAAAAAAACACTTTCTTGCATCCATTATCACCAAATCGCATTTTATAACTGAATTTATTTCTGCAACTTTCTCCTCTAAATTTTTTAAATGCATGGATATCCGCTCAAAAGGCTTTACAAAGCCAACGGATAATTTTAACGCTCCTGTAAACCGTGCCTGCTTGTGAGTTTTTAAGCACGGTACATAAATCACCTTATCTACCCTTGTCAAAATTTCAGGTAAGGATACTTGAGATTTGAACTTTGAATTTTTAATTTTTGTTACCATCCATTTTCCTTCTTCAAAAACACAAATCCGCGGAGGGTCTTCCATTTCCAAAAGTTTAAAAAGTCCTTTTTGTTCCATAACCCTTCTGGTATTTAAAGTAATTGTGGAAGAATCGCCGATAGCCACAAGCTTAGCGCCATTTTTATATAGAAGATCCGTAAGGGCTTTTAAAAATTCGAGATCGGAGGAAGCGGGAAATGGATCTGTCGTATTGCAGTTTGGTTTTACAAAAACCACATCGCCAGCCGAGATAAACTTCTTAAACCCACCAAGCCCTTCAACAGCCGATTTAATTGATTCTTTGAGATTATCTGTTGCTGTAACTTTTACTACTTTTTCCATAAATATCATCGCGTCAAATGTGGTTTTTCACATGTTAATAATGTAACAAAAAACAACCTGGCGGAGGATTTCCATTTCCTCAAAACGCCATGTTCAAGTATAACACCTATAATCTAACCACCCGCTCCAAGACGACATTGGCGGCGTTCGTGAGTTTGCCTCCAGTAGCTGTGACAAAGAAAACCACTGAAGGCATCACGAATGCTATTCCGGAAAAACCCAGAAGATCCACACTTCGGAGAAACTGTAACCTGCAAACCCTGTTTGTCAATGTATCTCCGTGACACGAATCCCCCTTTCGGCACGCGCCATTGAAACCATCTTCTTGAAAGGTCTTTGTTGAATTTTTTGACCTTTTGCCTTGGGTAAGATGCGGTTACAAAACCCCAAGGCATGCTCTCCTTTCTTTGCTCACGGCGGTGGTATAGAAAAAATCGGCGAATAATCTAGTTCACCAACTTATTCCATACCAAGTCTCTCTTTTAAAGAGGGTTGTATAGGATCTATTTCTTTGGAAGCGCGGGAAGTGGTTTTGCTGTATTAACTACAGGCGCGCTTGGGGCGGAAAATCCCACATTATCTTGGCTAGCAAGCCACTGCGATTTTAAAGCAACCGCATAGGCGACTACGGCCAAAAATAGCACAAAAAACGCTAACCCTACCATAAACGGCAGGTACTTGGTTAACGCATCCTGACTAACACAACACGAAGGAGACTTTACTTTGGGGACTCTCCTTACGACCTTCTTTTTAGAGACCACTTTCCTAGTCTTAGATGGCATAGGGGCAGATAACAACATCCAATAATGATTAGATATTGTACTATCCCAAAACCCCTGTCAACAGATATTTTTTGGTATTGATTTTAGTCATAATTATGTATGGAATTATGACTATTATGATTACTCAAAAACTTACGAAACTTGCAACTACAACCGACTTGCGTTATAAAACCAAGGAAATAGTGACCCATATGAAAACCTTAGGAACCCCTATTGCTATCTCCAAAGGCAATGCGTATTTAGCCGTTATGGTGTCTCCTGAATATTTTGAAAAATCCTCATTTGCTTACGAAAAACTTATGGATTTTGTTGATACTAAAGATCTGGAAAAAGAAATGGAAACCGCAAGCGATATGGGAATCGCTTTTGAAAAATTTGTTTCGGAAAAATTATGCGTCGACTATGTACAAAGTTATCTTAAAGAAACAAGCAGAAAAATTCCTTGATAAGATTGATAAAAACTCCTTTGTTAGAATTACAAATGCTATTTTGGATTTATCCTATTTTCCCTATCGCGGAGATATAAAAAAACTTACTGGAAAATATCAGGGTATGTTTAGACTGCGTATTGGAGATATTATAGTACTTTTTGTAAAAGACGACAGAAACAAAACAGTAATCATCTATCTAATCGACAATAGAGGAGATATTTATTAGGTTTTTTAATTGGTAAATTTGTCCTCCTTCGCTTAAAGCTTCGGAGGATCTAGGAAACGAAAGGTAGAAAGGGTAGTTTCGAAAAAAGTTCGAGCATTTTCTTCTAGTAGTTGCTCGTCAAATCCAGATTGGAGAGATGGTATATGATTATACATTATTTAATTTATATACCGCCGAAAAATTATATGTTTCATTTTGATATGTTTTCCAATTGGCAGTTGGATCGGAAGATGGTTCTACTTAATTTGATGGTTTGGTTGTGGTGGGAGTGATAGCTGGTGTGGAAGGGGGTTTAGTTTGAAATGAAAAAGCGATAAAACCTAAAGCAACAAGAACAATTAGCACAACAAGAAGATATTTGGTTTGCAGTAAATCCTCTTTCATCTCCTTAAAACTATACTAAATAAAATAAAATGTGATGTCAACGCGGATTTTTCCGACGACGATTAATTACTTCCCGACCTCTCTTGCAAGAAAAGACAAAGTTTCTGGAATCAAAACCTTTCTAATTTGCTGAAATTTATCTGCTGGTAATAGGGAATTTAAATCTTCATTTACAATTGTTTGAGTAACCTTGTCTTTTATAAATTCTATTAAATATTTTAGGTATGCTTTTGGCTCTTGCCCCGTTCTTTCTAGGATTACTTCATCTTTGTATGAATATCCTTGAATAAAAAAATGGTGCGTATCGTAGATATCACGCCCGGCTATACTTTTATGCAACTTGTACCGATCGATTATGGCAACTAATTTATTTGCAAACATCGCTTCTATTGTTTGACAGTTAGCTAATCTATCAATTTCCGATAAATATTGAATTTTATACTCGTTGGTTTTTATTTTTATAATACTCGCACTTGTCTTTATTGCGCTTCGTTTCCCAGTTTCGCTTGCATATTTAAGCTGAAAAAATAGGGCTGGAGTCGATTCTTTAATCATAGTTAGCCCTAAATGATTAAAAATATTTCGGAACTCGTTTCTTAATTTAGATTCATCCGTCATTGTTATTACATCAAAGTCCAAATCCACAGAAAACCTATCCAAAAAGCGCAGCATTTGTGCGCATGTTCCTCCTTTAAACGCTAAGTTGGATGATAATATTGGATTATCTACTATCTCTATTAGTAATCTATTTAAATAAGATTTGTGAATTGTATCTTCCGGTCTTAAATACTGCATGGATAACCAACCTTTTTTTGGATATCTTTTACTTTGTTAAAATCGATATTTTCTAAAAGGTCAAAATGGTATGTTGGATTAAAATACAACATATCGGCAACGGCTCTTTCCGTCGTCGCCATATAAACGCCGTTCTCGCTATAAATACCCTCTTGGTTATAAAGAAACTCGTCTTTCAATTTTCGATAAAGAAATTGCCAATCGGAAACTGCTATTTTGGCAGAAACACTACTAATAAAAGTTGTGTAAAAGTTGTTTTGGGTGATGATCCCGTTTTTAACAAATACAGATTCCGTGCTTAAGTAGCAATACTTATGGATAAGAGCAATTCCAAGGTTTTGCCGATCAAGTTGCACTAAAGGAATGGTGGAGTATAAACCTTTTTTAACCGGAATCAAAATTCCCCTCTTTATATACCGCTTAATTGCCGTGTATAAGGTATTTTTGTTAATTATTTTCCAACATATAGCCAGATCGTTTGTATGATACAGCTTCCTATCCAACTTAATAAGAGTGTCTATCCTGTACATATATGTACAGGATATTGCAACAAGACGCGGTTGTCAAGTAGCACAGAACATTGAGGGGGGGGTACTTATTAGGTTTGTTAATTGGTAAATTTGAAGGTAGAAAGGACTTGGTCAAACTATTACTTTGGATAAGAAACTGTCTACCACTTAAAATGCGCAAAGGCTTTGTTGGCGTCAGCCATACGCAGAGTATCTTCTTTCTTTTTGTAAGCAACTCCCTCTTTTTTAGCGGCAAGTGTTACTTCTTCAAAAAGTCTTTGGGCCATGGGTTTTCCTTTTTTTGCGCGTGCTGCTTCCACCAGCCATCTTATAGCCAAAGCTTCTGATCTATCATGACGCAAAGGAACCGGAACTTGATAAGTAGCACCACCTACCCTACGGCTCCGAACTTCCTGTGAAGGCATTAGATTTTTTACCGCCTCTTCTAATTTTGTGGTGGCTTCTTTTTTATCCTCCGAAATTTTTTCCAAAACCCCGTAAATAATTTTTGTGGCGACGCTTTTTTCCCCGCCTAGCATAAGACGGTTAACAACGCGGGTAACGACCTTTGATTTATAAAATTGGTCGGTTTCTATTGGGTTTTTTGTTGGTTTTGCTCCTCTCGCCATAACGATTAAATCTTTTTAACTCCTGCATCCTTTTTTGTACCGTAAATACTTCTAGATGTTTTTCGTTTGGCAACCCCTGCTAAATCGTATTTCCCACGGACGATAGTGTACTTTACACCCGGAAGATCTTTAACACGACCACCTCTAACCAAAACTACCGAGTGCTCCTGAAGTCCGTGACCTTCCCCGGGAATATAAGTGGTAACTTCTTCTCCATTGGAAAGACGGACTCTGGCAATTTTTCTTAAAGCCGAGTTTGGTTTTTTAGGCGTCATCGTCTTTACAATAAGACACACTCCTCTTTTAAAAGGACTTGCTACTCTCTTTTTTGTCCTGTGTAACGATGAATATACCAACTTTAAAGCTGGTGTAGCTTTTCGAGATTTTAAATTTTTTCTGCGCTTTCTTACAAGCTGGTTTATTGTTGGCATTTTAATTGTCTACCATTCTAGCCCGTTCCCCCACGGGAATTAGTCTTCCAATAATCACATTTTCCTTTAGACCTAACAGGTTATCTACTGCCCCCACGGAAGCGGCATCAGTCAAAATTCGGCTGGTGTTCATAAACGATGCCGCCGCTAAAAAGCTATCCGTTTCAAGAGCGGCCCTTGTTATACCAAGCAAAATTATGTGACCTTGCGCCATTTCCCCGCCTTCTGCCGCCACCTTTGCATTCTCCTCATCAAACTTATCTTTCGTCACAACCTCACCCTGCAAAAAGTCGGCGTCCCCAATCTTATCTATTTCCACCTTGTTAAAGGTCTGTCTAACTATAACTTCCAAATGCTTATCGTTTAACTTAACTCCCTGTGAAGTATAAACCTTTTGCAATTCTTTAATTATGTAATTTTGCGTTTGGACTACACTTACAACACCCAAAAGCTCGCTTAAATCCAAATTCCCGACAGTCAAAGGCTCCCCAGCAACAATTAGCATTCCTTCGCTAACCACAATCTCAGAAACTGGATCCACATTATACCGCACTTCCGGAACCTCAGTATCTTTATCTACTGCTTTGACAATAATGGTCCTCTTACCACCCTTTTCTTCTACAATACTAACCTTTCCGGTAATTTCGCTCATTATGGAAAGAGATTTTGGCGCCCGTGCTTCCAAAATTTCTTCTATCCGCGGAAGTCCTTGTGTAATGTCTTTTCCGACAATTCCTCCAGTATGGAAAGTTCTCATAGTAAGTTGTGTTCCCGGCTCTCCAATAGATTGCGCCGCCAATATCCCAACAGGAACCCCAATTTGCACTTCTTTAAGATTTGTTAAATCTTCGCCATAACACTTTCTGCAAATTCCGTGAGGAGCTTCGCAGGTTAAAGGTGAATATACTCCTACTTCCTCTACCCCAGCCTTTTCTATCTCCTTGGCTTTTTCAATAGTTAGGTATTCTCCTTTTTTCGCAATCTTTTTGTTTTTTACTTTGATATCCTTTGCCAAATATCTTCCCTTTATCTTATCGGAAAGAGAAGATAGCGGCAAAATGTCTTTAATAGTTATCGGCCGATAATTTTCCGTTCCGCAAAAATCAGTTCTAGTTATTACACCTTGTGCCACATCAACAAGCCTACGAGTTAGATATCCAGCATCTGCTGTTCTTAAAGCCTTATCGGTAATCCCTTTACGGGAACCACGGGAACTTGCAAAATACTCGAATCCCGAAAGACCCTCTTTGTAATTTCCTTTAATTGGCATTTCTATAATTCTTCCCGTTGGATCGGCAATAAGACCACGCATTCCAGCAATCTGCCGTATTTGAACACGGGAAGCTTTTCCGGCACCTCCAGAGCGCAACATAAATTTAACAATGTCTTTCTCGTCCAGTTCTTTCCAAGTTGCTTCATCAACTTTTTCTGTTGTTTCTTGCCACAAAGTTTGAGACAAGGACCTTTGTTCGTTTCTTGTAATAAGACCACGCTTATAGTTAAGATCTATTTCTTCAGCCTTTTTGTTAGCAGTATCCATAATTGGACCTCTTTGCGGAGATTCTTTAAAGTCAAAAATCGACACGGAAAGACCAGATTTTGTTGCGTATTCAAATCCCAAACTTTTTACCGAGTCAATAAATTCCACTACCGTTCTGGTGTCTTCCATCTTTAATACTTTGTCAAAAAGATCGGAAAGCGATACCGTGTCTTCTGATGAGGATTTCCCAACATTTTTGTTAATAAATCCCAGTGACTGCGGTAACCGACTGTTAAAAATCACTCTTCCTGCGGTAGTTTCCGTCATATTGCCATCCAAAACCATATCAATTTTCTGTCTTAGGTTTATTTTGTTATCGAAAAGAGCGTAAGTAACCTCGTCAATACTTCCAAATTTGCTTTTGTGTTTTTCCAAATCGGGATTTACTGTTGTCAAAAAGTACACTCCCAAAATCATATCTTTGGAAGGCATGGCGATAAAATTGCCGTTTGAAGGTTTAAGTAAATTTTTATCGGAAAGCATAAGGTCTATAGATTCCTGAATAGCCTCTTCTGATAGTGGTAAATGTACTGCCATTTGGTCGCCGTCAAAGTCAGCATTAAATCCATCACAAACACAAGGATGTATTTGGATGGCGTTTCCTTCGATAAGTCTGGGGAAAAATGCCCGAATTCCAAGTCTGTGAAGTGTTGGGGCGCGGTTTAAAAGAACAGGCCGCGACTTGGCTAAAGATTCTACAATATCCCACACCTCTCCACCTCTAGCATCCAATATATATTTGGCGCTTTTAACATTAGGAGCAAGGCCTCTAAGGAGTATTTCGCGTAGTACCAACGGTTTTAAAAGCTCTAAAGCCATTTCTCTTGGAATTCCACACTCCGTAAGTTTAAGGTCTGGACCAACAACAATAACGGACCGTCCCGAATAGTCAACCCGCTTTCCCAAAAGGTTCTGTCTAAAACGCCCTTGCTTTCCTTTTAGCATGTCGGAAATTGAGCGGAGCGGTTTTCTGGACATTCTTAAAACTCTGGACGAAGATCTCTGTTTTGAAGAATCAATTAGCGCGTCAACAGCTTCCTGCAACATCCTTTTTTCATTTCTTATGATAATTTCCGGCGCTCCCAAATTTAGAAGTCTTCTAAGACGGCTATTTCTATTGATTATTCTCCGATAAAGGTCGTTAAGATCACTCGTGGCAAATCGTCCACCTTCCAACTGAACCATGGGTCTAAGATCCGGGGGGATAACAGGCAAATGTTGTAAAATAACCCATGTGGGACTAATTCCCGCTTTCCTAAAGCCCTCCATAACCTTTAATCTTTTGCTAAGTTTTAATTGCGCCTGTCCCTTTGTTCTTGAAATTTTCGCTTTAAGTTTTTTGATTTCTTCGACTAAATCCAATTTTTCCAAAATATTTTTTATCGATTCAGCTCCAATTGAGACTTCGCAAAATTGATCCATATAATTGGATAAATCCAAATATTCCAAATCGGTAAGAATTGAAAGATGTTTTACCGAAGCAAGCTTCTTTTCCAAAACGGCAAATTTTTTCTCAAGTTCTTCCTGTTTTACCACCGTCTTATCTCTTAAATCTTGGGCTTTACGGTTGTATTTTAGGGAAACTGCTCCCGCCATTATTTTTGCTTTTTCTTTGTCTGCGTTTTTTATTTCCTTTATTTCGGTTTCCGCCTGCTTTTTAAGATTTTTAACCTCTTCCTCGGACTCCTCCAAAAAAGTCTTTCTTTCCTTCTCCAAATCTTCCGCTAAATGAGATAAAACATGGACTTTCTTATCATGATCGCAAGAAGTAACCACATAGGATGAGAAGTAGACAACTGCTTCTAAACTTCTGGGAGAAATGTCCAAGAGCATAGCAAGTTTAGAAGGTATGCCTTTAAAAAACCATACATGGGCAACAGGAGATGACAATGTGATATGACCCATTCTTTCGCGCCGAACTCTGGAGTGAGTAACCTCTACTCCGCATTTATCGCAAATGACACCTTTGTATCTGATCCTTTTATATTTTCCGCAGTAACACTCATAATCTTTAGTAGGACCAAATATTTTTTCGTCAAAAAGCCCGCCCTTTTCGGCCTTAAAGGTGCGGTAATTAATTGTTTCAGGTTTGGTAACTTCGCCATGAGACCATGACAATATATCCTCCGGAGAAGCAAGTGAAATTTTTAGCGCGGTAAAATCTTTTAGTCTGGATAGTTTGTTCATATTTTTTTAACTATTATTATTTTTACTCCTCCACTTCCGGTTTATCCTTTTCTTCTTCGGTTAAATCTTCCTCCGCGGACGCCTCTTCGGATTTTCCCACCCCATCTTCTTCCTTTTCATTTTTTGGATCGGTAATTTTTAAACCCTCTGCCGGTATCATTTTTACTTCTCCGGGTTCCGCCCCACCTCCCACCTCTTGGACATCTTCTTCTTTAGCCCCAATTGTATCTACTTTAAGACATAGTCCGTTAAGTTCGCGTACCAATAGTTTAAAGGATTCCGGAATAGCCGCAGGCGGAATCTTTTCACCTTGAATCATAGCGCGATATGCCAAAGTCCTGCCCAACATATCATCGGATTTTATTGTAAGCATCTCTTGCAAAGTATGAGCGGCGCTATACCCCTCCAGCGCCCAAACTTCCATCTCGCCAAAACGCTGACCGCCAAATTGAGCCTTTCCACCAAGAGGCTGTTGCGTAATTAAAGAATATGGTCCGGTACTTCTAGCGTGCATTTTATCCTCAGCAAGATGATGCAGTTTAAGAATATAAAGATTTCCTACAACCACACGATTTGCAAAAGGCTCCCCAGATTTTCCGTCAAACAAAGCGGTTCGCCCATCCTCGGGAAGACCTGCTTCTTTTAACGCCGCTTTAAGCTGCTCTTCGCCAAATTTTGTAAAGACGGGAACTTGAAAATATTTATTTGTTCTTTCGGCTACCCAACCAAGATGAGTTTCCGGAAGCTGACCAATATTCATACGGCCAAGAAGGGAGGCGGGGTGCAAAATAATATCTACTCTTGTCCCATCGGTCATAAAAGGCATATCCTCGTCTTTGGCAATAAGAGCGATTACTCCTTTTTGCCCCTGACGCCCAGTTAGTTTATCCCCAACAACAATTTTTCTCCGCTGCGCCACAAAAATGCGGATTTCTTTTACAACACCTATTGGAAGTTCGTCACCTTTTTCTTTTGTAAGCTCTGTGATTCCAATTACTGTTCCATACTCCCCATGTGGCAAAACCAACGAGTTATCTTTAACATCGCGGGACTTTTCTCCAAAGATAGCACGAAGTAATCTTTCCTCCGCCGAAAGCTCTGTTTCCCCTTTTGGAGCAATTTTTCCAACCAAAATGTCGCCTGATTTTACCTCTGATCCTATTGCAACAATGCCCCGCTCATCTAGGTTGCGCAAGGCTTCTTCTGAAACATTGGGAATATCGCGGGTAATTTCTTCGGGTCCAAGCTTTGTTTCTAAAACTTGCACCGCACGATCTTTAATATGAATAGAAGTTAAAACATCATCCCGCACCAAGCGCTCGGAAACCACAATAGCGTCTTCGTAGTTGTACCCTCCCCATATCATAAAGGCTACTTTAAGATTGGCTCCAATCGCCAATTCTCCGTCCAATACTGCTGGTCCTTCGGCAAGAACTTGGCCCTTTTTTACTTTTTGCCCAGCGCTTACCACAACACTTTGGTTGTAACAGGTATCCATGTTGGACTGAACAAATTTAAGGATTTTATATTCGGTAGTATTTTTCCCTTTTACAATAACCTTTGTGGCATCGGAAAACGAAACAACTCCGTCCTCCTCCGCCATTACAATAGCCCCAGAACCTAACGCCGCGATTTCCTCCATCCCAGTACCTACAAACGGCTTCTGGGGAATAATTAGAGGAACCGCTTGAGTGGCTTGCTGGCATCCATAGAGGGCACGGATAACATCGGTATTAGAAATAAACGGAATTAAGGAGGCGGCAAGGCCTACAGTTTGCTGGGAGTTAATATCCATGTAACTTGCCTGCGAAACATCTCCGATAAAGAAGTCTTTCCCTTTACGGAGCGGAACTCGCTTATCCAAAACAACGCCGTCTTTAGAAACCTTTACCGAAGCGTCCGTAATAAAAAACTTCTCCTCGTCATAGGCCGCAAGATAATCGATTGTATCGGTAACTACATAATTTCCCTTAGCATCTTTATCAAGTTTCCTGTAAGGCGTTTCCAAAAATCCATATTCATTTACACGAGCGTAGAGCGCTACATATGTAATAAGTCCAATATTGGGACCTTCCGGGGTCCGAACAGGACAGATTTTTCCATAATGAGTATAGTGCGCATCGCGAACAGAGAAGCTGGCTCTTTCTTTAGTTAGCCCTCCGGGTCCCATAACGGAAAGCCTTCTTAAATGATCGAGACCCGTTAATGGGTTTGATTGATCCTGATATTGACTAAGTTGTCCAGATGCAAAAAAAGAGTGCACCTTCGCGGCAACAGGTCTTGTGGAAATAAGAGTATTTGGCTCGCAGAGCTGTCCACGGGGTTGCAATGACATTCTTTCCTTAATATTTCTTTCCATTTGCAAAAACCCGATTCTAATTTGATTTTGCAAAAGCTCCCCCACAGATCGCACTCTTCGGTTTCCTAAATGATCAATGTCATCGTACTCCTCACCAATATTACGGTTTAAAAGGATTATTCTTTCTATGACCTTTATTAGATCTTCTTTGTGTAAAAGACGCCCCATACTGTCTTGAGGAAACTCCGTTTTTAGCTTCTGATTAAATTTAAAACGGCCGACCTTTCCAAGTGAATAGCGACGCGGATTAAAAAACATGGTTTCTATAAGAGTTTTAGCATTATCCAAAATCAAAGGCTCCCCGGGACGCACTTTGCGGTATATTTCTATTAAAGCCTCGTTGTAATTTGACGAAGGATCTTTTTCTAAAGTTGCTTCTACATAAGACACTTCGGATCCCTTTTCGGCTTCTTTAAAGGCCTCCCTTATGTCGTTATCGTTTTCTAAACCAAAAATTCTTAAAAGCGCGGTTAACACAACTTTTCTTTTTCGGTCAATTTTTACGGTAAGAACTCCTGTTTTTGAAGTTTCTATTTCGAGCCACGCGCCGTTTTTTGGAAGCAACTTAGCGCTTGCGAAAAGATTAGGATTTCCCGGATATTCTATGGGCAAAAAATACACGCCCTCGGAGCGTATAAGTTGGTTAACAATAACCTTTTCAATTCCATTTACAATAAATGTTCCCTTGGGGGTCATTAATGGAACTTCGCCCATATAGACATCCTGAGTTTTCGATTTTTTGGATTCTTTCTCAAGTAGAGTAACTTTGATGTACCAAGGAGCGCTGTATGTCATTCCCCGTTCTATGGATTCTTGAATAGATATTGTAGCTTTATCAAATCTGGGATTGGAGAAACTTAAAACCCAGCCTCGCCCGGTATAGTCTTCTATATCGTTAATTTCTTCTAGAACATCATTAACACCTTCCCGTAGAAAAGCGTTAAACGAGTCCAGCTGAATGGCTGAAAGGTTGGGCAACGGAAACTTAAAACCTTCTTCGGAAAACGAAAGGCGCATTATGTTTATGAATTATTCCAAAAATCCTTTTTTAAAATTTTCAAGAACAACGCAACAAGCCAAGCTAAATTTGACTTCTCAACACGAACTTCGGAAGTTTAACACATGACATTAAATGTTGTCAACTCCCCTAAAATTCACAAGTACAAAACTATGTCTTGATTATGCTCTTCGATAGTTTTTGCAAAGTGAGTCTTTCCATCTTTTCCGCTTAAGTAAAACCAATACTCACTACTAACTGGGGCACTTGCCGCCGATATTGCCGCAAGTCCGGGATTGCAGATGGGAGTTGGCGGCAATCCCTGATTTTTTCTAGTGTTGTAGGGAGAATCTTTGTCCAAACCATCTTGAGTAATTTTGGAAGGCCACCAATTTTCCGGTGAAGCGACGGCATACTGCACAGTAGCATCGGCATCTAATGGCCATCCGTTTTCGATTCTTTTTATTAAAATTCCAGCAACAACGGAACGGTCGGCGCCATTTGCCACCTCTCTTTCTAAAATAGAGGCTAAATTAATCGTATCGGCAAAACTCAAACCGGATGTTTTGCCTTTTGACTTTAGTGTGTAATCCGCTCTGATATTTTTTGTTCTCTCATCAAAATTTGCTTTTAGAGTGCCAAGAAGCAACTGAGCGCTTGAAAGCTTTGGCATAAAATATGTGTCCGGAAAAAGGTAACCTTCAAAAGGCTTCGCGATAGTTAAAAATTCTTTTCCAAGAACCGGATCGTTAAATTGTTTAGTTATGTAATCGGCATATTCCTCCACCCGCCACCCCTCCAAAAAAGTAAGTCTAATATCGAATGTCCCTTTTTGAAAAGCTTCCACCAAATCTTTTACATCTATGGTAAACGGGACGCGGTAATGTCCGGCCTTGATGGTTTTTTGGGTTTGCAAAAGGTACAACTTAAAAAGAGTTTTGCTATTTATTAAATCCTTTTTATACAAAAGATCGGAGATCTCGTCGGTTGTTGCTCCGGATGGAATAATTACATCAGCCTCAAGCGGTATATTTGGCGATTTGGCAATTGTTTCTTCCGGATAATTTTGCCGGTTTAAAGCGGCGTTATAGTACCACCAGAAAAAAAGCGGCGACAATAAAATTAAAACCGCAATAATAATTCCAAAATATTTTAGATGCTTTTTACCTAATAAATATTTGTTTCGCGGAAAATCCTGATCCATTTTTAGTATTTTAATGTTTGAATGCCATTTATCTTATCACCAATGCTTATCAATTTAGCTACATCCATTCCTCCCACTACATCTCCAAAATTGGTGTACTGTCCAGTTAAAAAAGAGCAGTCTGTTGTGCAGATAAAAAACTGAGAATCGTTACTTATTTCTATATTACCCCCTCTTGCAACACCGATCGATCCTTCTTTAAACGGTTTCTGCGAAAGTTCCGTTGGCATATTCCCCCCACCGGTCCCATTTCCCAAAGGATCTCCACCTTGAATAACCCAATCTTCCACGCGGTGAAAAGTCAAGCCCTCATAAAATCCAGAATTTACTTTAGAATCAAAATTTTTCACGGTTTCAGGGGCAACGGTACTATCAAGAACAATTTTTATGTCGCCCTTATTGGTATTTAATATATAGCCCGAATGCTTATTTTTCTCCTCCTGTATACTTGTAATAGGTTCGTATGGAGAGGGTTTTAAAACCTGATCTTTAACAGAATCACCATTACTTTTTACGGAAAAATACAAAACGACAAGACCTAATACCAACAAAATTGTTATAACAAAGAATCTTTTTATCATGTGTTCCAGTCTAACAATTTTGTTTTGTAATTTAAAGCATCAATTCCCAGAAGTTTACCCTCTGCCAAGAATTCCAGCATGGCACCGCCACCCGTGGAGATAAAATCGAACTGTTTGACAAGACCGAGTAAATCTAAAGCCGTCACGGTATTGCCTCCACCAACAATTTTAAAGGCAGAACTTTCCGAGATCGCCTTGGCAATTTCCATTGTCCCTTTTCGGTGATCTGGGTTTTCAAACTGCCCCATGGGACCTGACCAGACAATTGTTCCTTTTCCCTCTCCTTTACTTAAGTTACCTAAGATACTTAAAATTTCTTCCACCGACCCCTCGGAAATATCCAAACCGCCGATATCCAAATCCGCCAAAAAAACTTTTTTATCTTTGGCGAATTTTTGAACCGTTGGATCGAGTGGCAATTTTCCACCAATGATTATCTTGTCAGCGATTTTTAGAAAATTATTTATTGTTAAAAGTTTTGATTCTATTTTGGCACCACCTACTATAAAAATTAAGGGTCTTTGAGGATTTTCTAAAACTTTTGAGAGCGTTTCTATTTCTTGCGCTAAATTAAATCCAACAAATGACACTAAGTATTTTGGAAGAAGTGCAATTGAAGTGTCAGTGCGATGACACATAGCGAAAGCTTCATGGATGTAAAAATCAAAATTGTTGGCAAACTCTTTAGCAAATTTTTCGTCTCCTTTTTCCTCAGGAAAAAGGCGAAGGTTTTCTAAAAGCAACACTTCGCCAACAGTAAGAGCACCGGTGGATTTTTTAACTTCCAACCCCGGATAATCTCTCAAGAATCGTAAGTGACTTAAGCTACTTATGTTACTCAAGTAAGGAAAAATCCTCTCACAGGAAATTCCCCCATCCTTTTCAGGATCACCGATTTTGGTACCCAAAACAAGTTTTGCCCCTTTTGAGAGAAGGTAATCTATTGTTGGAAGGCATCTCTTAATTCTGTAATCGTCGGCAATTGAACCATCTTCCTTAAAAGAAACATCAAAATCCACACGCACAAAAACGGTTTTGTTTATAAACAAAAGTGGTGGTTCTTTTCCAAGAAAATGCATTTTGTAATTCAGGATTCCTAATTAAAAATTTCTGCTAATTCCTTTAGACGCGAAACTGCAGTAGTTTTGATAAAAAATTCTTTCTTTGCCCAAGTTTTAAGATTGCCAACTTCCTGCCATAAGGCCCGTCCAACGGCAAAGCCGCTCGCGCCACCAATTTCTTTAGCTTTTATTAACAATCTTTTGTATTCCGGAAAGAGCATTCCCCGACTCAAAAGAACCCAAGGTTTTTCCAAATGCTTTAGATCCGATAAAATATCAAGATTGTCACAAAAATTAAGCTTTAAAACATCTCCGAAATCCGCAAGTTGAGAGACGGCACGGGAGATTTCTAAACTCTCGCTATAAACCTTATTTTGATATGGATAAGTAACGATTTCTAAAAGTAAGGGAAGTCCCACTTGACGAGATTCATCAAAACATCTTTTCGCAATCTCTATTTGGTGATTCTTTGATGGTGCGTCATTATTAAAATAAATTAAAAGCTTTGTGGCGATAACTCCGACTCTTTTAGCTGTTCTTGCATTAAAATAGTCACCATAAGTTTCGGTAATCCTGCCATCGGAAGTGTCTATGTATCCTGATTTTTCCAAAGAGGCAAGAAACGGGACGGAAATAATGGGGCAGTGCCCCTTTAGGGGCATTGCCCCAATCCCTGTTTTTTCTAAATATTCAGGATCAAGTAAAACTGCGGTCACAAAAGGACTAAATGCCTCGACACACAGACTTTTGAACTTATTTATTTCATCCTCGGGAAGAATTTTTTTTAAGGAATCGCGATGGTCAAGAGCAGCTATTTTTATAGAGCCGTTTTGGGCGCAAAGGACAGAGGTGTTTGCCATATTCAAATGATAGCACAAAAAATGCGCGGAATTTACAGTGCTGAGGAGTTAAGTTAAAGCAAAGTCGCGTCTGACGCGATTCAAATTCTAAGCGGTGGAAAGATTCATTGTTAGGTTAAACCTCACCCAACCAAGCTGTCTGATCTTTTGCCGTGAGGGGCAAAAGAAAATGTTTATGCTCCAAAGTTTTCCGACTTAGAAAACATTTATGAGCTTCCGCGATGATAAAAATCATCGAAGAAAATCTCCTTTGAAAGGAGGTGATCCAGCCGCAGATTCCCCTACGGCTACCTTGTTACGACTTAATCCTCATCACTAGCCCTAACCTAGGCCCTTTTAACGGGGACTTTAGATAGTTCTAGCTTTGCTGACTTGACGGGCGGTGTGTGCAAGACCCGAGAACGTATTCACCGCTGTATAGCTGACCAGCGATTACTAGCGATTCCTACTTCATGAAGGCGAGTTGCAGCCTTCAATCTGAACTGAGACCGGTTTTAAGGATTGGCTCACCCTCGCGGGATTGCAACCTGTTGTACCGGCCATTGTAGCATGTGTGTAGCCCCAGGCATAAAGGCCATGCTGACTTGACGTCATCCCCACCTTCCTCCCTCTTACGAGGGCAGTCCCGCTAGAGTGATACAACTAGCAGTAGGGGTTGCGCTCGATAACGGACTTAACCGAACATCTCACGACTCGAGCTGACAACAGCCATGCGACACCTGTGCAGAACCCTCGAAGGAGTCCGACTTTCATCGGATTTGCATCTGCATGTCAAGCCTGGGTGAGGTTCTGGGGTCATCATCCTATTAAACCACATGCTCCACCGCTTGTGCGGGTCCCCGCCAATTCCTTTGAGTTTTAATCTTGCGACCGTACTTCCCAGGCGGCCTGCTTAACGCGTTAGCTTCGACACCCGACCACGCTAAGCGTGGCTAGGTATCCAGCAGGCATTGTTTACAGCGCGGACTACACGGGTATCTAATCCGTTTTGCTCCCCGCGCTTTCGTCTCTTAGCGTCAGTATACCCCCAGCAAACTGCCTTCGCCTTTGGTGTTCCATATGGTATCAACGGATTTCACTCCTACTCCATATGTTCCGCTTGCCCCTAGGTAACTCTAGATTTCCAGTATTGCAAGCCCGCCCCCGGTTAGGCCGGGGTTTTTAACTTGCAACTTAGAAATCCGCCTACAGAACTCTTTACGCCCAATAAATCCGGACAATGTTTGCATCCTACGTATTACCGCTGCTGCTGGCACGTAGTTAGCCGATGCTTCTTAGCGTAAGTTTACGACCCGAAGGCCTTCATCCTTCACGCGGCGTCGCTGCGTCAGACTTTCGTCCATTGCGCAATATTCCCACTTGCTGCCACCCGTAGGTGTATGGGCCGTGTCTCAGTCCCATCGTGGGGGATCATGCTCTCGCACCCCCTAGCCGTCATAGCCTTGGTGGGCATTTACCCCGCCAACTAGCTGATAGCCCACAGGCTCCTCCCTATCCATATTGGCTTGCGCCAAAACTTTACTCCAGATTTAAACCTAGAGACCATCAGATATTAGTCCGTCTTTCGACGAATTATCCCTGTGATAGGGGTAGATTCCTACGTGTTACTCACTCGTTCGCCACTCTTTAACCTTGCGGTTAAAGCGTTCGACTTGCATAGATTAGGCACGCCGCCAACATTCGTCCTGAGCCAGGATCAAACTCTCAAAAAAATCTTTCCACCACTTAATTTTTGAACTTCACTTTAACTTATAGCTATAACCCGCACCTTTTCAAAACAATTGAACTGCCGGTAAGCTAAATTTTTGATATTGAATTTTTAAAGATCAAATTAGACAAAAAAACCACACCTGCATTGCAGGAGTCTTTTACTGTCACCTCGGTAACATACATAATTTACTAAGGGTTTGTCAATAAGGTAGAATATGAATGATACGGGCGAGTGCTGTAATGGTAGCCAGGCTGGTTTCAGAAGCCAGTGGAGTAAAATCCGTGGAGGTTCAAATCCTCTCTCGCCCACCACTTCCCCTCTTGCACATTCTGGTTAGTTATGGAATGATTAAATCATTATGGAAACAGTTGAAATTACAAGCCGAAGATGGAAAAATGCGTGAAACTGATTGTGCCAAGACAGAAGGACTTCTTCGTATAGTCCAGTCTATTCCTTCTCCAAAAACCGAACCATTTAAACACTGGTTAGCTAAAGTTGGTGGGAGCATTAGGAGAAAAATGATATGAGACAAGTAGTACTAGGAATAATTTTTAGAGAGAATAACGGCGTAAAAGAATACCTTCTTATTACTGCTAAGAAATATTTTGGAAAATATACCGGATTGTTTTATCCTTGTGGCAGGCATGTTGAAGAAGGAGAAAATCCAAAGCAAGCTTTGATCCGCGAAGTAAAAGAGGAATTGGGAATTGTAATAAAACCAATTAGAGAACTTGCTAAAACCGGAAGCGATATTGCAAATCAAGAAACTTATTGGTGGGAATGCGAGAAAGTTCCTTTTGAAATTGAGATGGGTATTGATGATAATGAAATCGCATCTGTTAGGTGGTTAGAAAAAGAATATATTTTAGCTAACCCCTCTCTCTTCTGGCCCGCAACAAACAGTTTCTTTGCCTCGTATTTTAAATCGCAACTCACCAACGAACTGTAATAACTAAACTATCTTCAAAAACTTCGACTGTGTGTCTTGATGTAGGTTTACAAAAATAGTAATCGCCCTCATTTTCTAAAAGAATCTTCTTCTCTTCGTCCAAAAAAGAGACTTTTACTTTCCCGTAAATTAAAATTCCCAGTGTGCTTCTTAGATCCTCCTGTTCCTTTTCCTTAGCTGGAGCAAAGTAACCTTTCTCTCTTTTTGACCACTTGAGCTCAAATTTATCAGTCTTTAAAGGTGAGCTATCTTCTCTAAAGTTACCGATTAACCAATTTTTAAACTGTTGAGATTCTGTGTCTGCATTTCCAGAAGTAATCATATTTATTTTCCACTAAAAGCGCCCAAAAAGGCTTCGCCGACACCTTTGATTATTATCACAATAAAACCTAATACCGATTTGACAACTTCGATTGATGTTTCTTTAAATTTTACAGTCCATGGTCTTCCAACACTCATATCTACAATATTACGCCTCCGCCAATAACAATGTCATCAAGGTAGAAAACAGCTGACTGTCCAGGAGCTACCCCCCGCTGGGGAATTTTTAATTTACATCGTACCTGCGATGGGGGCACGGCCTCCAAATTTGAAATTTTTAATGAATTTTTATTTTTCAAATTTTCAAATAATATATCACACGGGATTAATTTACCAAGATGTCTGATCCGAACCCTTAAGTTTTGATACGGGATCCTCCCGTTTCGGGAGGATCCCGTATTAGAAACGAGCCAATTAATATCTCCAACTCTAAAACTTTCCGCCTCAGTCTCTTTCCCACATCCAACGATGAGGGTGTTATTCACCGCATTTTTTCCAATCGCATACATGGGCAATCCTTTATATTTCGTCAAAGTGAACCCACGGCGCTGACCGATTGTGTAAAACGGCAGACCAGTATGGTGACCGATCACTTCCCCCTTTGTATCAACAACATTCCCTTCTTTATAATCCACTTTCCCTTTAAGGAAATCGCGCATTGATACTTCCCCAACAAAACAAACCCCTTGACTATCGGGTTTATCAAAAACGGGAAGTCCTGCTTCTTTTGCAATTTGACGGACTTCTTTTTTTGTTAAATCACCGACGGGAAAAAGGATGTGGGAGAGTTGTTCCAAGCGAATGCGATATAAAAAGTAGGATTGATCCTTAGTTTTATCTTTTCCAGAAGCCAGATATTTAGGGCAGTGCCCGAATTCGGACACTGCCCTAATTTGCGATGTGCCCCCAACCACTCGAGCATAATGCCCTGTTGCCACAAAATCAAAACCTCGCTTCTTAATCGCTCTTTTATAAAACATTCCAAACTTTATCTCTTTATTACAAACCACATCGGGATTTGGAGTACATCCAGCATTATATTCATCATAAAAATACTTTAAAACTTTCTCGGAATATTCTTTTTCAAAATCCCAAATCTCAAAAGGAATTCCTAAATGCGTGGCAACTTTTATGGCATCGGCGCGGTCTTGATGAGCCCGACAATGTTCGTCATGACTTCCGTAACACCACATATATACACCAAGAACTTCATAACCTTGTTTTTTTAAAAGGTACGCCGAAACCGCAGAATCTACTCCGCCCGATATCCCCACCACCACTTTTTTCTTATCTGATGTTTCCACTAAGATGGATATTAAAGGATTTTAGAAGAAAAAGAAAACGCTGGTCGTTTTCTTGATCCCCAACCAGCGCAATAGATTTACTCAAATGAATTGACAATACGGACATTTTTTCTTGTCACCTCCCCCAAATCGTCGAGGTTTTCGTAATAGAAATCAGCCTTTATTTTTCTCCCCTCAAGAATCGGAGTAACCCAAAATTTATCTGCTCTATTCATTTCCTCAAAAGGAATAGTCGCTACGGCGTACCAAGCGGGATTCATCTCCTCGGTTTCCGATGGTTCCCCTCTCCATTTAGTAACAACAAAGACATGGCACTGATGCGTAAGCCCAGGATCAAAAAAATTGATCTCCCCGAACTTTTTCATCTTCAATATTTCAACTTTAAACTCCTCCCATGTTTCTCTTTTTGCACAATCTTCAACGTCCTCTCCCGGAAGTACCTTACCACCAGAGCCGTTTAACCTACCAACCAGAAATCCCCGTTTCTTTCTTCCTAGACAGATTTCCCTCCCCTTAGCGGTTCCTCTGACGAGCAAGCAGATCGTATAGATTACTTTCATTTGTGCGTTCTCCTGTTTCATAGATTAACCAGTAGATACCATAGTATCGTTGTGCAGTCATTACACAATAACATGCTATAATCCACACATGAAAATTTGGTTTGGCGCAACAACATTCCACTATAACGAATATAAAAAATATTATCTAATGATAAGACAACACCTTTTAGACGAAGGTCATGTTCTAACCGACGACTGGATTGGATCTTATGGAAAGTGGATTGAGGAGAATCCTAACTCCAAAAGAGATATTAGAGAAATCTACAACTCTGTAATAAAAGCCGTACAAGAAGCGGGTGTTTCTATTATCGAATTTACAGTTCCAAACTTTAGCACCTCACACCAAATTACTCACTCCATTCAATTAAAAAAACCAACACTAGTTTTACGGCTTAAGCGGGACAACACTTTTCCTGATTCGTATATTGAAGCAATTAACTCCCCATACCTATCCGTAAAGTTTTACAATGAGTTAAACTATAAGGAAATTATTGACGAGTTTTTGGGATATTCTGCTTTAGAGGAAGGAAACAACCGGTATAATATTGTTTTATCCAAGAAACAAAAATACTATCTCGATTGGGCAGAAAATAGGTACGAAAAAAGTCGATCAAAGATAATCAGAGACCTTGTTGATAATAATATTGAAACTGACAGCTCCTTTAAGATCTATATTAAGGATTCCCAACAAAATTAGTATCCTTAGCAATTAGATTTACGTATTCGTTTCCGTTAAAGATATTTTTTGAAACAGTAAAGGCAATATCTATTTTAGAACCCTGGGTGGCTTTTTCCAAAACCTCCTTTTTAACACCAAAAAGCTTTGCCAAATATCTTTTTCCCATAAAGAGAAAAGAAATATTTAAGTGATTATTTTCTTTTCCAAACAATTTTGTCTCTAAGACCTCTGCTCCCCTTACAGCAAAAACCGGAGATGGATTTCCAAGGCCAAATGGTTCTAGTATTGTGACTTCCGATAAAATACTTTCAAGAGAGATTTCAAAACCAACTTCTAAGTCAACTTCTATAAACGGAACTAGCAGATCTTTAGATATTTCCTTATCCGCCAACTTTTCTGCTTTTTTTATAAATTTATCGATATTTTCCGATCTAATGGAAAATCCCGCCGCCATTTTATGACCTCCGACACTCTCTAAAATACCTTCCAT
Organism: candidate division WWE3 bacterium CG08_land_8_20_14_0_20_40_13; assembly: GCA_002774285.1. GTDB lineage: Bacteria > Patescibacteriota > WWE3 > 0-14-0-20-40-13 > 0-14-0-20-40-13 > 0-14-0-20-40-13. The sequence continues at coordinate 33,213 of PEYT01000004.1, read as the reverse complement.
TTTTCGCAAAAACTCCGTGATATCTAATCCCGGAACGGACCTAACCGAGGCCTTACTTATTCCTTCTTTTTTTGCGATAACTATTGCCGGTTTAAAATATTTCTGGACAAGGCGTTGCGCTACCAAACCAATAATCCCCTCATGATAACCTTCCCCATAAGAGATTATTAAATTCTTCCCCGTTATATTTTTTACTTCTTCGTCCGCCAAACTAAAAATCTCCTCTGTAGCACTTTGTCGCTCTGTATTTATTTCATTAAGTTTTCGAGCTATATCTAAAGCCTGTGAAGCGTTTTTGGTACACAAGAGTCGTAAAGATTCGATTCCCAATGCAATTCTTCCCGAAGCATTTACTCTTGGAGCCAACATCCAACCAACCTCGTATGTTCCAATTTTTTTACCTTCAATTCCCGAAACTTTTTTAAGAGCATTTATTCCTTCTCTTTTTGAATTGGTTAGAAACTCCAAACCATATTTGACAATACTTCTATTTATCCCTAAAAGTGGTTGCAAATCCGCGATCGTGGCAAACGCCGCCAAATCCAAATTTCTTTCATCGCTTTTTCCCTTTACAAATGATGAGAACATATAGGAAATCCCTCCAGAGCAGAGATCTGTTGTGTGAAGTATCGCATCGGCTTTTGGCAATTTTTTTGGAAGCTCGTGATGATCTACAATTGCAACTGTAAACCCTTCTTTTTTTGCGTAATTAATCTCGTCAACCGCAGTGATCCCACAATCTAATGTAATCAGTAAGGGATTTTTCTCCTCTTCAACATTCCTAACACCCCTAGTATCTCTAATCGCTCTAACCGATTTCTCCGTTAATCCATATCCATGTTCGAACCTATCGGGAATAAAAGGCAAACAATTTTTATATCCTAAATGGTTGTAAATTAGATCCCATAATATCGCTGTTGCTGATATTCCGTCCACATCGTAATCTCCGTGAAGAATTATTGGAGAATCGTCTCTTATTGCATTATTGATAAGCTCCTTTGTTTCCATGAGACCTTTTGAAAATTTTCCAAAGATGCTTTTTTCGTCCTGCAAAAATGTAAAGGGGTCTGGGGGATTTAGAAAGTTGGGGATATCTGTTACATCCCTATTTTCCAAAAGTATTTCTTCCAGTTTTGAGACATCCTTAACTTTTTCTTTACTCTTTATTACCCATTTCATCGTGGTATCAAATATATAAGAAATTCTTTGTTGCCGCCTTTTAATCCTTCCAAAGGGGATTTGACAAGTCTTACAACTTTTATCCCAAGGTCCTCGATATCCTTAAGAACTTTTTGCAACACTTCGTCGATAAATTTTTCTTCCAAAACTCCTTTGGTCAACATGAATTTACTCGCCTCATAATGGGGTTTTATTAAGCTAATAATAATTCCATTTTCTTTTAGATTTTTTAAAGCGTTTGGAAGAATGTCTTTTTGCCGAGTCCACCCCACATCAATTGTTATTAAATCTACTTTTTCTGGAAGTGTTACAAAAACGGCATTTTCCCTTTCCATCACAACCACCCTTTTATCATTTCTTAATTTCCAGTCAAGTGAGCCATAAGCTGTATCAACGGAATAAACTTTGCTTACCCCGTGTTGCAATAGACAATCGGTAAAGCCGCCAGTGGACGAACCAAAATCAGCACAAATCTTGTCTTTTGGATTAATGTTAAAAGAGGTTAAAGCGAATTCTAATTTTTCTCCAGCACGGGATACAAAGGGTTTCATTTTCTCTTTTTAAGCTCATTCCAGATAACCAAAAGCGGAGCGGCGGTAAAAGTGGAAGAATATGTCCCAGAGATGGTTCCAACAAGTAGTGCCAGTACAAACCATTTTATCGAGTCGCCACCAAGAAAAAATAAAGTTAAAAGCATAAAAATAATTGTCATTGAGTTGTTAAAAGACCGTGACAGGGTTTCCGTTACCGCTTTATTTACCAAATCAACAAATGAAATTCCCTTTGTCGTTTTTATAGATTCGCGTACTCTATCATAGACAACTATAGTATCGTGAACACTAAAGGAAAGAATGGTTAAGACCGCCGTCACAAAAAGCACGTCTATCTCGACACCTCTAAAATGCCCTAAGAAAGAGAATACTCCAAGCAAAATAATCGAGTCGTGAAACATAGCTAAGATTGCGCAAACTCCAAACATAGGATTTTTAAATTGGCGCGCCACATAAAAAAGAATAAACAGAGATCCAAGAACGACTGCAATAATCGTTTTAAACACTAATTCCTTTCCAACCACGGGTCCCACCGACTCGAAGGAAATCTCTTTATATTCCCCCCCAGCATCGATTATTTTCTTCTGAAACTCTGAGTATTTATCTTGGCTTATCTCTTTCGCCCGGAGAATATAGGAATTAGAAGAATTTGTCTCATTAGTAAGATTTGACACTTCAATTCCGCTTTCTTTAGTTAGATTAATTATTTCTTCAATTTCAAATTTAAAATTTAAAATTTCAAATTTAATCTGCGTTCCTCCAGTAAATTCTACGGAAGGCTTTAATCCCCAAAATACCAATCCAAAAACTGAAAGGATAATAAAAAGTAAAGAAAACGCAAAATAAAAATATCTAAACCGCATGAAATTGATCATTTTTTGATTCGGTAGAAAACTCTGATTAAATTTCGGGACACGATAATTCCGGTAAAAAGAGAAACCACAATCCCCAAAAACAAAGTTAAAGCAAATCCTCTAATAGGCCCCGAAGTATGTAAAAAAGACCAGCCAAAAGGATTAAACAAAATAAAGCAGGTAATAAGAGTACAAACATTAGCGTCTCTTATAGAATCCCACGCTCGACCGAAACCCGCCTCAAGCGCCAAAGTCAAAGGCTTTCCTGTACGCACTTCTTCTTTTATTCTTTCAAAGATCAAAATGTTGGCGTCCACGGCCATGCCTATAGAAAGAATAAATCCAGCGATTCCGGGTAGGGTCAAAACTACAGGCACAATCTTATAAATAGCCAAAGTAATAATCCCATAAATCACCAAAGCTACATTAGCCAAAATTCCAAGTTTTCCATATAGAAAAAACATAAAAAGCATAACAAGAACAAGACCAATAAGTCCTGCGACGGAACTTTTTTGCACCGACGCAAGTCCAAGTGATGGGGGAACATTTTCCTGAGAGATAATGGTTAGTGGAACAGGAAGCGAACCTGCGTTTAATAACCTAACAAGTGAGTTTACTTCGTCTATTGTAAACTCTCCGTTTATGATAGCTTTTCCACCGGTGATTTTTTCTTTTACCTGCGGCGAAGACAGGATGTTGTTATCTAAAAATATAGCCAAGGGCTTATCTACATTACGCCCTGTTATCTCCTCAAACTTTCTTGCCCCGTCTATGGTAAATTCCAAAGAAATAACCGGTTTCCTTGTATTTGGATCAAATTCAACTAGCGACCTTTTTAGATCTTTTCCAGACAGATCGGTCGCGACAAAATCTTCTAAAGCTTGGGGCGTTTTCACCCCCTCTTTTAACTCTCTAAAGTCTAGATAAGCCACCTGTGAAAGCTCAGTTACCGCCTTTTGCGGATCGGTAATTCCCGGAAGCTCCACTACTATCCTAAAGGTATCTTTTGCTAATACAGTCATGATTGAAGGCTCCGAAACCCCTAAGGAGTTTATCCGTCGATCTACGACTGACCGCGCCGACTCCAAACTGGAACCTCGGTCTTTTGCATCTACTTTTGACATATCCGCATTCAAAGTTACTCTAACTCCCCCCTTTATATCCAATCCCTGCTTGATATTTAAATCCCGCGTAAACTTTCCGTTAAAAAAATTTATACTGTACCCGCCAATTTCTGTGTCGATACGGAAATTACCGTAGGTAAATTTAACGGGGATTTTTGGTAAATCAATTAGCAAACAACAAAAAGTAAGAAAGGAAACTAAGAGTAATATAAGCCTAGGTGTTATCTTCATAATTGGTAGAGGTTATAGTTTGCAATTTTTGTCGCTGTCCCCGATAAAAATTATTCTTGACTGGGTCAGAACTTTAACAATAAAAGGATCCATTCTCTTCTTTCTAAAATCGAACTCCTCTTCCCCCATTACCGAATAATTTACCTCGCGGCCAGACTTCTCCTGAAATTTTTCCACAATATCTTTTAATACTTTTAGATCTACCGTTCCCACCAAAAGCAAGTCCACATCTTCCAAACCGCTTATTCGTCCTTGTAAAAATTCACTTGAGACTAGCCCCATTTTAACCTTCCCAAGTCCCTTTTCGTTTTCCAAGATATTTGCCGAAAGCCCGTGCTCTTTATCAAAAGCAGATAACAGATCTCCCAAAAACGGATAGTCGCTCCGGAGGCGGATATATACACGATTACCCCGAGCCTCTCTTTTAAAAAGCCCCACCTTTATAAGCCGGTCTAACTCGCGTCTTACGGCGTTAATTTCCGTCCCCACCCTCCGCGTAATATCTCTAACATGGAAACTTTCCTTAGGGTGAGAAAGGAAAAGCACTAGGATTTTAACCCGAACATTAGATGTTATTAGATCTTTTAACATTCTAGTTTGTCTGGTAAGAGACAGTATTACCAGATGGAACTATCTCTACCCACATTTGCCCCCTAGCAAATTCTACAGGGTTTCCAGCAGAATCATAGTACTTTGTGCGGGATCTTGGTGATTGCTTGGACCACACTGCAGTAATTTTCTGCCCATCTCTAAATATCTGTGCTTCTCCAGTCCCCAATGTTTGATACATTAAATGATTCTTTTTATCCCCTACGCTTGACTCTTTCTGGAACTGCACAATTACATTTTTTGCCCTGATTTCTTTTCCGGTATCGGCGTCTTTTACCATCTCACCACCCTGATATCTTTTATAATCGTTAGTTGCAGAATCATACTCCCATTTTACATTGTAACCCGGAGTGGTTTCCCAAAAATCAAATTCCAATGCCCCCTTTTGCGGCCTTTTTGAAGATTCCGCATCATCTTTAAATTTCCAACTGTCAAAAGGTTGAACAATCCGCCAATCATTTTCGGGATATTTGATGGTATAAGCATCCCAAAGCCTTTTTGTTGAAGTGTAACCTGTATGCTCGGGTGCTTTTCCCGGTCTATCTAACCTCCAATACGCCAAATCACCAAGCCACATCTGATCCAAATCAGGCATGTTAAGTTCATTGACTTTTAAGTAAGCATCCGCTTCCGGAAATGTTACGCTGGGATTATTTTTATCTTGATATGCCGCTCCCCAATGGGCATAAATTCCATTATATTCCGCATTCCAATCTTCATAATAAACTCTGGCGCTTCTAACCGGACCAACCTTTTCACAATCTTTTGTTTGATAAACTGCCAAAAACCTTGTGATTCCGCCTTCCGCCACCGCCTCGTACACAATGTCCGCGTTGTACAAACACGACTGCGGACGGGCCTCGGTGTGGTTATTTATCATAATTCCCAAAGGCCTCCGATTTTTCCAAATCGCTTCCTCTTCTTTTGTAGTGTAAGAACCATTTATCCACGATGGGGTGTCTCCTAGATTATTTCCAGTAATGTTTCCCGCTTCTTTGGATTTTGACACCAAACCTATAGTAGAAGTTGTCGCCGATACCGGCTCCTTTCCTCGCCAATAGCCAAAAGACGATAATGCATAAACCAATCCCGAAAAAACAAAAAGAATTCCCAAAACCAGAACTCCGATAAAAACAAATTTATCCCGAGGCTCTTTTGGTCCCTGTAGTGTTTGCGATATTTCCGAAACTAGTGGGTTTTTTACATTTTGGGAATCTAAAAGAGAATTTATTTGGGGCATTTAAGAATTTAAAACTAAACTGAGTAATACAATTCATGCTATCATAAGAGTATGGCGAAAAAAAAGAACAAAAAAGAAATTGCAAGACTCCGTGCCCAAGTTGAAATCTTAAAAGCCCAGCTTGGAAGCCCAAAAGCCACCGCTCCAAGAATTTCAAAAGAGCCGTTGGCAATTACAAAAGCGGAAAAGTTTGACACGGAAATCACCGACTACACCCCTTATATCGTCCACGACTTCCAAAAATCTCTTGCTGTCTCCTTTGTTTTCTTCACCGGAATTATAGCTTTATACTTAACCCAAGCGCGGTGGTACAACCTAATCCGCTTTTAATCTAAAACTTAGGGCTTCGGAAACATGAGCGGGAAGAATTTCTTTCGAATCTGCCAAATCAGCAATAGTTTGCGCCACCTTTAAAGTCTTAAAATAGCTCCTTGCTGAAAGGCCAAAATTCCCAACCGCCATTTTTAAAATATCGAGCGCCCCATTTGTAATTTGGGAAAGATTTTTTATATCTTTGGTTGCCATATCGGCATTACATACTATCTTCGTTCCGATAAATCTGGCTTTTTGCAGATCGCGAGCTTTTTGCACGCGGTTTCTAATTTCTTTGGAACTTACGGCTCCGGTATTTTTTCTTTTGGTAAGCTCTTCCGCATCCACAAGAGGTACATCAACATGAATATCAATTCTATCCCAGATTGGGCCGCTTACCCGTCTTTTGTAATTTCTTATCTGAGAAGGCGAGCAGACACAAGAAACCTTTTGCCTTCCCAAATTTCCACAAGGGCAGGGGTTAGACGCGACAACTAAAATAAAACGCGAAGGAAATGTTAAGGTGCCGGAAGCCCTACTTATGGTAACAAAACCATCTTCTAAAGGCTGACGGAGCGACTCCAAAACATTGCGCGATAGCTCGGGAAATTCATCCAAAAATAAAACCCCGCGGTGTGCCAAACTTATTTCGCCCGGAGTAATTGTGGAACCACCACCGATAAGACCAACTCTTGATATTGTGTGATGGGGACTCCGAAAAGGTCTGGCATAAACCAAAGGAGTTTTAGAATTTAAATTTCCCGTTACGGAATAGACTTTTGTAACCTCTAACGCTTCGTCTAAAGTCAACCGAGGTAAAATTGAGGGAAGGGCGCGGGCCAGCATGGTTTTTCCGCTCCCGGGCGGACCGGAAAGCGCTACATTGTGACCACCACTTGATGCAATCTCCAAAGCGCGTTTTGCTTTTTCCTGCCCCATAACATCGGAAAAATCGACATCGTACTCTTCGGTGGCGCCAAGCATTTCCTCAAAATCCAAATAATCTTCCCTGTATAGCAATTTTCTCCCCTCAAGGTGCTCAATAAGATCCCCGATTCCAGAAACCGAAATGGTGTGAATATCTTTTACCACCGCCGATTCTTTGGCGTTCTCTTTTGGAACATACATGTGACTTAATCCAGCGCCTCTTGCATAAAGAGAAATAGGCAAAACTCCAAAAGCTGGACGCAAAGATCCATCCAACGACAGTTCTCCAAGAAACAGTTTTTTTGATAAATCGCAGGAGATACCTTGATCACTAGCGGCTAATATTCCAATAGCTATCGCCACATCAAAAGCAGAACCCTTTTTGGGAAGATCCGCAGGAGCGAGGTTTACAACAATTCGGTGGTCGGGAAATTCCGCGCCAGCGTTTTGGATCGCGGCACGCACTCTTTCTTTTGCCTCATCAATCTCGCGAGATGGGAGGCCAACAATTGTAAAACTAGGAAAACCTTTTTCTTCTACAGCTACTTCTACCGTAACGGGAAACGGATCCAAACCAACCACAGTGGCGCAGTTAACTCTGGCAAGGGACATTACCTAAAAATATATCATTTAATAAATTGCATTAAAAGATTTTATTGAGTGTTTTCCTATTTAAAGTCGCTCTCCAAGCTGTTATTATAGAAAAATGTTTAATGAATATAAAAAATTCTATGGATTTTTGCTAAAGTACAAACTCCGCTACGGGCTTTTCCTTGTTTTTCTTGTTGTGATGTCCGTTACCGAAAGCGTCCAACCCTATTTTTATAAACTCTTTGTTGATGCGGTAACAAACCCCAATTCAGGCACTGTATTTGTAGTTCTCGCTTGGTATTTTGTAGTAAGAATTTCGCATAATATATCTACTTCTCTTGCCCACTGGAGCGGAGATACCGTGCTTCTTCCCTCTTCCCGCGATGCTAGGATATCAGTGGTTAAGAAAATACAAGATCTTGATATGGCTTTTCATTTGTCCAAAAGCACAGGATCTTTAATAAGCAATATTAAAAGAGGCGACAGCGCTTTTTTTGATACTTTTGAAAATATTCACTTTGGCATTATCCGGATTTTAGTAAGTCTTGTCGTGATGGCTTTTGCTTTTAACCAAATAAGTCCGTGGTTTGTTGTTGTTTCTTTATTTACCTTTTTTGCCAATATCTTTGTGGCTAAGTCTCTTATTTTTAGAAACCTAAAGACAAGGCAAGAATTTAACGATGAGGAAGACAAACTGTCGGCACTTATCACCGATAATCTTTTAAACTACGAAACGGTAAAACTTTTCGCCAAGGAAAAAAGACTAAAAGATTCTTTTGTTGTTTGGCTTTCCAAACTTTGGGCGTATTCCAATTCATTTAGAGCTCTGGAGATTGCGCTTGGAACACTTGGCAATATTTCCTTTTTTATTTTGCTTTTTGTAACTGTTAAAAAGACCTTGGCTGGAATTTATTCAACGGGAGATTTCATACTAGTAATTGGTTTTACAAGCGCGTTTTATAGCCGGTTTTTTGATTTTGTCCGGCGAATGCGAAGCATCATAAAAAATCAGGCGGACCTAAAAAAATATTTTGGCATTTTGGAAAACGAAACTTTGGTAAAAGATCCCACAAATCCGGTAAGACTAAAGGAAGTTGAGGGAGAAATTGAATTTATAGATGTAACCTTTTCTTACCCCGATGGAAAAAAAGGCGCCCTAAAAAACTTCGGTCTTAAAATCCGTGCGGGACAATCGGTGGCGTTGGTTGGAGAATCGGGAGCGGGAAAAACTACGGTCGCAAAACTTTTGATGAGATTTTACGATACCAGCGGTGGGAGGATTACAATTGACGGGGTTGATTTAAAAGATATGGAAAAATCGTATTTACGGTCTTTAATCGGCGTTGTTCCCCAAGATCCAATTCTTTTTAACAACACTATTGGGTTTAACATCGGGTATGGAGTTGATGACGCCAAGCAGAATCAAATTGAGGCCGCGGCGAAAATGGCAAACCTTGATAAATTTATTCAGGGGCTACCAAAAAAATATGATACAGAAGTTGGAGAACGAGGCGTAAAACTTTCTGGCGGGCAAAAACAACGGTTGGCGATTGCTCGGGTAATGCTTGCAAACCCTAAAATCATTATTTTTGATGAAGCGACAAGCCAATTGGATTCCGAAACCGAAGCCAAAATCCAGGAGGCATTTTGGAAAGCGGCGCAAAATAAAACCACAATTATTATCGCTCACCGCCTCTCTACCGTAATGCGTGCTGATAAAATTGTTGTGATAGAAAAAGGAACTGTAATAGAAGAAGGCAATCACAAAATACTCACTCAAAACCCCGAAAGCGTATACGCCAGATATTGGAACCTCCAATCCCAAAAATACTAAAATCCTATCGTTGAAATTAAGTGGGCTTTTTGCTACTATAGCAACACTTTTGTTCTTTAATTATGGAGGGGGTAATGAAAAATCACGCCGCGGGGGGAAAGATCACTGGAACTCACACAACTGTCATCGACCATGCCACCGAACTCGTTGTTTTTCTCAGTGAGAATATCCTTGTTGAGAAAATAGTTCTCGGCGCAATAACTGGCCACACATGCCAAGGACTTGGGAACTTGCGCGTCAAAATCGTAAGCGAATCCTGTTGCGCTCTTCTTGTGGTAACACAGAAAGGTGCCGTACAGGACATAAGGGTTTATCCAAAACACGGGACAATGCAAGATATGAAACTTGCCATAGCGAGGTATATCCGAAACGAAAGAATTGAACTTGGGTTCAGAAGGTTCAGAAACACCAGTCAAAATTGACGCCCCTTGTTGTCACAATAAGTTTGTGTGATAACTGGGGGCGTTTCTGTTAGAATACTTTCGTGGTTGAATATTTTGCAAATCCCCAAATTAAATCCCGGTTAGATGAAATAATTGGGAAAATCCCATTTCCCCATGTTGACAAAGATTTCGTTAAGTTGATTGTCAGCCACGGCACAAAAACGCGGGCAATTGCGCGCATTTATTCTTTCCCCCGTATTCATCAAGTCGCTTTTGACCTAGCGCCTCGCTATGTAATAGAAATAATTTCGGAGAAATTTTTTAAACTTAAAAAAGAAGATCAAGATAAAACATTAATTCACGAGCTATTGCATATTCCGAAAACCTTTAGCGGTGCCCTTGTTCCTCATAAATGTTTTGGCCGCCGCGTTGTCTGCGCAAAAACTGTGGAGGTCCTTTTTAAGAAACTCGTTTCCTAGAAATCAGGTTTGGGGTCTGATCCTCGTACCAACAACAAAACTGTGCTAAAATAACTCCGCAGGAAGCAGGGCCTCTACCCGCCTACGGCGGGAGGAAAGTCCAGACTACACAAAAAAGCATGGGACGGGGCGCAAGCCCCGACGGTTAAAACCGCTGGCGTTCCCGTACCGAAAGGCGCGGAAAACAAGTTCTGAATTAACAGGACTTGAGAGCAACAGAGACGACCCTTTGACTTCGCGAAAGCATGTCGAAGGTATGAAACGGGCAATCCCACCAGTAGCAATCCACGAATATGCCCTCAAAAGCTGGCTTTTAGCAACATGGGCAGAAAGATGGAGCGTAGATAGATTGAGGTCTAAAACAGAATCTGGCTTACTCGCTTCCTGCGAAATCCTATACAATTGGGTAATGAGTAAAATTAAGATCGCCTCTTTTGCAATATTTGTTCTTTCTCTCCTTCTAATTTTCTTTCTCCCCCACGCTGACAACGATTTTGGCTGGCATTTAAGATGCGGACAAGATCTATTTAACGGAAATTTATGTATAAAAAACCATTATTCTTATTTTTTGCCAGATTTTAAATGGGCCTACTCGTCGTTTCTCTATGATGCTCTTGTAGCCATAATTTTTTCCTTAAACGGTTTTCTTGGCTTAAGTATTGTCGGAGCCTTTATTTCTGCTAGCACAATTCTTTTAGCATTTTTTACCAACCGGGGACCTTTTATTGCCAGAATTTCTCTTTGCTATTTGGCTATTTTTTTCTCATGGTCCGTCCTATCTTTAGGATTCCGCTCCCAATTTTTAACAATGTTTTTTGTGGCTTTATTCATCTTCATACTAAAGAGAGTCAGGGAACCCAAACAAATTATAATAATTCCCCTCATGATTATCTGAACTAATAGTCATGCAGGATTCTTCTTGGGGCCTGTTCTTGTTTTATTCTTTTTTCTCTCTAAACTCTTTTTGGAAGGGTCAAGAAAAAGCTTGTTCTCGTTCTCCCTTTTTTTAAGCACAATTATTGCCACTTTAGTAAATCCATTCTTTTGGCGGGTATGGGTAGAAGTGCTAAGACACGCTACCAGAGGATTGGAAAATTCTATAGCGGAATGGGTACCGACAATTTTTCCCCATTCTTTATTTGTTATTATTTTCGCAGTAGTGATATCGCTGTTTTACACTGTAAAGTATTTAAAGAGTCACAAAACCAGTGCTTTCGAAATTCTAACAATTATCTTTTTTGCAATTTTGGCACTAAAAGCCCGACGCAACCTTCCAATTTTCTATCTGTCCATCATTGCGCTCTTCCCAATGGATCTTCCAAAATTAAACCGTATCTTGGAACATCCCCAAATTAAAATCACGACCTGCTCCATTATTGTTTTTCTTATTGTTCTTTCGACTCCAGGAAATATCTACAAAGTAGTCAATTTTTCTACAAATTGGGGGGTATATTGTGAAACTGGGTATGTAAGACTGCCTTGCAAAGCAACTGAATTTGCAAAGGATTTCCGCGGGAACATTTTTAATATGTATGAATGGGGGGGGTTTCTTAGACTGGAAGATACCAAATTCCAAAGTTTTTATTGACGGAAGGATGCCAGCATGGCAGTCCGAGAAGGGAAAAAACTCATACCAGGCATGGCTTGAGATTTTGCAAGCGCAAGATAGCTGGAATACAAAATTGGAGGTTCTTCAAACCAATTATATATTCGTCAGCATTGGAACATTTATTGATCTAGAAATGAAAGACGACCCAGAAAAATATGGGTACCAAGAAATCTACAGAAATGATGGTACTGTTATCTACAAAAGAATTTTGCCGCCAACTAAGATTTTCTTTCCGTCCAGTTCAACATAAGATCCTTTTGTCCTTGTGTCTTTAACTAAGTCCCAATGGACTGCGGAATCATTACCAAAACTTGGTGCGCCACCACGCTCCTCTTTATATGACCGCCCAAGAGCCAAATGAACAGTGCCGCCAATTTTTTCATCGAATAAAGCATTTTTCATCCCGACTTTTATATTGTAATTTGCACCAATGGCAAACTCCCCAAGAGATTTAGCTCCAGCATCGCTTGATAAAACTTCATTTAAAATTTCTTCGCCCATTTCTGCTTTTGCCTTTACTACTCTACCCTTTTTAAACTCCAAGTAAATTCCCTCGACATCTTTTCCAAAATATTCCGCGGAAAATTCAAAATATATCCTGCCTTCGGCAGTTCTCGTAACGGGAGCAGAAAAAACTTCGCCGTCCGGAAGGTTTCTTTCGCCAAAACATGCCTTGGCCAATCTTCCCTTAACGGAAAACGAGATATCTGTATCCTTTCCAACAACTCTTACAAGGTGACCTTTGTCTAAAACCTTTTCCAAGGCCAAAAGTTCTTTTTCCATTTTATTGTAATCCACAAGGCAGGCGTTAAAGTAAAAATCCATTAACCAATCCAAAGACACCCCGGCATCTTGAGCCATTGAAGGCGTTGGGTATTCGGTATACAACCACCGGTCGGAATCAATAATTTTATCAGCAAAAGGTCTGGTCAATTTCGCTCTGGCAAAAATCTTTTTTGAATCTATTTGATTTAATTCTTTGGAATTTAACGGCGAAGATATTTTTACATAGGCATCCGCCCACTCCGTTTTGGCTTTTAATATTTCCCGCGGAATATAGTTTAATTGCCAGTTGTTGGCAAGAGAAAAAAACTGGTATGAAAGCCCGGGAAAACTAGCTTCGTCAATTAAAGGATACGCACCAAGTTTTAGCGCCTCTACAAAAACTTCCTTTGCCAAAGGATACGATGCGAGATTTGCCGCAGTAATCAAAACTTTCTCGCGAGGTTTAATTGACAGGGAATGGTTTAAAATAACCCTTGCAAGTTTTTGCTCTCCAGACGAATATGCCATTGTGTCATTGTACCAAGAAAAAAAGCCTATGGAAAAAATATTTAACTTCTAGTATGATCCACATACTTAATATTTATTCCGATTTTACAAAATCCCTATGTCAGACGAACAAACAACTCAAACTGCTCAAAAATCCAAAGCAAACTATCTAACTCCCATGGCAATTTTACTGGCTGGGGTTTTGGTTGCGGTAGGGCTTGTGGTCAAAGATAATCCCCAAATGCTAGGTGTTAAATTTGCAAAAGAGGTCACTGCGCCGACCATTAACAACCCCACCCCAACGCAACCTGACAATCTAGAACCACAACAACCTTCCATTGTGGAAGTTAGTCTAGGTCAAAGCCCTGTTCTTGGAAGTAAAGACGCACCAGTTACCATTGTGGAATTCGCCGATTTTGAGTGTCCTTTTTGTAAAAGACACGCGTTAGAAACCGAGCCTCTACTAAAGACAAAATACATAGACACCGGAAAGGTTAAGCTTGTTTTTAGGAATCTCCCACTTCCCTTTCACGATCCCGCCGCAACTAAAGAAGCAGAAGCGGCACTCTGCGTAAAGGCGCAACTTGGAGATGAGGGTTACTTTAAATTTCATGGCAAGCTTTTTGAAAATTCCGCAGGAAACGGTCAGGGAATAACAGACGAAAAACTTTACGCGCTAGCCACTCAAATTGGTGCGGATTCTGCAAAAGTTAAAACTTGTGTGGAAAATGGAGATAAAAAACAGGAAGTTCTCGCCGACAAAACAGAAGCCGGAACCTACGGAGCTGGTGGAACCCCCACCTCGTTTATTGGAAAATCATCGGACACCGGAAAAATTCAAGGGGAGGTTGTAGTCGGTGCGCAACCACTGTCGGTATTTGAAGCCACCATAGAAAAATATCTTAAATAGTCCAAATGCGTAAAACCACTCTTTTCCTGACCGTTATTGCGCTCCTTTTGACAGCTACATTGACTGTCGCACTTGAGAGGCCCTTGTTTCTTAATCTTTTCTCCCCCCCTTCCATTAGTGGGAAACCATCTGTCGTAAAAAACCTTGATATTCAAAACCTCCCTTCCGGAATTTTTAAAAAGCCTTGCTTTGATAAACCCATGACATATAACGGAAATCTTGGAAATCCTCAACAAAACATTGGTTACCAAAACAACAAGTTTGGTTTGTATATTTACGCCGAGGTGGATTATGTGGAATACGCCGGTGACATGGTCAACTCAAACGGGGGCGATTGGGGATATGTTCTTCTTCCCATAAATGTAAAAGATTACGAAGCGTCCAAATGGACCAAAATATTCGAACTTCTAAACCAAAAACATTTGATCCCTATTATCCAACTTTGGGATCTGACCAAAAAAGAGCAGGAGGAACAAATCGCCCAATCAGCTTATTTCTTAAACTCCCTCCCGTGGCCTACAAAAAACCGTTACATTAGCGTTTATAACGAGGTGAATGATGATAGATTTTGGCGGGGTAAAGCTGATCCTATAGCATACGCCGAAATATTGTCAGCGACGATTGATTCCTTTAAAAGAGTTAACCCAAACTTTTTTATGCTAAATGGAGCGTTTAATGCTTCGGCAAGAAGCGGACCGGGATATATTGACGAAGAGGAGTTTTTGCTTAAAATGGACAAGGCTGTCCCCGGAATTTTTAAAAAGCTGGACGGCTGGGCCTCCCACCCCTATCCCCAACCGGAATATAGGGGAAGTCCATACAGTTCCGGAAGAGATTCCATAAAGGCTTACGAGTGGGAACTTGCGCTTTTGGCAAAGCACTTTAATGTTAAGGATCCTCCGATATTTATTACCGAGACAGGCTGGGCACACAAGGAGGGAGAAGATGAAAATACTAAATATTTTTCCAAAGAG
The DNA here is from genome assembly GCA_002774285.1 of candidate division WWE3 bacterium CG08_land_8_20_14_0_20_40_13. Lineage (GTDB taxonomy): Bacteria > Patescibacteriota > WWE3 > 0-14-0-20-40-13 > 0-14-0-20-40-13 > 0-14-0-20-40-13. The sequence continues at coordinate 18,134 of PEYT01000004.1, read as the reverse complement.
ACCGTCGCGGAATTCTACAAAATCGCTTTTAGAGAGATCTGGCTTCCCGATCAAAGAATCGTCGCGGTAGCGCCCTTTACAATTAAGTATCCCGCTCCGAATGACCATTTCTCGTTTCTAGATAAAGATGAAAAACCTTACCCGCAATATAAAGTGCTTCAAGAAATAGAAAAGATCCCCGGCCTTCCGCCTTTTGTTTTGGAAAGAGGAGATGCATGCAATTAAGGCTCTTGAAAAACGATTAAAATTCGTTTATAAACTAATACTGTATGGTGCTTAAAGTAGAAAATGTCACAAAAAAGTTTGGGGGTACGGTTGCCTTGGATAATGTATCCTTTTCCATTGATCACGGGGAAGTTGTAGGATTACTTGGACCAAATGGCGCCGGAAAAACCACCTGCATGCGGGTAATAACAGGATTCTACACCGCCGATGAAGGAAACATATCTATAAGCGACAAGGCTCTTTTAGGGTATCTTCCGGAAAATAACCCCCTTTACCAAAACTTAACATGCGAAGAGTATCTTAATTATGTGGGAAACCTAAAAGGTGTTAAAGATCTAAAAAATGCTATCGAGGAGGTAGTTAAAAAAACATTTATTGAGGAAATCTTCTACAAAGAAATTGCTACTCTTTCCAAAGGGTTCCGCCAACGAGTAGGTCTTGCCCAAGCTCTCCTTGGCAACCCCGATTTATTAATACTTGATGAACCAACCGAAGGACTTGATCCAAACCAAAGGGAAGATATTAGAAATTTAATTAAGCAAATTGGAAAGGAAAAAACAGTTTTGTTAAGTAGCCATGTATTAGATGAGGTACAAAAAACCTGCGAGAGAGTGATCATAATAAACAAAGGAGAAATTGTTGCCGATTCCCCAGTTAAAAAACTGGAGGTTGGGCAAGGAACTTCGATCTATGTAAAAGTTGATGGAAAAGACATCATAAAATCCCTAAAACTCCTAAAGGGTGTTTCCGATGTAGAAAAATTGGAAGACGGTGCTTACTTAATCCACTCAAAAGAGAATAAAGACCTTCGTTCAGATATTACGAAGCTTGTTGCAAAAAATAAGTGGGAGTTATATGAAATTTATTTAAAGAAAAAGTCTTTGAATGAAGTGTTTAAAGAACTAACCACATGAAAATCCTAACTATAGCAAAAAGAGAGTTCTTAAACTTCTTTAACCAGCCCGTAGGTTACATATTCTTTGTCGCTTTTATTGGGGTTTCTTACTTTTTATTTTTCCGCCAGATATTTCTTTCTGGCTACGCCTCTGTTCGCCCATACACTTTAAATATCCCGATGCTTCTTGCCGTAATCATCCCGGCTTTAACTATGGCAACAGTGGCCGGAGAAAAAAGCAACAAAACCTTGGAAACTGTTATTACTGCCCCTGTTTCCCCGTTACAATTTATCATTGGAAAATTTGTCGGCACATTCTTTATTTATCTTTTGATGATCGCCATTACTTTAACTATTCCGACTTCCCTTTCCCTATACGGGAAATTTGATTGGGGTGTTGTCTTAACATCGTATTTGGGACTTGCTTTTCTTGGAATGCTTTTTGTTTCTATCGGTGTTCTTATTTCCACGCTTACCGATAATCAGATCGTGGCGTTTGTAATATCCCTCGTGACCATTATCTCTTTTGTTCTTTTGGGATCGGATTCCGTTACCATGGGGCTTCCCCCGTTTTTCGCTTCCATCGTTTCTTCTTTTGGCGCGTTCTCCCGCATCAATTCATTTGATAAAGGGGTTCTGGATTTAAGAGATGCAATATATTTTATAAGCTTCTCACTTTTCTTTCTGGCCCTAAGTGCTTTTATTCTTTCCCAAGGACGAATTTCCAAAGGTAGCAGGTTTTTGTCCTACACTCTTAAAACAACGGTCGCGGCCCTTTTTGCTGGAGTTGTTCTTTTAAATTTCTTTGTCAAACCTCTTTTTATACGCCTAGATCTAACCCGCGATAAGGTATATACACTTTCTCCAACGACCAAAGATATTTTGCGGAAATTGGATGGCAATACCCTATTGGTTTTTTATTATTCCAAAGAACTTCCGCCAGAATTTGCCGAAAGAAAAGATGCCCTTATGGACCTACTAAAGGATTTTTCCATGGTTCCCGGAAACAAGCTTAAAATAGAATATAAAGAAACCAGTTCTCCCGAAGAAGAGCAAAACGCATTAAGCGACGGGATAACCCCAGTGCAATTTAACACGGTAAGAAATGATGAATTTCAAGCCAAAAAAGGACTTTTGGGAATAGTTGCCAAAAACGGAGAGGATAAGGAACCGATCGCCTTTTTGGAATCCACAGAGGGATTAGAATATCAAACGATTACCTTAGTTAAGAGAGTATCTGGTGGATCAAACAAAAAAGTGGCGTTTTTACAGGACGCAAAAAGCCTTGGACTTTATTCCGATTTGGCAACATTCCGCGACGAACTTTCCAAATACTACCAAGCGACCACCCTGTCACTTGTTAAAGAACCAAAAGATAAGGAAGAAAAAATAATACCGGTTGATACAGACATTTTAGTCCTTGCCGGCCCAAAGGAACCGCTGGATAGCGGAACAAACGAGAAAATTAAAAAGTTTGTCGACTCCGGAAAAGCGCTTATCGTTTTTGGAGATTCTTATGATATATCGATTTCTACCCTATCCCCTACCGAAAATAAAAATAATATTGATGACACGCTAGCTCCATACGGGATTTCGTTGAACAAAGACCTTATTTTTGATTTGCAAAACAACGAGAGAATCAACCTTAACCAAGGATTCTTTACTTATGTTCTTCCCTACCCATACTTTGCAAGAGTTACCTTGACGGGAGAGGGAAAGAATTTACTTGGAAATATCGCTCCTGTTCTTACTGCTTGGGGAAGCGATTTGGAACTTAAGAATGTGGAAGGAATAAAGCAAACCGTCATCGCAAAATCTTCGTCCTCGGCTGGAAGTGACGAAGGAACAACAATTGATGTTTCCCCCAACAAAAATTTTTCCAAGAGCAATCTTAAAGAAAGAAGTGTCGCTGTTCTAGCTGAAAATCAAAGCGGAGGGAAGGTTATCGTAATATCAAACGACGATATGATTACCAAAGATTTTTATGGGGCAAATTCTTCTTTTGCCTTAAATCTTTTTGATCTGGCCACAAACGACAAAGGATTTGTAGCCATAAGAGCAAAATCCAGTATACCATCGCCCTTGGTATTTAAAAGTGAAACGGAGAAAAACGCCGTTAAATACGGAAACCTTGTCGGCGTACCTCTTTTGATGGTGATTTTTGGGCTTGTGAGACTAAAAATGCGCTCATTGGGTTTTGGTAGGAAACATCAATCAATTTAAGATCGGAGAATTTTACAGCATCTGGGCACTGCCCCTTTCGGGGTAGTGTCCCGTTTCATATGCAAATTGATCCTTCAAAGATCGGTCCAGTTTTTGCAGTCGGCGGTGAAAATTTAATCCGTAAATACGACGAGGGATATCTCTTAAAATCCCCAATTGGAATAAGAATTAGGCTTGGAAAAGAAAAATATGTAAAAGAGGTTGTAGAGGATTTTCCAATTCTTAAAAAATACTTTAAGGATTTTTTACCTGAGGTACATGTAATTGTAAAAGATAATGAGAAATCTTTCGATTTACTTCAGAAATTTGTTGAGGGCAGGATTTTACATAAAAGCGATCTGGTCGATCAAAAGCTCAAAGACCAATTCGTCAAATTGATCCAATTAAACCAACTCATGGAAGATAAAGAAAAAATCTCTTGGGATTTTTTTGGTGCTTGGAGTTTGTTTTTAGGAAATAAAGACCGCGTGGGAAATATTGTCGTAACTCCGGAAAACAATTTAGGATTTATTGATATTGGAACAATGCGTCTTGAAAAACGCGGTCAACCCCTTTTGGTTTGGCTTATCATAAAATGGGCCGCTCGCCGCCAACGCTCTTGCTTAAAGTACCTTCTTAGACAAAATCCTAATAGGGCGGTGCCCTTAAAGGGATGTTGCCCTAATTCTTTTTCTGAAAAACTTCGCGAAATGGTGGTGATACATTTTGACAAGAAGTATTATTGAAACAATAAGGATTGTTATAGAGATTATTGAAGCAGTAGGATAAATACCAATCTTCCAGATCCCAATTCTCATCGATTCAGTAACTAGACGAATTAAAGAGTAACCAAGCAAAAACAAGAGAGAAATGGAACCATCGGCTTTCCACCTTTTGACAAACCTAAAGACAAAGTATAAACCAAGGAACAAAAGCAAACATAGAAACGATTCGTATAAAAAAACAGGGTGAAACGAATCGTATAGTTTAAATCCTTGAGGACGAAAGGCAAACGGAACACTAATCGCCCACGGAACTTTTGTAGGAATTCCCACGATATCGCGCGTTATAAAACTTTCCCAACGACCAATGGCATAGGCCAAAGGCAGAGATAAAAATAAAAAGTCAGAAATTACAATAAAGCGGAATTTAAAAACGGGGGCTCTTTTGATAAACGAGAATACCAAAAAAGCAAGAATCCCGCCTAACAGAGCTCCGTAAAATCCCATTCCCCCATTCCATGTTTTTAATATCTCCAAAGGATTATTCGTATAGTAATTCCAATAGTTAACGGCATGGTACAACCTTGCTCCAACAAGAGAAAATGGAACGATAGTAATCAGCGATCTTAATATATCGCGGTCGGTGGCTTTTAATCTTTTGTTCCCTATTCTTTTTTCCTGCGGATGTGTACTTAATAAATACTCGGAAAAAAGCATGGCGATTAAAATTCCAATCGATATTAAAATACCCGAAACTGATGGTGTGAGCATATTTAATTCGGCCTGTACCAAGGACAATACTTGTTAATTAAACACCCCACGCAATCCGGCTTTCTGGATTTACAAACATATCTCCCGTGGAGCACAAACAAATGCGAGACGGCTGCCCAATATATTTTGGGATAAATTTTCATTAAATCCCTTTCGATTTTTACCGCGTCTTTCTCTTTTGTTAATCCCAATCTTTGAGAAACTCTAGTGATATGAGTGTCCACTACAACACCTTCAATTTTATCAAAAACATTTATCAAAATGACATTGGCGCTTTTTCTTCCAAGTCCGGGAATCGTCAATAATTCTTCCATTGTTTGCGGAATTTTCCCATGAAACTTATTCATGATGACATTACAGGCCTCTTTGATCCTTTTGGCTTTCGTCCTAAAAAAGTTAATCGACGATATATCTTTCTCTAATTCTTCAAGCGATATCTTAAGATAATCATTAACGGCTTTATATTTCTCAAAGAGTCTCGGGGTAATCTTGTTAACACCTTTATCTGTCGCCTGCGCCGAAAGAATTACCGCCACCATAAAATCCAAAGGCGTTATCCAACTTAATTCTGAAACAGCATCGGGTCTTTGCTTTTTTAATATTTCTATAATTTCTATTTCCTTTCGCATTCTATATATTCTATACTAATTGATATGATCCGCACTGCCTTTTTTGACACCGACGAAAAAGAAAAATTGTTTTTCCAAAAAGCGCTTCCCAATAAATGCGAACTGGTCCTTTTTGATAGACCTGTCTCCCAAGTGGATATTACACTAGTTGAAAAATGCGAAATACTTTCGGGATTTGTCTATTCCAAATTTTCCAAAGAGATCTTAGAAAAACTTCCTAAAGTAAAACTTATTGTTACTCAATCTACCGGGTTTGATCATATTGATATTAAATACTGCAAAAAAAAGGGCATTACTGTTTGCAATGTACCGGAGTATGGATCTAATACTGTCGCTGAACATACTTTTGCCCTGATCTTGACATTAATGAAAAGAATTATTGAATCGACAATGCGGGTCAAGATGGGATCGTTTGATCCCACCGGTCTTACAGGATTTGATCTAAAAGGAAAAACCTTAGGAGTTATTGGAACCGGAAAAATTGGGGTTAATGTAATAAAAATTGCCAAAGGTTTTGGCATGAATGCTATAGCCTTTGACCCATTCCCCAAAAAGGACTTAGAAAAATATCTAGGCTTTGCTTATAAATCTTTAAATGAAGTTCTCGCGGAATCTGATATCGTGACTCTACATTGCCCTTCCTGTGAAGAAACCAAACATATAATAAACGACAAGAATATTAATTTAATGAAGGACGGGACGTATTTGATAAATACCGCAAGAGGAGGGCTAATTGAAACGCAAGCTCTTTTTAACGCTCTAAAATCAGGAAAGATCGCCGGAGCTGGTCTTGATGTCTTGGAGGAAGAATCTTTTTTGGCGGAGGAACGGGAGCTATTAACAAAAGGGACAACAGAAAGACATAATCTTTTAACATTGGCGCAAAATCATGTTTTGGTAAATTTGCCAAATGTTATTGTTACCCCACATAACGCTTTTAATTCCAAAGAAGCGTTGCAAAGAATTCTTGATACTACAGTTTTGAATATTGAATCTTTTATCGAAGGCAATCCCATAAATACAGTTTAAATCTCAAATTGGGATCATCTTTGTCCCACCACTGCTTCAGCTCATCTCATATTTCCGATAGAAAGGAGAACTAAAATGCCTTGCCATGGAATGACCGGATACGCCGCGGGGGGGGGCAGTAATTGAAAACCTACAGCGTGGACAGGTTGTAATCATCCACGCCGGCGCCAGTGATCAACATGTGGAAACGGATGTTGAGGCGGTGGTTCTTGATGTGAGTGGTCAGTCAGCACTTGCTACAGCAAACGGGGTAAACTTCAAGCTCGCTTGCTGGGACGGCATGAGGATCACTCCAACAGACCGGACATCCACCACCACGCCGTCCAGAAGAAGAAATCACAGACATCGTCTATGACGCCTGCTACAATCAAGGACTTGCCTTTGGGTGAGATTTGATTCGTAGCACCAAAAAATCTTCCACTTCCGAAGTGGAAGAGAAAATGGTATCAGCTAAAGGATTCTTTACATTTCTTGAAGTCTTTTGATGCGCTCGGAAACCGGTGGGTGGGTTGAAAAGAGATTCTTCAGAAAGCCGACGCCTTCGCTTCCTTGCACATTATCTAAGGGATTTTCAAAATATAAATGAGCGGTCGCCTTATTTGCAACTTCCAAAGGTTCCTTTGAACTTGCGACCTTTATTAGAGCATTTACTAAACCGGTAGGATTTCTTGTGTATTTAACGGCCGTTGCATCCGCCAAAAACTCCCTTTGTCTGGAAATCGCAAATTTAATAAGCTGGGCAATTAGGGGTGTTAAAATTGCGAAAACTAAAGCGATAACAAGAAAAATTGCGCCTGATTTTTTATCGTCGTCATCCCCCACTCTAATCCGCACCCGCCAAAACCAATCCATGACCATAACAACGGTACCGACAAGAACCGCGACAACCGTCATAAGTAACATATCGTTATTTCCTACATGAGAAAGTTCGTGCGCCATGACCCCTTCTAATTCCGGGCGATTAAGTGATTCCAAAAGCCCCGTTGTCGCGACGATCGAGGCGTGATGTTTATCTCTTCCGGTTGCAAAGGCGTTTGGGGCAGAATCATCTATCACATATAGCTTTGGCATCGGAAGTCCAGTTCCAAGAGAGATGTTTTCGACCACGGTATAAAAATTAAAATATTCTTTTTTACTTGCTTTATGTGCTTTGGAGGCGGCAAGAACAATGGATTCACTAAAATAGAAACTGACAAATGAAGTGCCAAGCGAAAAAAGAAAAGCGAATGGCAAAAAATACTGGGAGCCGTTATAGATGTAACCTATAAAATAAGCGAAAAGAGAAAAAAGAACCACAAAACCTATTAAAAGGCCAAATGTTTTGGCAATATTTTCACTTTGCCGTTCGTAAAAATTGATTATTTGGGCCATAAAACCGGGAGGATCCCAATTCGGGAGGATCCCGAAACGGGATCCTCCCGAATTATTAATCACAAACTAACTTTGGGTGTCTTTACCTCGTTTACCGAAACCTCTAGCGACAAACCTGCGTCTAACATCTTAAGCCCTTCTTCGGCTTTAAATCCAAACAAACCAGCCACAAAGCTGGATGGGACAGTAACAAGCTTTGCATTGTAATCCGCAGTCAAGTCTATCAAAAGTCTGCGTGAGTAAGAGACCTTGTCCGAAGTATCGGTAAGATTACTCATTAAATCTTTTACTACTTCGCTGGCTTTAATTTCTGGATTACTTTCAAATGTTGCTGTAAGTTGCGGAATCATCTTGACCAAAGAGTCGTTTGCCAAAACCATATCAGAAACCTTTCCCGATTTTACAGCGGAGTCTACTTTTTGGCGGGCCTTAGAAAGCATTTCAAAGATTTCCTTTTCGTGCTTCATATACCCTTTGGTCGCTTCGATAAGATTTGGAATAAGCTCTGCCTGACGCTTTAGCTGATTTCCAATCTCCTGAATGGCCGCTTTTATTCTAACTTTAGCCGAAGCCAAAAAATTGTAAACCGAAACAGCGTACAAAGCAACGCCAATAACAACAATTAACGGGATTAAAAAGATCATAATCATCACCTCCTCTTTTATTATAACAACTTTTCCAACCTATGTTTAGCGAAGTGTTGTGATAAAATTCACAATGGATTCTCCAAGATTTAGAGAAAGCCCCATCATCGAGCATTGCTGGGGGGTGTGGATGAATCCTATAAATACTTTCGTCAAGTCCTACTTGACGAAAGCGGAGGAAGATGCCACACCGCGTCTGACGCGGGCGTGGAGAGTTCACAAAAAATCACTGGAGGGGATCATGGGAAAAAATCTGACAATTTACGCCCCTAGGTCGAAATTTCTTTGTTCGTCCCTCTCTGGTAGTTGCTAGAGAACTTGTCGGGTGTGTGTTGCAAACGGAATTTTCCGGATTGGTGACTAGTTTACTTATCGTAGAAACTGAAGCCTACCCCGGATACGACCCATATTCTCACTTTCCTACAAACCAACCTCCCGTGGCAAAGTGTTGAGCATGAATTCTTCGGGTTTTTCTGTAAATATTATCCTTTTACCAATTGATTGCGCATATCCAATCTCGATTAAAGCAGAAGCTCCTACATATCCTTCAGGATCGCATACTATCAAAGCATCTGACCTATTAATTGAATCTAGGTGGTGCCTTTCCAATTCCAAGGGTGTTGCGTTCTCCTCCCCAGTAAAAACTACAAATTCCTCCCCGGGATTCTTTGGCTCGGTAAAACGTGAGCTTAAAACTTGGACCTTTCCTTCCACAAGTTTCTTTCTTGCTTCTAAGATGTAGGGCAGATGTTTTCTAAAGCTACCGCTTATTGTTACATACCTAAACTCCTGTCTTACAACACCATCGATCAAATTCGAATCTGACGGGACGATTGTTTTTACATTGTATTTATCGAACACGGCTTGCGCAATGGCACAGCAAGCTCTGGATCCCAACATCCAATTAGGATTGTCGGGCATTAGGTTTTTTAGGTCGTTAATTGACACTTCGCTATAGATTTCCCTATTCCTCTTGAGAAAATATTCGGCAGAGATTGTATTTGGGTGATTCGGATCCGAAAAAATTAAGTTTTTATCTAATTTATATTTTGCAAGCCTCATATAGGTCAATTCCCCACCATTGTAAATAGCGGTACTAAACCCATTTTGCAGTTCCGGTAATTTTTCTTTGATGCTCTCAACTACTTCTTGCAAATCATGGCCAGAATAATTTTCGTTTAACTTTGGAAAATTTGTAAGTATAGTTCCAACCCCAAAATCTATATTGCGTTTTTCTACCGCTTCGTTTCCATACATGGCGACAAGTTCCGTGGAACCACCCCCGATATTGACAAGCAAAACAGGCTCATCTTTAGTATATTTTCCTACAAGGGCGATCTCTAAATAGAAGTTCTCCAGCTCGTGGGAGATTATGTTAAAGAATAGTCCAGTTCTCACAAACACCTCATATATCAATTCTGTTTTTGCCTTTGTGGTAAGTTTTCGATATAAAGCGGTCGCGTATAACTTTATTTGTGAATCTGGGTGTTTGTCCTTAATCTCGTTAAGAAGTTCAAAAAGCTCGGTCTTGTTTGGCTCATAAATTCCTATATCTTGATCAAACCGCTCCTTAAATGGTATCGACCTTGTAAAAAGCGGGCTGACAGCACTTCCTTTCTGCTTGTAGACCTTAACAGTAGAAGACCCTATATCCACCAATATTTTGCTTTGATTTTTGGTGCTTGTACTCATACATTTAAGGAGTTCCTCACACGGCTACTCATCTTATAAAATCCTTGTGTGCGAACCCCCCAAATTGTATCACTTCCTGTATACTACTCTCTTTAAGATGCTTTTTACAATAACAAACTGTACTAATCGGGAACCCCCCTATTTACTGAAAAACGATAAGTCATTGATGAACATCGATATATTTGATAGATTTCTCGGCATGGGGAAATTAACCTTTAGCGGATTAATTTTTATTGTGGCAGGATTAGCTTTTTTGGCAGTATCCTCATTATCCGGTAAACCCGCTTCCAAAATAGATACCTCGAAAACTGTTCTCTACTTTGGTAATACTTGTCCCCATTGCAAAGATTTAGCAAAATACATTGAAGAAAATAAAATTAAAGAAAAAGTAAATTTCGAAGAAAAAGAAGTTTATGGCAATGCCAAAAATTCCAAAGAACTCGTTGAGGTAGCAAAATCCTGCAACCTAGGCATGGAAACCGTCGGGGTTCCCTTTTTGTTCGCCAATGGCAAATGTTTTATAGGAATTGATGAAGCAAAAAATTACTTACGAAGTAAGGCCGGGTTGCCGTAATATGATTGCTGTTGCTTTTTTCTTTCTCTTATTCTCACTTTTCTTTTTTGCGCAAAGCGCTTTCGCTGTCTGTCCGGTTTGTACACTAGCCGTTGGCGCGGGGATAGGACTTTCTCGGTATTTTGGAGTTGATGACATTATCACGGGATTATGGATTGGAGCCATGATAATAGCTTCCGGATTATGGCTGGCTACTTTTTTGGAAAGAAAAAAAGTTGCAGTTCCAAACAGAGAAGTAATTTCAACCATTGCGATGTTGATTTTGATCGTAGCACCCTTGTATCTTAAAGATTTTTTTGGCAATCCGTTAAATAAAGTCCTTGGCGTAGACAAATTAGCCTTGGGAATCTTCCTAGGGCTAGTAACTTTCATTATTTCCCAAGGGATTGAGAATTTTTTGAGAAGAAAAAACCAAGGCACAGTATATTTTCCTTATCAAAAGGTTATCGTCCCAGTTTCGCTTTTACTTGTTTTAAGCCTAGCGTTATACTTAACAATATGACTAACGATGTAAACGAGCTTCTGGAAAAAGTGAAAAAATTAGAAAACGGTGGAAAGCTGGATCTTTCCTCTGATGAAGATTTATCTATCGGGATAATGAATTTAATCAGCATCGAGGAACATCTTTTTTTTACCGCGGAAAAAACAAAAAAAGAAAGATATTATGAAATTTTAAGAGAGGTTCGTGAAATGCGCAAGGAACTTTTAGCAAAAATTGTTAAAGATTACGAAGGGGAAATATGGTGCATTAGCAAACATCTCCTAGCCGGATCCATGCGCCTTATTGAAGTTGGAACAAAAATGCTAGGAAAAGGGGACAATAAAGAGGCGCAAGGAATGTTTGATAAGGCTTACAAATTGTATAGTCTTTTTTGGGGATTAAATCTAAAAGTTATCGATAAGAAATCCCTTCCAAAAATTGACGATACAAATATTAATTTTTTAAAAGATGATAAAAAAATTTCAAAAATTATTTTTAAGTCTTCCATTTTTGATACCCTTGGAAACCTTGTTACAAAAGCCATAAACTGTTGCCGCGAATAATTCCCGACAAAGTATCTATTGACTCCCAAAATAAATAGTCTTTAATTTAAATCATTGAGAATCGATTAAATTTCGTCTCAATATATTTACCCAAGGAGGTGAGAAATTGTGGCTGCAAAAAAGAAGAAAGCAAAGAAGGGCAAAAAGTAACCACTTTCCATTACCCCCAGGAAGGCGGTGTCCAAATATAATTGTGGATGCCGCTTTTCTATTTTCTTTTCTTTTTAATTTTTGATACGATAAGATCATTAATAGCTTAAGTTTGTTTCATATCTATAATACGAATATGAATTTTTCAAAACTTCCACTGCAGGCAATGATTTTGGTTTTATTTACAACGGTTATCATTCTTCTTCTTTCATATCTTTTTCCGTGGCGGAATATTAATTGGGGAAACCTAACTTACAGCTATCAGAAATCGGTAACTGTTTCTGGAATGTCAGAGAAAAAGGAGGCCAATCAAGTGGCTTCGTATTCTGCCGGCGTTAGCACATACAACGATAGTAAAGAAAAGGCTATAGCGGAAGTTAATGACAAAATTTCTGCCATTACCAAAGCGGTTAAAGATTTTGGAATCGCGGAAACGGATATCCAAACGCAAAATTTAAGTATTTATCAAAATCAGGATTATGTGTACGAAGGAGACCGTCAAAAATATAAACCCGGACAATGGAATGTTTTGAACACAGTAACCATAAATCTTAAAGATGTAAAAAGAGCCTCCGATTTAGCAACACTCTTGGCAGGATCGGGAGCCACCAATGTATATGGCCCCAGCTTTTCCATAGAAGATACTAAAGAAATAGAAAAATCCTTGCTTGGAGAGGCGATAAATGATGCAAGAAGTAAAGCCGACATAATAGCTAGATCCTCGGGAAAAAGGCTTGGTGAAGTATTAAATGTGGCCGAAGGCGGAACATCGTCACCCTACCCTGTGCTTAAAGCAGATTATGGCAGAATGGGCGGAGGTGGAAGCGTTCCTGTGGAGCCCGGGTCAACAAATATTCAAAAAACGGTAACTGTAACATTTGAGCTAAAGTGACTTGCGCATGAAAAAAATTGCGGTATTAACCGGAACCGGAGGACAAGGTCATTTTTCTGTTGCGACAGCTTTGGAATCTTGGATAAAAATCTGGGGTCATTCGGCGCAGGTTTTTGATGTTATCCCCAAAGTAAACGGAGATCTTTACAAGATATTAACCAAATCCCCAAAAAGTTACCGATCTCTTTTTAATCTTACCGATAGAATGCCCGTCGCCAACCTTTACATAGAAGCGGCAACTCATGGCTTGGAAAAAAGATTAGGAAAATTAAAGTGTAACCTTGAATCATTCGATCTTGTAATATCAACACATCCGTTTATTCATCCAGTTTGCCACGCCAAAACAATGATGGTTCTTTTGGACCCAGTGCTTCACATGGCATATATGGCAAAGCCGCGCGCCGATAAATACTTGGCTTTCTGGCCAAACGACCTTTCCAAAGTGCAAAAGATGGGAGTTAAAAAAAGCGACATCTTTCTTTCGGGACCTTTAGCCCGACCGGCTTTTTATTTCAACCCCAAAACAAATACGGAGAATATCATTCTTGTCACAGCGGGTGGCGGATGGATACATAAAACGGATAAATATATCAAAATCATGTCGGAAACATTTAAGGATACTCCCTACACATTCGTTTTTGTCTGCGGAAAAAACACAAAATTTTATGAAAAAAAATCAAAAGAGTTTAAAAATAGAAGAAATTTGCGGTTTTTAAGTTGGTTAAATGAACAAGAAATGGCTGATTGGGTGGCTAAAAGCAGATGCGTTCTTGCCTTTTCCGTTGCCCAAATGTCTGTGGAGGCAGGACTCTTAGGAAAACCGATTTTCATTGCAGATTACATTATGGGGCAGGAGGATGGTTATATTAAAGCGCTAACAAATAAAAAGATTGCCAAACTTTTATGCGGAAAACCCGCGGAAAAGATTGATCTTCTTAAAACTTTTCTTTTGGAAGCTAATCCAATAAAAGAAATCTCGCTAACCAGTTGGAAAAACGAGCTTAATCTTGTTCCAGAAAAAATAAAGGGGTACATTATTTAGCATATGGATTTACTAGATACTATAATTAAAAGCGCGGTTTCCCTATTATCATCTATTGCTGTTTTAACATCTACGGTGACCGTTTACGATACCGACAAAATTGAATACGGCGCAAATTTTAGCCCTTACTATGCTCAAAACGAATTGTCGCTTGATTGGAAAAAAACTTATCTTGCGGTTTTGGATGATTTAAAAATTAAAAATCTGCGATTGGGAGCCTATTGGAATAAAATAGAAACCTTGGACGGAGTTTATGACTTTTCCGATCTGGACTTTCAAATCTTAGAGGCTAAAAAAAGGGACGCAAAGGTGGTCTTGGCCATAGGCCGAAAGGTTCCGCGATGGCCGGAATGTCACGACCCCCTATTTATTAAAGGCAGAAGCGAAAACGATCAGAGAGAAAAACTTCTATCCGTTATAAAGGAAACTGTAACACGGTATAAAGACAACACAGCAATTTCCGCTTGGCAAGTGGAAAACGAACCATTTTTCCCTTTTGGGGATTGCCCAAAAGCCCTTGCCGATACCAATTTTTTAAAGCGCGAAATTGAACTTGTAAGAACTCTTAATCCCACGGGGAAGATAGTTATTCAAGACAGCGGTGAGGGCGGGTTGTGGTTTTTATCAAAAAACCTTGGGGACATCCTAGCTATATCGATGTATAAAAGCTCGGCTTTTAAAATACCGTTTGTTAATAAATCGGTTTATTTTAATTACCCCCTACCACCTTCGTTTTACAAATTTAAAGCGCTAGTCATGGGAGTAAATATTGAAAAGATGATTGTAACCGAACTTCAAGCGGAGCCATGGGGTACAAAACCAATTCTGGAAATGACACGGGAAGAGAAAGACCACACTATGAGCAAAGAAAAATTTGTCCAAATGATAGAGTACGCAAAAAAGACCGGTCTAAAAGACCAATACTTTTGGGGGGTGGAATGGTGGGCCTACGAAAAAGAGGTTTTGGGAAACCCATATTTCTGGGACACTTCCAAAGCTCTTATGTCAGATAATCTCTAAGCTTCTTACTGCGGGATGGGTGACGGAGTTTCCGCAGGGCCTTGGCCTCTATTTGACGGATCCGCTCGCGCGTTACACCAAATTCTTTCCCCACTTCCTCTAAAGTCCGTGGCCTATTGTCAACCAAACCAAATCTTAATTCCAATACTTTCTGCTCTCGCGGCGATAGTGTTGAAAGTACCTCACCGATGTGACCTTTTAAAAGCTCGTAACTTGCTATCTCGTCTGGGCCTTTGGAAGAATCGTCGGGAATAAATTCCTTTAGCCTACTGTCTTCTTCTTTGCCAACGGGGGTTTCTATTGATGTGGGTTCTTGCGATATTTTTACAATTTCCCGCGCCTTCTCGGGCTCAATTCCCATAATATTTCCTATTTCCTCCGGAGTGGGCTCGCGCCCTAACTCCTGCTCCAATTCTCTTTTAACCTTTTTGTATTTGTTAATGGTTTCTATCATGTGAACAGGAATTCTAATGGTCCGTGCAAGGTCCGCAATAGCGCGGGTAATGGCTTGCCTAATCCACCAAGTGGCGTAAGTAGAAAATTTAAAACCCCGTCTCCAATCAAATTTATCAACCGCCCGCATTAATCCTAGGTTTCCTTCCTGAATTAAATCCAAAAATGGAAGCCCCCGCCCAATGTATTTTTTGGCAATAGAAACCACCAACCGTAAATTACAACGGATAAGTTCGCTTTTTGCCGTTGGGATTTCATCAAGCCTTTTTTCCTTCTTTAATTTTTCCAATAGCTTTTTTACCCCTTTAAGTTCCTTTGGCTTAAGTCCCATTATTTTAGCGATCGTTTTATCATCCAAACTTTTCCCTTTATTTTTTAAATTCTCCATTATCCGTAAAAATTTCCCTACTTCACATTTTTGTGAGTAGTCAATTTCCTGAATGGCCGTCAAAAGTTTTACCTTGCCAATTTCCCGCAGGTACATTCTTACCGGATCGCTCGTAATTGAAACATCAAGAGAGGCGGTAATTTCGACTTTTTCCAGATCTTCCTTTCTTTTTTCTTCCTGCGCTTCTTCGGTAGTATCAAATACATTTACTCCAGATTCAATAAAAATTGTAAAAAGCTCGTCCAAAACCTCGATTTTTTCTTCCGCTTGAGGAAACAACTTTAAAACCTCATCTTGGGTAATATACCCCCGGCGTTTTCCAAGAACTATAAGCTCTTTTGTTTTGGGATCGTCTTTTAAATTACTCATAACTGAATTTTTCAAAACGCGAAAGGATTTTTGATAATTCTTTAAATCTATCCGATAAAGTTTTTAGCTCTTCTTCCCTAGCTTCTCTTTCTGCTGTCTTTATTTTACCACTAATTTCATTAAGTTCAGCCTTGACCGCTTCTCTTTTAAGCTTTAACGATAAATTTGTCAACTGCTTTTCTAATTTATCGGGGTAAAATGCGATATCTGATATGTCTTTAAGATACAACGCTTGGACAATTTCTTTAAGATTGTCTGGTAAGTTTAAAAGGAATACCTTAATATCCAAAGGTTTTTTTCTTGAAATTAAGTAATCTTTTAATGCCGTAAATATCTGGGAATTTTCTCCTCTCTTAAAATCCCTGGGATCCAACTTATTAAGATTTTTTTGCGAAGTGTCAATCGGGGCCTTAAGTAGAACCGCCAAAAGCAGTTCTTCCGCATCACCTTTTGCCGCTTTTCCTGTTTCATCAATATCTTCGTTACTTTTTATTCCTAAAGCTTTTTTTGTCTCGTAATTTTTTATTAAA
The DNA here is from genome assembly GCA_002774285.1 of candidate division WWE3 bacterium CG08_land_8_20_14_0_20_40_13. Lineage (GTDB taxonomy): Bacteria > Patescibacteriota > WWE3 > 0-14-0-20-40-13 > 0-14-0-20-40-13 > 0-14-0-20-40-13. The sequence goes on along the minus strand of PEYT01000004.1, from coordinate 1,492 downwards.
TCCCATACCGCGTTTTGCGAAACATCTAAAATTTCGGCGAGGTGCTTTATGTGGTGTTCTTTTTCTATGGGATTTACGATTCCCGCGATTTTTGACACCACAAAATCCCCCGCTTTCTTTTTTCCTATTGAGTCCTTAAGATCAAAGCGTTTTTTGGCTTGAGCGATATAGTAATCATATACCCCTAGCGAATTCTTAACGCAGGAGAAAAACCCAGCAGAATCCGCCCGCACCGCCTCGTCCGGATCCTTATACTTATCCGGCAACTCTCCAATTTTTACATTTATCCCCTCGCTTTCCGCAAGCTCAATACCCCGCAGGGACGCCTCTTGACCCGCCGTATCGGTATCAAAAAATATCACCATTTCATCGCAAAGATTTTTTAAAATTCCAATCTGATGGCGAGTAAGACTAGTTCCTTTGGAAGCCACGATATTGGTTAGCCCGTGTTGAAACGGCGTTATCATATCAAATTCCCCCTCAACAACAACCGCAAACTTTTTCTTTTTAATAGCGTCTTTTGCCAGATTTATTCCAAAAAGAAACGACTCCTTTTTAAATATTTCTGTTTCTTGGGTGTTGATATATTTCGGTTCCTCATTAAACAAAGTTCTTCCCGAAAACCCGATGACCCGACTCCGCGTGTCTTTTAATGGAAACATCAGTCGTCCTCGAAACATATCAAAAAATCCCCTACCGGTTGTTTTTGATTTAACAAGGCCTCCTGCCGCAAGATCTGTAACTAAAAAATTTTTTTTGATTAAAAAATTTCCCAAGGAATCCCAAGAGCGGGGAGCGTAACCCATCTGGAAATCTTTGACTGTAGAATCCGTAATACCACGGTTTTTAAGATAGTTTCTGGCAACCTCACCAAACTTATGTTGGGTTAAAAGGTAGTGATAAAACTCCGCGGACAAAAAATTGGCTTCAAGGATTTTTTCCTTACGGGTTTTTTCTCCAGTTGGCGACATTTTGACTAAACGGACCCCAGCCTTTTCCGCCAAAATATCTAAAGCGTCCTTAAAATCCACATGCTCAAATTCCTCAACAAAAGAAAAAATGTCACCTGATTTTCCACAGCCAAAGCATTTATAAACCCCAATTTCCGGACTGACCATAAAAGAAGGCGTTTTTTCGGCGTGGAAAGGACAAGAAGCTTTGTAGTTTTTTCCGGCTTTGGTAAGGTGAAGATAAGAACCCACAACGGAAACTATATCAAGGCGGTTTTTTATTTCTTCTATCTGATTTTCCCCCACAGGGCTATTTTATCACGAAGTTGTTGATAAAAAGAAAAGATCCGGGGGTTGGCATACTTCCGCGCCCTCGGGTCCAAAACAGAAACGGAAAAATACTACTCTCTCTCGGTAGCGTTCAAAAAGTGGTGGGTGAAATAGCCATCTCTCAGCTTCATAACGAGCAAATCTTTAGTTTTTCCCCTAAAATAGCCAATTATGGTTAAAAAAACTAAACATCCAAGGTGCCCTCTATGTCT
>PEYT01000006.1 GCA_002774285.1 candidate division WWE3 bacterium CG08_land_8_20_14_0_20_40_13 | reverse complement strand
GATATTTTAGGTGATAAAAGGAAAGATTAAGTAAAAGAGCTGCTTCGAGAAGTTTTTTGAACCGACGAACAGGTGAAAGAAAACGAAGTTTTAGAATTTTATACTTTGCAGAAAAATTTGTCAGGGTTTTCGGATCAAAAGGAACCAGTACATATACCTTCTCATTTTTTTCAGTGAGATAAGAAGCTAGGCCATGCGTAAATCTTTCCGCTCCGCCAATATTTGGAAAATAGGTTGTCGAAAAAATACAAATATTCATAATTTAATGGAACGAGATTCTATTTTGGATCTCACCCCTTTTTAATCAGCTTTAATAATTCAAAAAGCTTTTGGGCTTTAAAAAAATAACAGATCATTAGGTATATTAATAGTCCAGTAACTGATATTGATCCAATAGCCGTGATTTCTTCAACGATACCCAGCACCACAATACCGACAAATCCATCAAACAAGAGTTTCTTCAATTCATATATAGCAATACCGGTTATCAGCCCAGATAAAAAAATCTTACCCCACTCTAATAAATAATTCTTATTAAATATTATCCTCAGTCGAGTTCTTAATTTAATTATCATAAAACTAAAAAGCAGCAAGGATGTAAGGGATGTAGAAATTGCAACCCCGATATAACCAAACAAGCCAATTAAAATAAAATTAAAACAAACATTTACTACGGCACGAATATTCCCAACCCAAAAAGGCGTCCAAGTATCCTCCAATGTTAAAAAAGCCCGCGTCAAAATCCGCCCAAGCATCAAAGGCAACAACCCAAACAAATATAATCCTACCAGCATTGCCGTTTTATAAGTTAATTCTGGAGTAAAGTTTTTCCTCTCGTACATTAATTTTACTAATGGCTCGCGAAGAACAAACATTATAACTAAGACAGGAATAAAGATAGTTCCTATGGCAAGTAATGAATTTAATACGCTATCTTTTAGGGAATCCTCCCCATCAACATTTTTCTTTAACGACCAGTGGGTTAAAATTACCGTCAAGAACCCACCACTAAGAAGAATTGCAGGAATGGAGGATATTTTATTAGCATAATTAACAATTGTTACCCCACCAATAATTACGGGAGCGACAAAGGATGCGTCAATAAATTCATTTATTCTAGTTGTAGCATTACTTAAAAAAGAGGGTAAGGATATCGTCATCATTTTCCTTACAGCAGGATGTAGATTTAAACTTAATCCAAAATAGGACCCTCTGGTTTTTAAAATTATAAAAAGTAAAATCATATGGAAAAATTCCGCTAAAGAATTTCCAATAGACAAACTTTCCACCCCAATATTTTCTAAGGTTAACCAAACAAAACCAATAAAAAAAAAGCTTCTTAAGATTGGAGTAAGTATGGGAACAATAAATTTTTGATAAGTGTTATAAACCGTAGAAAAACATTCCACCAACCCATTAAAAATAATCATAAATGATAATTGAAAAGCTACCCTAAACAAAAGCTCCCGATCCGGAATTCCGGGAACTGCGACATATATAGTTACAAGATAGCTAGATACATTAAAAAGCGACCATACCGCGAAAAGAAAAATCAAAAAGTACAGATAAAACGAGGCAAGGATTTCTTTATCATTTTGTTTCTCTTTGTGAACAAACCGTAAAAATACAGAGGTAAACACCGATTTTAATACTCCGCTAACCGCAGCATTAACAACGACTACCGCAGAAAGCGCATAAAAAAAGGCGTCTGTTTTAGAAGTAGCGCCATACTGGGCGGCAATAAAAGCGGAAATAACAAAGGTCAAAAATTGAGCCCCGAAGCTTGCTATGGTTGTGGTTACGCTATCCGAAAATAAAGATCTTTCTTTAATCATATCTAGGTAATATTATCTAATCATCAAGGCGGTAAACGCAAATATCCGGCCCAGTAAAAGGAACAATATCACTTTCAAAACTTTTAAAACATTTGATTAACTCTAGCTCACTTGTAATCTTGGAATAAAACAACAGCCACTTCTGCGAAAGCTGTGGAAATAAAGATATAAAATCGGATGATGTGTAATAATCATAATATTTTTCGTTGGTTACCATATAGAATGGTTTTGATTGATAACTTAGATCAAAAGGCCTCTCGGTCTCAAAAATTCCGCCTGTATTGTATTTGTTATGCAAAATTTCGATAACGTGAAATTTATCACTATCAAATGGCGCCCGCGCTACCTGAATATGATCGGAGATAATCGTTGAGTTTTTAGGAAGATTATCTTCAACCCACTTTATTGCTTCTGTCCTAGTGTCCCCCTTAGCAAATGCCGCCGCGCTAATAATTGACTTACTCAACGGATAAATTAAAAGTAAAACGGTGAGAGTATAGGTTAAATTAACTCTTTTAAAACTAGTGACAAAACTGCCCGCAAGAACGGCGAGTATAGGGAATTCAAATGTCAACCACCTCATCTCTTTTGATATTGGGAAAGAAACAAAGCAAAAATAAAATATTGAAAAAATAGAAAGGAATCTGATTTTTTTGTTTTGATTTACGAATCCCGCAATCAAAGAGAATATAACCATTATCAAAGAAAAAGGGCCCAAATCAGAAAATAAACTATTACCAAAAAACTTCCCCATTGATGAGGTATCATCGTTTACAAGTAGATATAAAAATCTTGGACTTACAGCACCCATAATGCCTCCAGAATTTCTTAAAAACTGGCTTTGCATGTCGGAAAAAAACTCTGGAAAGCTTAAGACCACATGAGGATTAGTGAGAAGAAAAAAAGCTAGAGAGATAATCCCTACACGAAATATAATTGAAAGGCGCGATAGTATAGTTTCCTTAACGGTAAAAAGGCAATATGGAATGATGAGAAGAACCAAAGTTGCGGGGTAGTATTTAGTTCCAACGCCCAATCCGAGCGCTATCGCGGATAGATAAAATTTACCGGAAAACAATAAGTAAACACACAAAATTCCAAAAAAGGCCGCGATGATATCTGGAGAAAGATAGTGGGATAAAATAACATGTGTAGGAAAAAAAGCGATAAATAACGCGCTAATAAGACCGGCTTTTATGTCAACAAGCTTCTTTGTAAGAAGATAAACAATATAAACGGTCAGGACTCCAAAAAAGGTGGTCGTTATCCTCGCTAGAGCAAATGCATAACCAATATTGGAAATATCAATTAACCCAAACCCCCCCAATGTAAAAGAGACAGATTTAATAAGGAACATCATCAGATAAATACTAAATCCTCCATAATAAAACATGTGCGGATTAAAAAAGGCGGTATCTCCCCAACCCTGCAATGAATCCATAAAATGAACCGCCATAGAATTAGCGGGGTATATTAGCCTTCCTTCGTCGGGATGCAGTTCCAAAGGCAAACCAAAGTTAATCCCAGTTAACCTAACTGCAAGGGAAAGTATAAGTATTACAAAAATAAAAAAGTCTTTTTTCATAGTGAAAGGCTAAATTTGGCAAGCGCCAAACGAAGGAAATAAATCGGCATGGAATCGCGTATTGACCAAAGCCAAGCGGTATTATAGGGCCCGTTATCATAAATAGTATGCCACTCCCTAAAGTCAAAAAATAGACTGCTAAGTTGCATTGTAATCGAAAAAGCTAAAAGCAAATAAAAAATAGAGCGCCATCTAGGGAATTTATAAAAATCGACTAGAAAAAATACCAGAAATATAGTTAAAAATGGAAGAGACTCCGAAACCATTCTGTAGCCAAACGACCATCCGCCAAACCAATGTATCCATTTTCCCATTACGAGAAACAGGGCTAAAATGGAAAGAGAAAGCAACTTAAATTCAGTTTTTCCTTTTGATTTCCATAACCGAAAAACGCCAATAAACGAGAGAATAAAAATCGGGGAAATTACTAAAATTCCCTTACTTGGAGAAAATAAAAGTCCCAAAAAACCCTCCGGAAATCTTCCTTGCCAGTTAACAAATTGCTGATCCTTGTACGGATAGTTAAACACCCCACCAAGATAAAGAGCGTTATATGCAAGTTGCAGAATTAGAGGGGGCAGACCCCAAAGCAAAAAGGAAATTATCGTCTTCCTATTTTTTAACAGAACATAGACGCATGCCCAAATCGCAAAGACGATATTTGGGGGGCGGCTAAAAACGGCTAACGAGAATGCTAAAGCTGAAACTGGTTTGTTCTTTATTAAAAGCAATGTACCGAGGGATAAAAGCATCTGATTTATTCCGTGTTGCCACAAACTTTGAGAAGTTAGACCAAAACAAATACTTCCAAAAGCATACGCTATCGCGGCCAACAAACTCTCCTTTGGCTTTTTTGTTACTGCTAAAAGTATCAAATAAACAAAAACTACAGACAGGGAAACATAAAAAGATGCCGCAAAATGAGCGGTGATCGGGACTAGCGGCGATTTATAATTTATTCCTAGAGTCGAAATCGGAAGATAAAACGGTAACGCTAAAACAGGTGCTACTACAGTAAAAGCAGATGCTAAACCTCTTTCCGGTATCTCAAGAAGATAAAAAAGCTTCCCGGGACTGTTCTCGTGGTTAGGCCAATGCTTATTAAAAAAGTTGTAGTACTCGTCTAGGTAAAATCCATTGCCTTTTATTACAGAAAAGGGCAGGTAGGTCGCTGGAATCGCGTCTTCACTTTGAATAAGAATTTGATTTCTTCCGGTTTTATAAAGACCCAACCACAAAAAAAAGTAGCAAAAAAAAGATATAGAAAATAATAGTATGGAGATCTGGACTTTTTCTGGGTTCATTTAATCCACAAATCTAAATTTTATTAAAGTCCAAAGAGCAGAAAACCCATCTTTCCAAGTAATATGTTTTCCTTCTTTATGAGTTCTTCCCGCGTATGAAATTGGCACTTCCTTTATTTTGTATCCCATTTTTAAAATTTTTGCCGTAATCTCGGGCTCAAAATTAAACCTCATTGATTTAATATCCACTTTTTTTATTACATCGATGGGTATTAATTTATAACAAGTTTCCATATCGGTTAAGGATTGTCCAAATAAAAGATTTGCTAAAATTGTTAAAACCTTGTTTCCGATATAGTACAAACTTAACATATCTTTGTAATCTCCCATAAATCGTGATCCGTAAATAACTTTAAAATCCCCTTTATCCAATTCGTTTAGAAGGATTTTGTAATCTTGGGGATCGTATTCCAAATCGGCATCTTGGACAATTACATAATCGCCGGTTGCCAACGAAAATCCTGATCTTAGAGCCCCACCCTTACCCGTATTTTTTTTGTGATATATAACTTTGTAACCTTTTTCTTTTTCCAATCTCCTTAAAATTTGTGGGCTTGTATCTTTTGAACAATCGTCAATAAGAATAATTTCTTTTTCAACAAAAGTAACCTGCTCCACATGAGAAACGATGTTTGCTAAAGTTTTTTCTTCGTTATAAATTGGAATTACAACAGAGAGCAGTAAGTCCTTAAATAATTTCATAAATACGGGTATATCTCATATAACCACGATCATTAATCTTTTTCTCAAAAATCATTTTGACCTCACTCCTGTTTGATTTCTTTTCTATAAAAACAAGCCGGCGCAACTCGTCAAACTCATTGGTAACTATAGCATAACGGACCCCGTTAGACTTTAACGATTTCACCCGTTCTGGCCATTCAGTATCATCAAAATAAACGATGTTCTTGTTTTTTAAATACCATCCGGTTAATCCAGTTTCGTCGCTATATATTATTTTCCCTTCTAAATTATTGGCAAATTGCAACGATTTATAAACCGAAATATAAACATCCTTAAAGTAAAAAGAATAAGAGAACAACGAAACAACCATCCCCAAAGTTGCAAGTGTAAAAGCTACAGATTTCTTATTCAAAGCTATTAAGCTAATAATCGCAGAAAACGAGATCAAAAGAAAAACTAGGGCAAAGCCTTTATCCAAAAAAAGAAACTGAAAACGATAATTTTGCCTAAAGTAAATTAAAAACCCTAAGCAAAGACACCAGATCAATATATTGACGATTTTTTTATCGTTATTTTGAGATAATATAAATCTCCCAGCAGGCACCGATAACAGGGGGATTAAAAAACAAAAAAGCCGGGGAAGCGCCGCTACCCACAGAAAAAAAAGCGAGAGACTAAAAATAATAAAGAGAGCAAATGGGCTGTATTCAATCATCTTTTTAACAGAACATTTAGATATTAGATTTAACGACGGTATCCTGTGAGGTATTATTCCAAAAATAAATAACAAACCCGCGGGTATAATAAAAAATGACCACGGGCTATAATGAAAACCTGACGGCTCCAAAAGATATGGGGAATTTAATAATCTAATAAAAACTAAACCCAGAGCGAAAACTGGAAGAGAAATAAAGATTACGAAATTTCTAAAATCCTTTTTAATTAGCAGATACGGGATAAATGAGATCATAAGAATTACTCCCTCATAGCGGGTAATCGCCGCCAAAGCGCAGATAATTCCAAGCGCAAAGTATTTTTTACGATAGAAAATGTAAAATGCCAAAAGAACAAGAAAAGAAAATAGCGCCTCGGTAAGAACCCGTGAGGACCAATAAAAATAAAACGGCGAAAGGGCACATAAAGCTACCGAAGCCAAAGAAAAATTACTCTTTTTAAAAAGGGAGAATGAATACCTATAAACAAGAAAAAGCGTTAATAAGGAGATTCCAGTTACAAGTACCCTTCCATATACTACAGGATCAGAAAACAATAATCCTGGGATCAAAATCAAGGAAAATAATGGAAGCCTTTTTTCGGTAACGGGGTAGATAAAATGTGATAGGGCATCTGAAAAATGAAAAAAGTTGTAAGTATCACCCAGCTCTGTTGGAGATAGAAAATAGAAGAAAGCGCGGAGCAGAAGAAAGATCAAACATATAAAAGAAAACTTGGCTCTAGTTGATTTTAAAAACAAAGGCACGGTCATATTTTGTAAAAACTTGTTTCCACCCAGCGGGAACGGCTTTAATAATCATCTTTCCACTATCGGCATAGAAATAATTTTGATAAATTCCCTTAAAGGAAAGTGCAGTTGAAGGGCCAATGACCACATACCTAACATCTTTCTCCTTTAGAAATGATGCGAATTCCTCAAATGTAGCAAAATACGGATGAGGTATGACAACTCCATGGACGCTGTCATACCATTCATAAGCCAATCTTTCTTCATTTCCCTTAACGATAATTGTTCTATCGTCAAAATTATCTTTTGCAAAATATAGAAAAGCCGCTTGTTCGGACGGTATTTCGAGGTTTGTTACATTAATTTCTGAAATTGGTGATATCTTCTTCTCAATAATTACTACGTAAAGCGGGAGAAAAGAGATCAAAGCCACGCATATTAATAGTACTCTTTTTGGCAGTACTTTCGACAACGCATTAATCACATAGAAAAATATCAAAAAGCTAATGGGTATAATATGGCGATAGTGGGGGCTAACTTTATAATTGTAGGAAAAAAACAGATAAAACGATCCAAACAATACGGCAGAAAAAAGCGCCCTCCGCCGGTTTTTGTCGAGGAATATCCCAACGACCATTAAAAGAAGAAGAATAACAGGATAGCGTAATCTTCTTACCTCAAAAAGAGTAATCAGTGAAATATTGGAGATGAGTCCTATCGCGCCATTTTTAGTATTAATAATTTCATCCCGAACCTTGTGAGACCTTAAATAATCAAATACTGTGGGCGGATTTTCTTTAAATCCTACGGCTCTCCTTTGTTGCCTGTCATCAATCCAAAGAAGTGAGGTGTTGTTATTATAAAAAGGATTTTTGTAAATTATAAAATTTCTGATAAGAAGCGGTGACGCTACCGCGATAAAAACCAAAAGAGACAACCCGAATTCCTTTATTCTATGGAGCGACCTTCGATAGATAACTAAAGATGATATTAAATACGAACCGAGTATTAATATCCCTACAGGTTTTGATAAAAACGCAATCGAGGCAAAAACCATCCCCCACAAAAAATTTCTTCCTTTATCTTCACTAAAACCTTTCGCGATAAAAAACCAAGATAGCGCGACAAGCGCCGGAAACATTGCATCCGGAACTAAAAGGGAAAATTCCTCCATGATAAATTTGTTAGCGGCGAATATTGAAGTCGCAATTACTGCAGTCGTAAGACTAAAAGCTTTAAAAGCAACAATAAAAAGGACCGTAATTGTCAAAAGAGAAACGGCGAATTCTAAAATCTTGGCGTTCTTAAAAAAACTAACATCCTTCTCTGCGATAATGGAAAGCACCAGCGAATATAAAGGGTGCTTCCTGTTTTCGGTAAAGTTGTTTGTTATAAGCTGTAATGGGAATTTAATAACTCCCCCGTTTTCTTTTATCCAATTAGCTTGTGTTAAATAATCCACCTGATCGTCTGCTGGATACGAATTACAGGATAGATAGTAACCCTGATGAAAGAAAAAACCCACTGATATGGGTATAAGAAACAGAAAAAGCCAACTACTTGGTAATTTTTTCATAGATTGCCTGAACTTCTTCGGCCTTAGCTTTCCAACTATAAAACTTTTCGATGTACGAAACATCTACAGGAACACGGCTTCGCATGATCCGCACTATTTCGTTTGAGATCTTTCTTGAGGTCAGATTATCTAAAAAGTATAAACCTTTAATAGGAGATTTAATATCAAAACCGGAGGCCAAGACGGGAACTCCAGAAGCCAATGCTTCTAAAACTACTTTAGGCAAGCCTTCGTAAAGTGACGGTATTACAAATATATCTGTCGTAGCATAGAATTTTGGCAGTTTGGAGTTTTCTATATACCCAGCAAAAGAAATCCTATCTAAGACCCCAACTTTTTCCGCAGTTTCTTTAAGGCGGCCAATATAGCTATCGTGCCCCCTACCAATTAATGTTAAATTATAAGATTTTGGAAGAAAGGACAGACCTTCCACAAGATTTTGAATATTTTTTCTTTCCGTTAAAGCCCCCACATATAAAATATTTTTGACCCCCTCCGTCCTTATTTTTTCCTCCGCGCTAAAAACTTCGCAGGCAACTCCGGATTCTACCAAAAAGCATTTTTCGCGAGGCGCGTTATAAAACCTTATGGCTTCTTCAATATTTTGTTTACTAACAAAAATACAAGCACAGGAAACACGGATTGCTAATTTATCGGATATAAGAGAAAGCGGTAATGAGATATGCCTTATAAAGAAATTGTCCGACGCGGGAAGATTGTCTTTTTTAGCAATCTCCAGCCTTCCTGCTGTGGTATTGTGAAAATGGGAAACTAGGGGCGTGTCGTCTAGCCATCCAAAAATTAACTTATATAAATATAAATAAAGACCAAAGTGGCCATGAACATGGTAAATATCTACTTTATTAAAAATCCGCCAAAATAAAAACCGGATTGTCGCGAGTGGAGCGGTTGTAAGGAGCATTAGACCCTCTAAAGGCTCGCGGGGAAAAGAGAATACCTTAACGCCTTTGATCATTTCCGGACCACCTGATCTAGCCCATCTACCACAAAACACAGTTACTTCGTTTCCTAATTCCTTTTGATGTTTGGTTAAATAGTATGGAGCAGGAGCTAATCCATCCCACGGCTTTGGCCAGTCATAAATCAATCTTGCTATTTTAAATGTTTTGTTTCCATTTTCTTTTGAATTTTCCACCCCACCATTCTAACAAAAAATGTCTTAAAATACATTCGATACCTCTAGTAAAACCAACCTTTGAGGTTGACTAATGATAATACTATCGTGACAACACAAAAACCTATTTGCGTTATAAACTTTAGATACAACAAAATACCGGGTACTACCCGATTCGGGTAGTACCCGTTTTTGCCAGTTTGATATCTTTTCACAAAATTCTGGGGGATATTTTACTTGCAAAAGACCAGCTACTTCTTGAGGGTTAAACCAACCGTATTCTGTGTGCTCGTCACTAATAATAATCTTATCAATATTTCCTACATCACAAACATAAATTCCAAGAATAAGCCCAAATGAACCATCTACTTGTGGAATACGAATGTTTGATAAAACCATATCTAATTTGTTAAATGAGTAGACCTCCAAAATTCCAGTCTCCTCTTGTATTTCCCTCTTTAAGGTTTCTTCGATAGTCGATCCCTTGTGAATTCTTCCTCCAGGAATATCCCAATACGCACCTTTATTTTTGATAGTTAGCTTTTCCAAATTAACCCGCAAAAGCAAAATTTTTCCTTCAGGATTTCTAATTATTGCTTTAATTCCTAAATGGAAAATATCTTCGTTCATAAATTATGTGGCGACTAACTCTAAATACTTTTTTATCATACACTTCTGGCTATATTTTTCCCCTGAAAGTTTTTGGGCATTAGTCGCGAGAGTTACTCTATGTTCCTCGTCTTTATATAGCATTTCTATAGCTTTTGAAAGTTCCGCGACCGAGCCAGGAGCTACCAAAATCCCGTTTTCTCCATCTGTGATAGCCGAAGGAATACCACCGATACGAGAGGCGATAATGGGAAGACCTGCCGCCATTGCTTCGGCCAAAACCATTGGGAAACCCTCCTGCCGAAGTGTAGGAAAAGCAAAAGCATTCGCCTTGTGATAGTACTTTACCGTTTCATGATTTGAAACCTCGCCGATAAAGTTGACTGGCAAGCCCTGCGATTTTGCCAAAACCTTTAAACTTTCTAAATCTGCTCCGGCCCCAACGATAAGTAACTTAAGTTTTGTAAGTCTCTTAAGTTCTGAAACAGCTGTAAGAAGAACCTCTAACCCCTTTTCTTTGACAACCCTGCCGATATATAAAAGTGTAAAGGGATTCTTAATTCTTAATTTAGTTCCTAACTCTTCATTTTTAATTCTAAACTTGTTTGTATCGACCCCATTATCTATGGTCACAAATTTCTCCCGGAACATTGGAAACTCCCGTTCTATTCGAACTTTGACAAGACTACTTACACATACCACTCTGTCGCTCAATTTAAAAAGCTGATAATCTTCCCACCAACCAGATAGAGCCATTGGAGTATCTTTGATAATTAAGCGGACAAAATTCTTTGGCGATTTAAGAATTTTAAATCGGGTTTGCCACTCTCCAAAAGAGGTACCGTGACTGATCGCAATTTTTTTAACATTTTTAACTTTTTTAAAAACCTCAAGACCCGCGCTACTTTGACTAACCAACACATCAATCTTATGTTGACAGGAAAGCTCGATATAGGCCCTAACGCTTTCTTTGAACCATTTTTTAGAGTACTTTCCGGGTGGAGATTCGGTAAATATATAATTAGGGCAGTGCCCTATTTCAGTTTGATCTTTTCTATCCGATGCCAATCCTGTAGTAACAACAAATACTTTGTGGCCTTCTTTTACCAAACCCTCGCACAAGACCTGATTTTGAGTCTCAAGGCCTCCGGATTTATTGTGAAAAGTTGTGGAGCGGATAAAAACACATAAAGTCATAATTGGGTTACAAGAATTTTACCATCCAAAAAGAAGCTTAGGGTCTTACCCTTTGGGATGAAACCTGACTCAGTTTATTTCCAAAAACCTTTAATATTCCAAACCACTTCTTCAATTTCGATATCTGTAAGATATGGGTGCATTGGGATACTTAAAACCTCACAAGAGGCACGCTCCGCCTCCGGAAAATCGCCTTTCTTATATCCAAGATATGAAAAACACTTCTGCAAATGCAACGGTATTGGATAATGAACTCCCGTTTTGATTTCCTTTTCGCTTAATAATTTAGCCAACTCATCCCGCCTGCTCGTTAAAATAACAAACAGGTGGTATACGGGTTCGGATACGGAATTAACTTTTGGAAAGCGGATATCCCCAACCCCAGCCAAATTATCCAAATAGTATTTAGCAATTTCCTTTCTTCGTGCTGTCCACTTATCCAGAAACTTTAACTTAACTAAAAGAACCGCCGCTTGAATCTCATCGAGTCTAGAATTTACCCCAAGAATATCGTGCCTGTATTTTTCCGATTGACCACCCTCTCTAATCATCCTTAATTTAAAATAGATATCTTCATCATTTGTAACAATAGCTCCCCCATCGCCATAAGCCCCAAGGTTCTTGGTTGGATAAAAGCTAAAACACCCAAGGTCCCCAAATGTCCCTACAATTTTTCCTTGATAATTTGCTCCGTGAGCTTGGGCACAATCCTCCACAAGATATGCCCCATTATTAACGCAAAAATCCCCTACGGCACTTATCTCACACGGGTTACCGTATAAGTGTACTGGTAAAACCGCCTTGATTTGATCGGATGATTTAAGTATCTTAGGTAACTTAAAAAACTTATGGTTGAGATTGAGATCGAGACCAATATCGGAAAACACAGGTGTAAGCCCCGCCATATTAATAGCCAACCCTGTATAAGTAGCAGTTAAGGGAGTAGTTAAAACTCCCGAGCCTTTAGATAAGTCAAGCGCTTGAAGCGCTATTGAAATTGCATCAGTCCCGTTTCCTACCCCAACCGCATATTTTACCCCAACATAGTTTGCGAAAGCCTTTTCAAACTCTGCGACTTTAGGTCCCATTACAAATCTCCCACTTTCCATAACATTATCAATACCAATCTTGACTTCCTGACCAACCTCTTTAAGCTCTTTTTTAAAGTCAACAAACCAATTAATCATATTCTCCTGTACAAAAAATAATAATCTGCTCCAGCTACCTTGAATATCTTTTCCAAATTGTACATATCCTTTGGCAAAAACTCTAATCCCATATTAATAGGAAAAAGAATGTAATCTGTATCAACTTTTTTTCCAAACTGGGACTCATATGTTTTTATCATAAAAGATTGTCCCTTAAAAATCATTTTAAATGAGTTGCTATCGTACATCGCCAAAGTCAGTTTATCCGAACCCTCTTTACGATTTAAGTAGTCCGCTACAACTGCGTATCCTGTAGCATCTTGGTTAAGATTTATGTAAGAACTGGCAGTTTTAATCCCTCCCAAAAGAGGGTTAAAAAAAGCAAAGAAATTTGGATAATAATACAAAACTAAAACAAGCTGGACAGCAAAATAACCGACGACCAAACCCTTTTTAGTCAGTTTAGTTAAAGTAAATCCAGCGATAACAGCTAACGCGGGAAGTAACGGAAGCGCGTATCTAAAAATTTGCTTATCGGGGATTGTGATAAACAAATAATAATAGATGACGAAAGCAAAAAGATACCGTATAAAAACTTTTTCCGATAGTTCCAGTCTTTTTCTTCCCCAAATTGCAAATACACCAAGCATTAAAAAAAGCAGCGGTGTTATTCTAAAAAGCAGATAAATTGGATAAGCTAATACTTTTTGTAAAAGTGGGATACCACCAAGGGCCAATAACACCCCCCGCCTAGACTCCTCCGCAAGCGCAGTGTCAAAAACCCCCTCTTTAAGAATCCTTGTCGCCGTCCCTATTGGATTTAACCACATGGCAGGAAACAAAATGTAAAAAGTCAAGGCTCCAATTATTCCGGTAATTAAAAGGGCCTTTAACCCAATCGTTAAGCTAGTCTTTCTCCAAAAAATTAGAAAACCGATCCAAAAAATATAAAAGGCAAAAACAACTCCTGCATTAATCCTGGTCAACATCCCAAAACCCAGTGCAATTCCAGAAAAAACGAAATTTGATTTTCCCCCCTTTTTGACCCCAAGAAAAAAATAACAAAGGGAAATAAAAGAAAACAACGAAACTAAAGTATCCATGTGAATTGACCGGGCGTTTCCCAAGAAAAAGGGCTCAAGAACTAATATCAAACATGAGATAAACGCAGTCTTTTGACCTATAATTATCTTTAGAACATTAAATAATAATAAAAGAGCAAGTATCTCCGCCATAACCACGGCTAGAGTTGGCCAAAAGATATAGGAAGAAAAAATATCAAATGAAAAAATATCCACTCCCCCTCTTATCTTATAAAAGAGTCCAGAAGTTATACCAACAAGCCACATTACCGTAACTCCCGGATGGTACATTGTATATGTATCCTGAAAGTTATAACTTTTAACTGCGTAATAAAAATGCACAGACCGCAAAAGCCATAGATCGGTTGTGGGTTGAATATACGAGTATCCCAAAAAAGGAATCAAAAGTACGCAGGATACTAAAAAAAGAATAAAAAATGCCCGCTTATGCTCCATCTACCAATAATACTTCTTATTAGCTTTATAATATTCCACAGTTTTTTTAATGCCTTCCACAATACCAATTTTCGGTTCCCATCCAAGTTCTCTTTTAATTTTGGAAAAATCGCCAACATAATCACCAATATCTATTTTTTTGCGGTCCACAGGGAATGGAACCAACTGGTATTTTCCGCTTCCGGCAGAGGTAATAAGCTCTTTAACAAAATCCAGCAGGGTAATTGGTATAATTCCACCCAAATTGTAATACTGACCATCTGATTTATTGGAAGATCCTGCAAGCAAAAACGCCTCTACAACATCATCGATGTAATTCATATCTCTAATTTGTGTCCCGTCGCCATAAATAGGAATTTCCTGATCATCAAGAGCCAATTTAATAAAGTACGGGATAAACCCCTGCCGTGCGTGTTTCATAAGTTGTCTTGGACCAAAAGTATTGGTTAATCTTAGTGAAGTTGTTGGGATCCCATAAACTTGATTGTATAAGATGTGATACCATTCGCCAGCAAATTTGCTAACGCCGTTGGTATCGGAAGGACGGACAAGGTGAAGTTCATTAACTGGCGTATTCTCAATTTTCCCATAAATTTGGCGGGTACCTGCATATACTATTTTTGCCCTAGGATTACTTTTGCGAACTGCCTCAAGTAGATACAATTGAGACTTTGCGTTTATATCCAAATCCATTACAGGATCAACCATCCCGTCTTCATGACTTACCTGTCCTGCAAGATTAAAAATTATATCCTTTTCCGGCACCAGTTTTTCTAAACTATGAGAATCCCGCATATCCGATATATCTACCTTTACTTTTCCCGTAACGGAAGAAATGTTATAAAAACTTCCTCCAAAATCCGGAATCAAGGAATCCATTATCGTTACATTAGATCCAAGCTCTACAAGTTTTATAACTAGATTACTTCCGATAAAACCCAATCCACCTGTAATTAATATATTTTTATCTTTGTAAAATTCATTTAGATTAATTGTATTAGTCATATTGGTAATTTTTGATATACCGAAACAAGCTCTATAAAGTTTCCCACTGTAATCCTCTTAATTACCGTAAATCTCTCAAGGTCCGAATTAGAAACTAAACCATCATACCATCTATAGTTGGTGTTTATCAAAACAAAATCAGCCTGCGAAAAATCCCCTGTTTCTATAAACCCGTCTGGAAGATTTGGAATAATGTGAACCGGACTTATTGCAAAATAGACTTTACTAGTTTGCCCATCTTGAGGTTTTGGCAATTTTTTTACAGCTTCCAACACACCTTCTCCCCAACCACCAATCTCAAAAAGCCGTTTAGAATAAATATCCACGACAGGGATAAAATAGTTATAGTAATCCAGATAATTTGGGAAATGGTTGGTTAAGGAAATAATCAAAAGTAAAAATGTGGATGCAAGAATCACAATCTTAATACCCATTGATCTAATCACCCCAATAACCCCGATTACCCCAAATGCACAAATCACAGAAAATCCAATTAAATACAAATTAACATATCTAAGACCATCTTGTTTTAGAGGAAGAAAGCTTGCGGCAAAAGGCAAAAGAAAAAGAAGCAATGCAAACACTACCACTTGTTTTGTTTTTTTAAAACCGCCAACGATACCGAATATAAAAAGAGCTAAAAGAGTCAACGGGGTTTTGACCAATAAATACGATATATAGTAAAACCAAGGGGCATTTCCCAATTTACCTAAAAAGTATTCTCTCGTGTGAACCTCAAGTCCGCGGTCGGCACTTGCCAAAACACCACTCACAGGACTGGACCACAGATAGGGCCATATTATTATTAATAATACTCCAGATAAAACCGGCATAATCAGACTTTTCAAATTTGACAAATTAGTCCAATTAGAATTATTGGACAAATAGTGTAATTGCAGAATATAAAAAAATGGCAGTAACAAAAGACCGTTATATCTAGTACCAACTAGTAAAGCGAAACTGATTACAACAGCAAAATAGTTTTTGAGGGATTTTTTACTTGCGTATTTTAATGAATACAAAACAAACAATGACCCAAAAAGCAAAAGTGGTACCTCCAATGAAACTATTCTGGCGTAGGATTGAAATACAGGATTTATAAAAAGCAATAAAGCTACCAAACCTGCTACCAACCTTGATTTTGAAATCTGGAAGCCGATCATAAACAATACCAAGACTGTCAGAGACGACATTACAACACTAAAAAATCTGGCAAAAAGAAAGTCACGACCTTCGGGATAATATCCACTCTTGTCCTGAAGGATGGGTATATTCTTCGTAAGGAATCTTGCTGTACCGTAAATGTATTTTGCCACTGGGGGGTGTTCGTGATTTAATTCCCACGAACTTTGGCTAAAATCCTCATTTTTTATAAATCCAAGATAAGACTCTCCAACCGAGGCAACGGTAACTTCGTCCCAATGTTCACCGACCTTATCCAAACCAATGGAAAGAAATAACAAGGAAAATACAAAAATTAGGATCAGAGATGGGACCTCGCCCCTTAAGACTTTATTCATGAAGTACCTATACGGGTTCTAACAACTAAATCTGCTAGTACTCCAATCGCCAAAATTTGAAGACCTGCCAAAAAAAACAGCATTGCGGAGGTTGTAATGTTTAAATAAGGCTCCATAACAAGATCAAAAATAAATTTGCCAATACCAAAAAACATTAAAATTAACGCTGGCCACAAAAATACCCTTAATGGATTAAAGTACATTACCGTTCTAATAATAAGCAGTAAAAAATCCACTCCGTCTTTTGCTTTTACCTTTGATTTCCCTTCTCTAAAATCATAATCGATCGGGATATATTTAACACTTAGATTATTGGACATATAAGAAAGCGTTGATGTTGTAGTAAAAGAAAAACGATCTGAAATCAAATTAAAAAATCTCGTGATATCCTTTTTTCTAAATGCCCTAAATCCAGAATTTATATCTTCAATTCTTCGGCCCACAACAAGATTTGCCACCTGATCTAAAATAAACTTAGGGGCAGATTTTAAGAAGGGGGTTTTTTTGTACCGTCCTATTCTTTTTCCGACAACCATATCGACACTTTCTAAGTTTAAGAGGAGTTCTGGAATTTTTTCGATTGGGTAAGTGCCATCGGCATCACAAATAACGATTTTATCAAATTGCGCCTCGCGGATTCCGTCTTTAAGAGAAGCCCCATAACCTTTATTGATAGTATGATTAATAATTTCTAATCCTTCGTGTTTAAGAGAATTAAGAACATCAAAAGATTCGTCTTTTGACCCATCGTTGACCGCGATTACTTCAAATTTTTCTCCAATTTCCCCGCAAACTTTAAACACTCTTTTAAGAGTGCGTTCAACGGACTTTTCTTCGTTATAAACAGGAATTATTATTGAATACATAGTTTATATATTTCCTCCAATTTCCTAGCTTGCTTAATACTATCAAATTCCGCCTCGACATGCTTTCTGGCATTTGTTGCAACTGCATTCCAAACATCGGGAGATTCTATGTAACTTACTATCTTAGTAAATAACTCATTAACATCACGCTGAGAAACCACAAATCCGGTCTTTCCGTCATAAATAAGTTCAGATCCCGATTCCTCCGTTGCAAAAACACAAGCTCCTACCGCCATTGCCTCGATAACTGTTGTATTAATTCCCCCTTCTTCATCTCCAACAGCTTTTATACTTGGAGAAAGAAAAATATCAGCTTGAGACATTTGGGACATGTACGACCCGTAATCCAAAATGCCTAAAAATTCCGTGGATCTGAAAATCCCAAGCTTTAAAACTATATTAACAAGCTCCTCTTTTAAAGGTCCGTCACCAATTATTTTTAATTTGACATTGGGAAAAACTTTTAACACCTCTGCTACCGCCCTAAGCGCATACTCCGTTCCTTTTTTGGGAACAAATCTATTTGCTATTAAAATTGTTGGGGATTTAGTTAGCTTTCTTTGAGCCATTTTGTATTTCTCCAAATTTATCCCCAAATGAAGTATTTTTATCTTTTCTTCCGGTGCTCCCAGTCTAATTAAATCTTCTTTCATTTTTTGACAAGTTACCGTAAAAATATCCCCATTTTTCCAAAGGGATCTATAAGCATGTATCCAATACAACTGATCCCAAGGCAGAGAGTATTGCCGCATCTTTTGTGCTAAAGAAAGAATTGAGGTATCAAAACCATAAAATGATGTTACAAGAGGTATTCCTAATTTTTTAGCGACAGGAAGCGCGTAAACTCCGTTTGGACCAAAATGAGCGTGGATTAAATGCGTTTTTGAATTTTTAACAACCGTCGTCAACGATTTTTCAATTGCGATATTCCTTGGTAAAAACATTCTGGCGATGAAGCTCACCAGCTTAAAAGGAAATTCTACCTTTGGTAAAATTACAATATTATTTAATGGGAAAATATCCAAATTCTTTGTTTCCTCGCAAATGACTACAGGCTCAAATTCCTGCAAATTTCTTAAATACTCCCACAACCACGCTTCCGTTTTTTCCAAATAAGTTGGTTTTATTTGTACACTAATTTTGTTTTTCATTTTATCTCTCGTATCGGCATGAGACAATAATAATCATAATTGTGAACAGACGGGCAACGACCTTTGTGCCAAAAAACACCGATGGAATTTACTATTACAGAGTATATCATTGCCAAAATAACTAGATAATAGGGCAAAGCTTTAAGCTTTCTAAAAAAACCAAAAGCGAAGAGGCCCAGTATTGGCAGTGACTCGGTAAGCATGCGATAACCAAACCCCGTCCCACCATGCCATGTGTACCATTTACCATTGACCATAAGAAAAGTGAGAAAACTAAAAAAAAGAACGGTGCTGTATACTTTTAATTTTGTAAATGTAAAAACCCCAAAGAAACAGAGCAACAACGGCGGGCTTATAAATAAAAGTGAGCGGGCGGGGCTTTTAAAAAGCAGACCCGGGATGCTTTCTTTTAAATCGCTAGTCCAATGTAAATCTCCTCTAGCTCCGTAGCCTTCCATAAACGGACTGCCATAAAAATACCAGTTATAACACAAAATAAAGACAATAAAGGGAAGAAGATACTTCGTGACAAGCAAAAATGATTTTTTCGATTTTAGGATTATTATTAAATAAAAAAATGGCAAAAAGACAATGTCAACAGTCCTTGTCAGCATAAGAAAACCAAACAATAATCCTAACTTAATATCTTCGTTACGATTGGTTTCTCGATTAGAGATTTTTAAAAGCAAAATAACAATTCCAGTTATTATTAATTGCGCTACAGTGTGTTGCCACAAGGACAAACTGGAAATGCTAAAGGTGGTTGTGCCAAAAGCATAAAAAATAATAAAGGGGATTAGATATTTTTTTTCCTTGCTAAATTTACTAATTAAAAGGTAAAAAAAGGCTATTGAACCCGCCACGAAAAATCCCGACGCTAAACGACCGATAAACAATATCTTTTTCACATCGTCGTGGTCACTTATTCCTCCCCAAGGAAAAAAACCATAGAAACTCAGATAAATCGGAACGCTAGCTACTGCGGTAAAAATCGGATATGCCGAAAAATAACTTCCGCTCTTTTTGTAAAAAAAATACGAGTCCCGGCCCCCCAACTTCCAAAGTTTACCCTCAACGGAGTCAAATTTTATCGTACCCTCCTTTATAACTAGATATGGCAAAAAAGTGTTAGGTAATACATCTGCGCTAGCGTATAAGTATTTTTTATCGCCAAACTTATTTGTTATACCAGTTATGATAGAAAATAATAGAGAAAAACAAATAAAAACATTCATGGGAGAGATTGAATTTTTCTCTGCTATAATATTTTTGTGGGAAGTATTAGAAATCATATATTTTGGCTTCTTATAGCAGTATTTTCGCTTGTTCCAAGATTATACTACCTTGGAAAGGATTTTTATTCTATTGATTCCGATCGCTGGTTTAGAAGGGCGGTAGATTTTCAACATAATTTATTGAATGGTAATTTTGCGGGAACTTATCAAAAGCAACACCCGGGAGTAACAACAATGTGGCTTGGAGGAACAAGCTACAAAATTTTAACGGTTATTTATCCAAAAATAACCGGGCATATTCTTGATGAAAACATCCCTGCCGATTTTATAACTATTAATTTTTCTATTAAGCTGTCCCAAGTTTTAGCAACCCTAGGACTTGCGTTTTTGTCGTACTGGCTGACCCAAAAGATATTTGATCGGACGGTTGCATATATTTACCTTCTTTTAATACTTATTGATCCATTCTTTCTTTTTTACACAAGACAGTTTCATGTGGATGTTTTGATGTCGTCGTTTGGCTTTATCGGGGGGTTGTATTCACTGCTTTATCTGCAACAGACTAGATTAAATCGGGTTCCACCCGATTCGGGTGGAACCCGAATCCATATTGTATTATCAGCATTTTTCTGCGGATTGGCTTTCTTGTCCAAATCCCCTGCGCTAGCAATCGCCGGATCGTGTGGTCTCGCAATTTTGGCTTCCAATATTATCCATAAGGATTACAAAAAAGCCATTATTCACTCTACAATATTTTCCTTGATATTTCTTGCCACATACCTAATTGTTTTTCCCGCCAACTGGGTAAATCCAATTGAGGTGACAAGACAAATAATCCACGACTCGATTGAGAACACGGACAAGATTAGCTCCGTATATATTTTAAATCACGCCGACTCTAATTTTGGGGATAAATTTTATCTTCTGGTATTTCTATTTAGATTTTCTCCGTTTCTTATCGCGGGAATTATTTTTACCATCGTAAAATCTCTCTCAAAACTGGTTACTAATACAATGCAAAAAGGGAGGGTCCCTCATTTCAAGGGATCCTCCCTAATTAATCTCCTTCCATTTCTGGGTTATCTGATTCTTCTGGCTTTACTTATCGAAGACCGGAAGCTTTACGAACGGTATCTTTTGCCTTTTGTTCCTGTATTAACTTTATTTGTTTCCGTTAACCTTGCGCCCCTTATCAAATCCAAACTCACCAAACCTATCATCTTAATCCCGCTTATACTTTTTGCGGCCTACGAGATATTTGTTATTTCTCCAAATTTTATCGTCTACCCCACTCTGTTCGCCACCCGTGATACGCAAATGAAACTCTTTACTGAACTAGGAGGTTGTGAGTCAATGCTGTACGATGTGGCTACAGATATAAATAATTTAGAAGGAGAAGATGACGATACATATTCAATAGGCATCAGTGGAACCTACAAGGGTTGCTTAAAGCCGTACACAGTAGGGGTTGTTGACGATATGACGGAATATATCAGGAGAAAATCTCCTTTAAGAGACTACCCAAAATACCTTGTCTTATTTAAAACGGACGACCGTTGGCTAAAAAATCTTTATATTATGAATGTGTATACACCTGTAAAGACTTATTACATTTCCAATACCCCCGTCTATTATCTTTTTAAGAAAAATATTTAGCGCGTATCTAGAACTTAAAAAGAAGTACACCTTCGAAGTCTTTTTCTAATGTTAAATTATTTCCAAAGAACTTTTCAGAATTGGCGCTTTTTTGATGATCGGAAAATCCCATCCGGTCAAAAACAATGTAGCTGACATTGTACTTTTTGGCTTTTAAGAGCCCTTCTATGGTAGATAGATCCTTAGTAAACTCCTTGCTATTAAACTGAAATTTTATGTTTACATAATCACGCGGATTGATTAGCCCTTTCTTATGTCTGGAAACCCAAAAAATATCCTCGGGACTCTGGTTGGGGTAAGTGGCAATAATGACTGCCGGGTCATCAATTTTAGATAAATATTCATATACAGGAGGAACATTTTTTATATTCATAATTCTAATCGGCACAAAAAACTCAACTAGTGAAAAACCCGCGTATCCAAATATTAACAATAAAACTAAAATGTTTTTGTACTTAAGTTCGGAACTCTTAACTAAATTCTTAACTATTAATTCTAAACTCTGAACTTTCTTTAATACTTCACTAATGAATATACCGTTCAAAACCAACACACACATCAAAATAACCACCCCTAACCTCTGTGTTACCCTAAACATCGGAAACAATTTGTATAAGATAAATCCCGGCGTATAAACTTTTACTCCCGCAAAATCAAAAAAAGGAGGAAGAGTGAATAAAAATAACAAAAACCCCGTCATCACGAATATTAAAATTGTTTTTGTTTCGTCATTTGCTCCATTTGACATTAATTTGACATTTGTCATTTGAAATTTGAACTTTTTAAAAGCCCGTCCAACGGCAATTGAGAAAACAACCAAATTTGATATCCCGAGGAACATCTCCGGGCTCTCACTATTAAAATAATCGTCCGCCAAATAATATCCCCAGCCATTCTTCATCCACTCTAAAACTGATTTTGTGATAGTTCCAAAAACAGGATTTTGAATTGGCGGCAGAAATAGATACCACGGCCTTCCGGAAAAGTTCTGAAAATCTTCCAAGCTCCGGCTTACCCCAATGCTACCCACACTTGGGCCCCCATAAGACGATTTAAAATATGGAAGTAACGCAGGAATACTAATCAAAAGACAAGTTCCAAAAATAACGGCGTATCTCATCACGGTTGACTTTAACCAACCCCAACTAAATTCCTTAAACACCAACTTAACAACAATATTGGCGACGGCAAAAACACCTGATAACAGCATCAAAAAATACCCCAAATAATTACTTGTGAGTACAACGAGTGAGAGAAAAGCTCCTGTCAATATCATCCTTCTGATAATTTTAAACTTTGAACTAAACTCTAAACTTTTAACTCTAAACTCTAAACCGTGGCATGTATCAACAAGCAAAAGCACAAAAGCCGGTACCATCCAAGCCTGCATCAGTGCCGGATGAACCCCCAAATGCAAATAAGTGTAAGGTGAAAATGTTAGAATTAGTGACAGAACAATTCCTACAAAATTATTGATTTTAAGAAGCCGAAACAGCAAAAAGCTAAAAACAAAAAGCAATAGAACACTCACTAGGGAAAAAAGATTGGAAAACAGTACCGGATCTACTATTTGTGAACCTCTGTTATAGATAAATGAAAATATTGGTTGATTCCCTTCCCAAAGAGCTTGGGAGCCGTTGTTAAATGGCGCGCCAACTAACTTCTGATTGGACAGCCGGATAAACCCCCCCACCTGATCCCCTATTCCACCAATAATATTATCTTTTAGATAGTTTATGATCATTAATGATGCTTTTAACGACAGAGTACGGCCTGTTTTTTACCTCCTCAAAAATTCTTTGCAGATACTCGCATATAATACTTATTGAAATAAGCTGAATACTACCAACAAAAATTACCAGAACTGCAGTAAGTGAAACCTCATTAATCAAAGACGGGAAAAAGGTTTTAGAAATGATATAAAAAAGAAGAAATATGATAGACACAAATACACCGGCGATCGCGGCATAAAAAACCCAATCCAAAGGCGCGTATGAAAAATTAAAGATGGCTTTGCGGACCCAATAAAGCCGTCTTGTGATACTGCTTGTTGCCACCCCCGCTCCCCAAAATCTTTCAGGCCTGATATATGAAACCCCTGTTTGTTTAAAACCCGTCCACGCCCTCATTCCTCTTATGAACCTATCTTTTTCCGGCAACGCGTTTATTATATCAACAATCTTTCTATCCATTAAAGAAAATTCTCCAACATCAACGAGAGGCTTAACATAGCTGATACTATTTAGAAATTCGTAAAATTTATGCATAGCAAACTCCCAAAATCTTCCCATGCCCTTTTCCCGTTTTGACCGATGTCCATACACCACATCGTACCCCTCTTGCCATTTTTTAATAAATTCTGGAATAAGTTCCGGGGGATCTTGCAGGTCACCATCCATAATTACAACCGCATCACCTAAAGATTGAATCATTCCTGTAGTAAAAGCGCTTTGCACTCCAAAATTCCGAGAGTGCGTCATAACCGTTAATTTTTTGTCTTTGGAAGCTAGTTTTTCTAAAATTTCCTGAGATTTATCGGGACTTGCATCGTTTATATAAATAATTTCGTAATTTGAGGCGACTTCCTGCATCACCTTAGTCACTCTTTTATAAAGTTCTTCAATATTCCCCTCGTCTTTATACGCAACTGGAATTATAGATATTTTCTTTTTGGTAAGCATATTTAGTAAAAATCAACGCTTGTGTAATCTTAACACCAATCGTACGATTAAATAAAATAACGAAATAAAAAAAGTTACTAGGCATCCAATAACTAGAAAATCTATCAATTTTTGTGGGGTATATTCTATAATTACAGAGTAGCTTGATAAACCACTCGCATCTTGGGTATTTATTTTCCATAAATTAGCGTATCCATTTTCTACAGTGTGCTGTTCATTAGGAATTTTATTGCCCCCTACAATCCGCGCTTCCCAATTTTTGTCATAGGTTTCGTTAAAAAATAGATTGTAATCGGAAGACGCGTCTTTTACAGTAACTATATATTTTGTCGGATTTATTTTTGAATAGGATATTTTTACTTTACTATCGCTTTCAACAAAAATTCTACTTGTATTTATCTTGTCACTAATTTCATACAACTCCAAAGCTGGTCTATCTAGAAGCTCTTTATACAAAACATCCCTTATTTTAGGATCGGGATCTTCGTTAGGAATAGTTTTTAAATAATCTGGAGTAAATTTTCCAAATTCCGCGACTTTTTTGGCATTAAGTTTATTTATCCACCCATCAAGTTCATTAGGAGATAAGGTCAGTTCCCCGGAAAATCTCCAGTCGTAATCGTTTTCCCGCAGTAAGTATTTAATTCCAAGAGATAAAAAATAATCCGAAGTTACATTTTTGTCTGTATATATACTATCAACAATCTTCCCGGAAATCGAACCTGTGTTTATAGGCCTTCCTAAAATTGTATTGCCGTTATCAACAAAATAAATTGCGATATCATCAGCGCTACTAAAGCCCTTGGGCCAATTCCAAGCTCCTCCATAATATATCTTTGGAACAGTTAGTATCCTTTCGTTTGACAAGTTACTCCTCTGATACTTATAAAAATCATTCCAATATTGCGGTATCCCGACTCTAAAAGTTCTCATACTTCCATTCCATTTATTCCAAACATGTTCTCCAAAAATTGCGGGCTTTCCAAAAATGATAACGAGAAATAAAAAGCAGATAAAAATATTTGGGAGAAAATACGGCTTAGACCAATCCTTAATTCCTACAAGCAATCGGTAAAAAAGAAGCGAGAAAGACAAAACATAAAGTTCTCCAAATTTTGTAAACGGCTCCCTAAATACTTTAAAAAACGGGATGTGTGTATATAAATATCCGTATAAAAACCCAAACGGGGGCCTAGAGCCACCGATTAAGATTAAACTTACAATTACAAAAGAAAGGACAAACAATACTTTGATGTCTTTTTTAATAGCAAGCCTAATTCCATATCCCAATGTAAGCGCAACAACGAGATAGTTTGCTATAACAACAACGGGCGAATCGTAGTAAGGGTTAAACGGGTAGTATGGATAAAGATAGCTTCCTTTATACCACCCCCATTGCCCTATAAAGCGAAGGTTTTGGAGTAAACTTCCTTGATTAGTGTAATCCCACCAATTTCCGCTAAATACAGATACTGCACTTGAAGAAAAGTACAATATTTGCGCGACAATCCACCAGATGTTTGTTAATACTAAAACAGTAAAATATAATAATAAATTGATAATGCGAATTCTACTCAATGACCTAAATTTAAATATTAGATAGATAATATGGGGAATAAAAATAGTAATGGATAGTGCAGGATTAGAATTTATAGAGGAAAAGATAACACTTACAACTGCAACCATTGCAAGAGTTAAAAAATCTAACTTTTGACGATCCAGAAGATGGATAAAGAGATATAAAGAAAGTGGGATGTATGCATTATACAAAAGGTAAAGATAAGGAAACGGATTTAAGGTTTCAAAAGGATTAAAAATATATAATAACAAAGCAGGCAACAAAGCGAAAAATGATAACTTATTAAAAATTTTCCTTGAGAGTAGAAAAAAACCAAGATACTTTAAAAAGTAGAGGGTAAAAATTAACAACCGCTCTGCATTACCTTGCGACAAAAAGCACGCTAGTTTTGAAAACGCCGAAACGCCAAACAGATTTGCAACATCGTAACTTCGTCCCCCAAAAGGAAGAGACTCTTCCCACGAATAGGAATTTGTCGTATTTCTGCAAAGTTGCAGGTACGAAGAATTATCGCCTCCGGCAAGTAAATTTCCATTATAAAATAACAAATTAATATGGACGATTTCTATAATCGCGACCAAAAAAAACACGAGGGCTACCGAGGTTTTTATTAACCTAACAAGCAGTGATTTTATGTTCACTTTTTTTTAGTTTCTTAATGAATGTAATCACTAGATAAAAATAAGCCCAAATCGAAATTTTTTCGGCGGCGGTCTCAAGACCAAGAAGCTTAACCGGCACTACCAAAAATAGCAATATCGTTGAGAGCGTAAGGTACCAATCGTATTTTCGCACATACACCAATTCACACAGTAACCACACAACCGCTAAGAAAATAAATACGTATGAATTAACAGATTCCAACAATACCGCATCCGCCGAAACACCAAAAACAAATAAAAAAACCATCACAACTTTATTTTTAACTAGTAATTTCTTAAATAATTCTAACAACTCAACTATCTTTGATTTTGGAATAGGGGGTAATCTCATAGCCGTGAATTAATTTTAACTGCGGTAAACAAGCTTATTGTATGTGCAACTATACAATACATTATCGCCATCAGAAACACGCTCAAACTTAAGATAATACAAATCGCATAGATTCTTTGCGGATAGAATTCGACGATCATTGTGTAAGACTCTTTGTTACCGGTATCTTCCGGCTTTATATGCCATAGATTTGCGTATCCGTTAACTACGGAGTGACTTG
Source organism: candidate division WWE3 bacterium CG08_land_8_20_14_0_20_40_13 (assembly GCA_002774285.1). Taxonomy (GTDB): domain Bacteria; phylum Patescibacteriota; class WWE3; order 0-14-0-20-40-13; family 0-14-0-20-40-13; genus 0-14-0-20-40-13. The sequence continues at coordinate 8,494 of PEYT01000006.1, read as the reverse complement.
AATTAGGAATAAGTTTCGTACCCTCCAAATATAATCTCCAACCCCTATCGTAGCTTTCACTAAAAATTAGATCGTAAGGGACATTCCCTTTTGAAACATTGACCTTATATTTGGTTGGGTTTATTTCGGAAAATTCTATATTGGGTAAAGTCAAAGAAGCATTCATCAACTTATTCCCATCCTTTTTTACCATAAGAAGGGGCTCCAATACTTCCTCTATTGAAATATTTCTGACTTTTACATTAGATACCTCTCTAACATTTGGATAGGCGTAGATATAAAGAAGAGCTGATTTAGCATTGTTGCTAGACCTAAAAACATTTTTGTAGGCGCGCCAACAATCGGAATCTCCGAATTTGTCGGAACAACTTTGCCCAAATTCAGCTTTGACCAAAACTTTAGTCGATAACAATTGGCTATCAGAAATTGGATTTTGAATTGGAGAATTTGATTCCACGATAACCACACCCATTCCACCAGAATCGGCCAAATACTCAAAAGATACTCTGTATTCCTTACTCGCCTCAAAGTCTTTTAACGGCCTGTAGTGTATAGTGTCATTCCACATAACCAAACTGGATTGTGCTTCTTCAAGGAGAGATATATTATCTGAGCCTAGCACATAATAACCCGGAATGATGTTCTGCATAACAAAATCCGCGTTAGAGCCACCTAAAGTAGCAGAATTTGGAATCAACCATTCACCAGAATCAATCAGATTTCTTGCCTTTGGGGGGGTTAAGTTAACAGCGTAATTTGTTCCTTTTTTAAATGTAATATCACCGTCATAATGCCAACCCGCCATCTCATTCTTTTGGTTTCCGGTCTCCGTATATTCCAAATTAGCCAATTTAGCACCTATTGGAATTTGTTTTGATAGAGCATCATCACCAATATAAACACTATATTTACCATCTTCGGGAACTTTAAAAATATAACAATATTCTCCACAGACAGAAGAAGCAACTTCGTAAACCCAAACAAGAAAATCTTTATACAAAACTCTTGGATCCGAATTGGAATCAAAAGAATATCCGGAAAGGGAAAGGGTCGAATTGGATCTCTCTACATACTTTAACACCTTACCTACCATCCCCCAGTAATCCCTCTCGCTATCGTCGTCAATCCATTTATTCTCCGGAACATTCTTTAAAACTTCAATTGATTGGCTAATTAAATTTGTATAATCTTTAACAAGTTGGTCTTCTAACTTCGGAGGTATCGTATACTTAGTTATTTCAGCAACTCTTTTTGCGGCAAGCCAAAGTAACAGATCTGCTTTATCAAGAGGGCTTCTTGGAAGAATTTTGTCGATATTTTCTTTTACCCGAACAAATTTGTACAAAGAACTTGTTGGATCTGTGTTAACCACAACAGGCCACGACCAACCATCTTTCCATTTTAAATCCTGCAAAGAAAATCGCGAAAATTTTCTGGTGCCGAAAATTATTCGGTCGGCCGAATCCTCCAAAGGTAATTTATCAACCACATTTTTATCTTTTATAAAAACCCCGACTTCCTTTGCATAATTTGACGCTTGCAAAACATAGGGTAGCTCTCTAATAGTTGACCAAGAGTAAACAAGGTTTTTAGGAATATAAAACCTTGGCAATTTATCATTTTCTGGTACTTCATACAAAATCAAGGCCGATCTTCCTGCAAGCTCGGTGTTTAACTCCTGCCTTAATGATGTATTCGTTTCACCATTAGGTATTTTTGACAGATACTTTGTAGTAAATTCACCGAATTCCTTGATTTTTTCAACACCCAATCTATTGATTGCTAAATCATTTCTACTAGGCGGTAAAGCTAGCTCTCCCGAATACCTCCAATCCAAATCATTCTCCTGAAGTATATAATCAACAGATAACAAAGCTAGGTAATTTTTGGGCAAGTCAGCAACCCGAAATACATTGTCTATTACTTCCCCCGCGTAAGATCCACTGGAAATAGGGTTTCTTAAAATACTGCTTCCGTTATCCACAAAATTTACCGCTACATCATCCGCCGATGTAAACCCATAAATCCAATTCCACGCCCCGCCATAATAGAATTTCGGAGTAGCCAGTATTCGAGCATCTTTAAAATTGTTATTAGTATATTTTTCAAAATCTTTCCAGTACGTCGGTATATTTACTCTTGAGGTTCTAACACTACCATTCCATTTTGACCACACGTGCTCCCCTAACAAAACAGGTTTCGCATTAATGAGAACGGCGAAAAGAACCAAAATAAATGTTATGGATTTCCACTTCCCGCGAATTTTTTCCCTTATATTTACCAAAGATATATAAAATAAAATCGAGAAAGATAGTACATATAACTCACCAAATTTTGTAAAAGGTTCTCTAAAAATTTTAAATCCGGGGAGATGGTCAAATAACAGGCTGTAAACATATCCAAAGGGGGGACGGGATCCTCCCGCCAAGAATAGGGAGACTAGAAATAAGGCAATAAAAAAAGTTTGGGGTTTTCTGAAGCTCGCCTTTTTTCTAAAAGAAAAAGCTATTGTAATAATAACCAGTACATAACCAATAACGAAAACTACAGGCGCATCGTACCAATTATGAAACGGATAATAATCATATAAAAAATGTTTGCCATACCACCCCCACTGTCCAATGAATCTAAAATTTTGATATAAACTCCCGACGGACAAAGCGGTAAACCACCCACTATTAAAAACCCTGCTCGCATTTTCCACATAATAATAAAGCATGGGCATTAGCCACCATAAATTGATTAAGGTAAAAATTGTGTAGTAAGCTAGAATATTTAGAATTATTGCCTTATTCATTTTTTTTATTGATAAAACCAAATACAAGGCTTGGGGAACAAATATAGTTATTGAAAGGGCCGGATTTGAATTAATAGGAGTAAAAATTACGGCCATCGCCAATAGTTTTAATATGCATGAAAAATTAAAACTATTACTTCTTGACAACTTTATAAAGTAATACAAGGAAAATGGAAGGTACGCCTGATACATCATGGGGAAAAAAGAAAATGGGTTTAGAGATCCAAAGGCGTTAAATAAAAAAAGTACCGTGGAAGGAAGAAGAGCAAACATATAAAACCCCCGCGAAAACAACCTTGTTAATTTATAAAAACCAACTAACCCGATAAAGTACAGGCAGAAAAAGAGCGTCCTTTGAAGAACCGCCGTCGGTAAAAAATTAAATAATGTCGAACAGAGAGAAAATCCTAACAAGTTAGGGGCAGAGCTGGTTATACCTCCCAATGGAATAGAGATATCCCATATATATAGGTTAAATATTTTCTTTCCCAGCTGTAAATATGTGTAATTATCTCCACTAGCTAGTAATTCAGCATCGCCAAATAAAATATATATGTATACAGCAATAGATATTGCGGCGCCAAGAAAAAACAGAACTTCCGGTTTAAGAATGATTTGCTTAATTTTAAAAGGAAGTACCAAATGCATTGCTTAATCTTGGAAATGCCCGCATTTAAAAGATGAGTATAAATTCTTCAGCCCAGCACAGATATCATAATTTCACACGCTAAGACAGTTAATTAGTGTAAAAAACCCGAAATTGTAGGCCGGGGATATTCTCCTCTTTTGTAGCAACACCAAAATCTCCCGGTATCATGGTGCTTTCAGCTTTTATTGTGGCTGTTTTGGTATTCGGGTCCCATGAGAGTGTACTGATGTTTGAAAAGACTTTCTGGATGTTATCTTCGTTTTCCGGCAACCCCTCTACCCTAATTCTATAAGTACCCTTAAAAAATATTCGAAACCTAGTACTGTGACAATATAAACCTGCTGTTCTAGCTCCAATACCTATGTCGATGGGAGGCTCCACTCTCTTGCCATCGGATAAATACTTTGTATCGGGATAAGAATAGCATGGGGGAAACATATAACCATCTTTAAGAGTGGCCATGTTAAAAGTCAAAGATTTTGGGAAAAAATAATGAGACATGTCATTAAATCCCACACTATAGTTTAGACTAATATCGGATACTCGATCCTTAAGCTTAATAACAGCATACTGGGTCTCTAACAAAGAGTCTAATTCCGGATTCCAAGTAATTCCAAGCACCCTCCAAGCAAAATACTTCGTTATATGCATATAAAACGCGCTAAAAGTTGGAAACCTGTAGAAGATTTCCTCCGCATACTTATCTATAAACGCTCGCTGATTGTGAGTTCCTAGATCAACATTTTTCTTCGTATAAACTAAACCTATATTCCAATAAGGCCAAAGGACATAACGCACATCCTTGTTCTTTTCGTCAGTTATTTTTTCCAAAGACTCCGTCCCTATGTTTGGTGTGTAACCAGTAAACCACATCATTCTTTGAATCATTTCCTTTTTCGGAATTCCCAAATCTAAAGCCAGCTTTTCTGTATCAATAAAAGTTAATGGGAAATTACCTTTTTCGGGAAAATCCGTTCTTATCATGTCAACAGTAATTAGTATTCTTAGTGAAACAGCAATCATAAAAAACCCAAGGAAGCCGAGAAAAATCTTTTTAATTGACCATCTTTTAAGAGGATCTAAAAGTAGAACTGCTTTTTCTAATACTGCAGATATCAGCATTATTCCCAAAAATCCTATCGGGACTCCCCATCTGGACCAGTGGACAACTCGCAGGGAAACCCCCAAATAGTAAAAAATCAGTGATAATGTAAGGATTAATCCGGTGTACGGATACAAATCCCCGTCAAAAACACCTTTTACTTTTACTACGCTAATTCCTTGTAAAATCTTGTTAAAAAGCATCCTCAAATCGTTTTTCTTAACAATGATAAAAATTATTATAATTAGCATCACAGCCATAAGAGCTGTCAATCCTAAATATTCAGCAAAAAAATCATATATATAAACTTTCCAACTTCCAAAAGATTGACTCGGGTAATCAAAATCAAATTGTGTGCCATGAACGGTCGCTTTCTTTACCCCATACCAAAATCTTATGTAATCAAAAGGCTTGGGCATAAAGGTAACCCATAAAAGAACTCCCCCAAAGAAAATACCGGAAGTATAGAGGATAAATTTATATAAATAGTTAAGACTTAAAACGGTATGTTTCTGCCGCGACCATAAAAAAGAATTGATCGTAGTTATGGAAAAAATCGGAAAGAACAAGAACAAAGATTTTAAATTTGTGAAGGACCCCAAAAACAAAAATACGAGATTAATAATAAAAGTTTTTCCAACAGAAGGCTTGTTTTTTTGTATCCAAAAAGAAACAATTAAGTAGTTTAAGAAAACTACCATCATCATTGAGTCGGAATTTATTCTAAGGAATCTTTCCAACATTCCCGGGGATGCAAAATACAAAATACTAAAAAAAACTAAGCGTAATTTAATCTTGGTTTCGTTTTTTTGCAAGACAATAAGTCCCAAAACATAGGCCAAGATATAGAGGATAAACCCAAACCAGTGACCCCAAAAATATGAGGCTAACGAGGGATCTCCTTGGGGAAAATTTACCCCAGAACTAGTAAACAGATTTATAAAAGAGAAGAATCCTGCAAGCAAATATTCCGTTAAAGCGACATGAATATAATTGTGAAGTTCCTTCCCCGCCATTATAGTAAAGGCGTTGAGATAAAACTGATATTCGTCGGCGTGAGCCATGGTTCTAGACACTATAGGAATAGTAATAATAAGACCAAAAACAAAAATCACTGAAATAAGAACCTTTATAAGTTTTTCTTCATTCATTTTCCTAATCAGATGGGTCTTCAAAAACCCCCCCACTTCATTCATAACCGTACTAAAAATTATTTGTGATTTCATAAAATTATTTTGTAACTTTGGGAATCCCTAATTCTAAAAAAGCCAGAACCTTGTGCGGAAAAAAATACATACTTCTCATAACCTCCCAATCGCTAGCTGTGCGGATCCTCTGAATTTCTTTCCTTTTCTTAATTGTATCTTTTATATTTCTAATATTCCAGATGTAAGCTTTAAAGTAGGAGTTAAAGGCCGACAATGCCTGCCCAGTTAAAACCAAAGCCGCAATCTCCACTAGATTAATTGATAAGTAATACAACAAAACCCACCAAACATTTAAAATAGAATAATTTTTTAATATGTTCCGGATAATGTTGCGCTCGGCCAAAAATCTTCTCCTGCAATTTGTTACATATTTTTCCTTAGAGCCCGGATATCCTCCAATACCAATAGCACCTCCGCTAAAGTGATAAACGATAGATTCGGGAACGGGAATTACGGACATTCCAAGCATACGAGCTTTCCAAGAAAGATCCACATCCTCCGCAAACAAAAAGGTCGCTTCATCCATCATTCCAACTTTAAGATAGTTTTCCCGCTTCATAAAAACACTAGATCCATCGGCATAAAATATCTTTTTTAACTGCTTTTTTCCATCCCTGCTATAAGTTCTAGCAGGATACCCAAAAAGATCGGCGGAAATTCCACAACTTATAAATTCCTTTCCATCGTAAGTCATCTGTTTTGAAGTATATATTTGGTTGTCGTCTTTTTCCGCCTCGGCAACAAGTTTCCCTACGCACTCTTTGTCAACCCATGTGTCGGGACCCAAAAGAAAAATGTACTTTCCGGTGGCGTTTAAAACGCCTAAATTATTCCCGTCGGCACAACCAGAATTTGTCGGCGATTCGACTACCCTTCCTTTTTTTATTCTTTCTTTGGCGTCCGAGGCAGTATTATCTGGAGATAAATTGTCTACAAAAATTACTTCTATGTTTGGATAGGATTGCTTATTAACCGTATTAAAATACCGTTCGTTAAACTTTTCGTTTTTGTAGGCAGTGGTAACTATGGAAACTAACGGAGTGGTGTTATTTTGCATTTCTACGCTTTAATATTTCGCTTAAATAAGATTTTAACGCGTCTTCCCAATTTCTCATTACCTTAATACCCATATTATGAATTTTTTCATTGACAATTACCTCAAACGGTGGACGCGGGGCGTAGTAATCTTTTTCAAAAAAATCTCCTGTAACTTTTGTAAGCGTGACTTTATCAAAATCAAAAAAATCAATTATTTTTTTTGCCACATCAAACCTAGAACAATTTCCTTCGCTAACCATATGATAAAGCCCCGGTTTTGCTACCTCTAACATTTTTACTATGCCTTGGGAAAAATCCTTTGTATATGTGGGACACCCAAACATATCGGTAAGTCCGTATAAGTTGGTCTTTCCTTGGTCTATTTGCTCAAGAATTTTTTTAACAAACTTTTTATCACGGTCAAAACCACCCATCATCCACCCCGCTCTAAAAATATGGAAGTTGTCCTTTAAAAGCCTTTGCACCGCAATATCGCCTTGATTTTTTGCCTTTCCGTAAATGTTAACGGGATTTGGCAGATCTTGCTCCATATAAGGAGTATTCTTTTTTCCATCAAAAACTCCGGCGGTGCTTATATGAACCATAGGAATGTCATACTCTTTACATACTTCGGCGACATTTTCAGCACCCTGCGCATTAGTGTCGTAGGCTTCATCAGGATGAGTTTCACAGTATTCAACATCCGTTAGCGCCGCAAAATTTAGAATGCGGTCTGGTCTTATCTTATCTACTAACGAAGAGAGCGATTTTTTGTCCCTAACATCCAACTTTTGCGTCCAAGGATCTAGAGGCGCTATATCAGTGGATACGATATCGAATAACTCTTTATAAATTTCATAAAATGTTGTTCCCAACATCCCCGAGGCCCCTGTTATTAAAATGCGTTTTTTTAATTTCTCTTTCTTTGACATATGCGCGTTAGTCTAACATAACATTGCGAAACAGAAAATCCCCTACCGGAATCGGGCCGTAACCTTTATCAGTAAAATTCCTAAAGTACACGAGCTGAAAATTAAACTCCTCACTATATAGCATAGAATTAATTTCACTAAAAGTGTAATTTTCGTCTTCTAAACTTATTTCCATATGAAGATACCTAGTTTTTGCCAATGTTTTTTTTGCTCCTTTTAAAACATGGACCTCGTAACCCTCAGTGTCTATTTTCAGGAGATCTACTATTTCTATTTTTTCCTTATGGCACCAGTTATCCAAAGTCATAGACTTAACCTTAACCGTTTCGGAGTCATCTTCTTCCCCACTATTTATGACATGACTAATAGCAGATTCACGCTCTTTGAAGCTCATTTTGACAGCTCCGTTTATATCTGAAATGGCAAGATTATAAACACTGTCCTGATCGGAAGTAAGGTTTGCTTTAAGATTTGCAAAAATTTGCGGTACCGGTTCTACGGCATAAATTTGAGCTTCTGGATAAATTTCTCGGAGCATCATAGAAAAAAAACCTACATTTGCGCCAACATCAACAATCGTTTTAGCGCTTTTTGGACCAGCATCTCGCAACATTCTTTGTTGCCTAACTAGCATACTTTGATATCCTGCAATTCCATAAGGCGAATCATAGAATATTTTTTTTCCAAAAAGTTTAACGGAACTTTCGCCAAACTTAAACTTTTTTATTCTAAATAATAGAATTATAATTTCTAAGTACTTTTTCCAAA
>PEYT01000021.1 GCA_002774285.1 candidate division WWE3 bacterium CG08_land_8_20_14_0_20_40_13 | reverse complement strand
CGCATCGGGCGGCGGCGACGCGAGCGCCACACCCAACGATTTCGCAATTTCCCAAATGGTGCCCCCAAGAGGACTCGAACCTCTAACCTTTGCGTCCGCAACGCAATGCTCTATCCATTAAGCTATGGGGGCAAGATAAGACAATTTTAGCAGAAAGGGCAACCAATTTCAGTCTTTAGAAAAAGCGATACAATAGATATATCTGCAACCGGCTTGTTTTAGGGCTTTGGAGGCAGAAAGCATTGTCGCTCCCGAAGTTTCAATATCGTCCACAAGAACAATATCTTTTCCTTTGACTTGGGACACTCTGTCAGCGGAAACGACAAATGCATTTTCCACATTCCTTTTTCTTTCCACTTTTGTTAGCTTGGCTTGTTTTGATGTGAAGGTTTGCCTTTTTAGGGCTGTCGTATCAATCTTAAGGTGAAAATATTTTGCAAGGCGATCAGCGATATACTCTGCTTGATTATAGCCACGATCTATTTTTCTTAAAAAGTGAAGGGGGATTGGGATGACAATTGATTCCAGTCCAAAATCTACTCCAGACTCCGCGATACTCTCCGAGAATATGTCAATCAGGGGATCCAGCGCTTTATATGCTTTGCCGTATTTGGCGGAAAGGATCGCTTTTCGCACAATGCCGTGGTAGAAAAAAACCGAATAGATTCTTTCTGGAGTAAATTTTGTTGCACAAGTGTGATGAGTAAAGCCTTTTATGGAAGGTTTTTGACAAACAATGCAGATCTCTTTTGTAAAATAGTCAATTTTCGATTCGCATGAAGGACAAAGAAACTGGCCTTCTTTTTTGCATCCCACGCAAAAAGCGGGAAAAAGAAGATCAGACAGCAACTCAAAAGCCCGCTTGAACAGGTTATTAACACTTGAATAAAAAGTTGTGATTGTGGGGCGTGGCGATTTCATTATCTTATAGTCTAGAGAAGGGAAGGCCTGTAGTAATCTGGCGTATGTTGGAGAAAGTTTTCGATCTGCCTCCTTCCGTAGCCACTTTTTAGATACTTTTCTCTTGCCTGTGCATCTTTCTTATCTAGGTAATATTCGTAGTGAGTCAATTTTAAAGGCGTTCTGTTTTTTGTTGAAGAAACTTGTTCTTGGGAGTGTTGTTTTAATCTTACTTTTAAATCAGCAGTAAAACCAATATACAGACCGGCGTCCCTTTTACTAAACAGGATATACACATAAAACCTAGGTTTGTGGGATAGTGATTCGGTATTCACACAAAATACATTTCGTAGGTGGTCGCGTGTGATCGCGTATGACGCGATCGGACGCGACTCACCACCGCTAGATATGTTGAGAAGTTAATCTTTCTACTTTTATTACACTATTTGCCTATCCTACGAAAACCGCGTTTGACGCGGTGGTGGAGATGGGGGGAGTTGAACCCCCGTGTTGATAAACGATACGATAAATGTGCTACAAGCTTAGTATCTTTTTAATGAAACGCGCAAGGTGTGTAAAGGTACAAACACCTCCCTAGCGCGGGTTATAATTTCTAATTGAAGAAAGATGTAACCCTCTCACTTCAACGCTTTTGACTTTGGTTATGCCCAAAAATTCCCGTCAAAAAAGAAATTTAAGGACACCTGTTTAGGCGTACGCCAAGGCGTATTCGGCTTCTACAGGAGAAAGTTCTGCTTTTTCAGCAATTGTTTTTTGTTAGCATCTTTTACGAAGTATCTAACATCTTCGGCTTGACCTTTATCTACAATTTACCAGTCGATTCCCGTCATCCCCCATTTAAATGTTAATGAGCGTAGCGAATTTACATTTAAAGAGCGCCCTTCAAAGTTCCGACCTAAAGTCGGAACGAAGGAGGGCCGTATGTAGATAAACCAAACGCTCATCCTTTCGCCTCCCTCTGTATTTCCCTCAACTGCTCTCTCTTCTTAAGCTCTTCCCTCTTATCATACTCTTTCTTTCCTCTTACAATGCCAATTTTTATTTTAATAAGATCGCGATCGGTATAAAGTTTTAAAGGTACTGCCGTAAATCCCTTACGGCTTAACGCGCCAATTATTGTGTTTATTTCTCCTCGGCGCATTAAAAGTTTGCGGGTCCGTTCCTGATCGTACGATGTCACATTTCCAGCCTTAGCAAAAACCGGAATCTTCATGCCCAAAACATATGCTTCATCTTTAAAGACTCTAACATGAGAGCCAACCAGGGATGCTCCCTGTGTTTTGCATGCTTTTACTTCGTGCCCCAGAAGCTTTATTCCAGCTTCCAATTCTTCCTCTACAAAGTATTCGTGATAGGCCTTTCTATTTTCCGCGATAACAGGCATAAATTCTACTACAAATTGGCTTAAATCTCAAATTTGTAAAGAGAGGCTGTCGTGGACAGATATACCTCTGTTACATCTCCTTCAATCACGAACATATCCATAACCCCCGTTTCTTTAAGGTTTTCTGTAATTTGGGCCTTTTTTACAAATTCTCCGTCTTTTTTAAACATAAATACGCTTTTTTCTCCCGCATCCCAAATATACAAATTTTTGGTACCCGCGCTTGTAAAGATTTTGGTTGGGTTTGTCATTTTACTGTCTTCGGATACTAAAGAAAACGCGGTTTTTTGTCCGCTTAGATACCTTATCACGGTACCGTCACTCATCAACACATATACATGGTAATCCACCGCCAAATCCTCCGATGTTGAAAGGTCTATGCCTTCTTCTTTTAGCCAGTCACTTGCGGTAAATCCGCCGGAACCTACTGTAATTTTGACAATTTTATTAAGTGGGGGAGAAAGAGCGTACCAGTTGCCAAGATATGGCGCAAGCCCGCTATAATTTTCTGGCAATTGTTCTACAAGCCCCGTAATATCCTCCGATTTTACTTTTGTCCCGTCTTTTTCCAAGGTCCACAGTTTGCCAGCCTTAAAATCCACAGCTTTAATTTCTTCTCCATCCACGAATACTTTGGATACTGTAATATCGCTAAGCCCCGCGTATTCAAAGATGGGTTTGGCGTAATTTATTTCTTTTTCCTTTACGATTTCGGAAATTGTGACAACCTCTTTTCCGACCTCTTTTCGTGCGGATCCCGCAAAGGGTTTTACTTTGTTGATGCTGTACACGCCTGCGGAAAGAATTGTTGCAAAAGCAAACGATAAAAGAGCAATTTTTGCCCGCTTATTTAATCCTTTGCTTCTTTGGGATATTGGAGAGGCAATTTTAATAAAATCTCTTGGAGATAAAGCTACCTTGCCACTTACCGAAATAACGCAAGCGCACAGGCGGAAATTTTCTTGAAACGCCGCAATCTCTTCTTCGATTTTTAAACTGTTTTTTAAAATAAAATCGACCGAGAATTTTCTTAAAAATAATCCTGTGGCGCAAACGAACACATCCCCATCTTCCAAAACCGAAGAATGAAGCTTAACATCGCCACCAGTTTCTTCTCCTAGTGTTACCGCTGACGAATTTCTTAAAAGCAAAGTTTGATTGTCTCCCATTTGGGCAAGATAAACTACATTGCCCCACAAAACTACAGCACCCAAACTCATAGATATTTGACACGATCCCGTGTCTCCCGAAAGATTAGAAATTATTTCCTTAGTTTCCGAAACCGCTCTTTCCAGAGCCGAAAGGGGGGTCCCTTCCAAATTTCCAAAATAGGATTCGGAAAGAGTATTTTTGGCAAGTGACATGGCAAGTTTTAGATCGCAACCTTCACCACCCGCAAGTTCAACAACCGCAAATAGTTTCCCCCTTTGCTCCATAGCGTCACGGGAGTCGCCAGCGCCCTCCAAAACCGAGGAATAAAATCCAGCCACCGGCTCTTTCGAGCCCTCTATTTTTTGTGTTCTAATATTAAAAGGGGTGTCCATAATAACTATCTAAATCCAATAAAAAATCACAGAAGCGAATAACGAAAGTGCCAAGACCAAATGTAACCAAGCAAACGACTTAAGATATGGCGAGATCGGCGTGGAAATTGTTTCCGACATGATATACACTTGCCATACCACAAGACTGGCGTAAGCGCAATACACAAAAAGCGATGCCACCAAAAAAACTTCAGCTATCACCCATGGATCAATAACGACATTTCCAAAACTAACCGGAAACACGAGTGATAAATCAAGACCGTTTGAATTAGACATGGTCATCTATGCCTTCCGGCGAATTTTTTTACATTATAAGTAATGAGGTCGTTTAATTTATCATGAACATACGCCGGATTTGGCACCCATTCAAATTCAAATTCCGGAGCCTCGGCGGCCGTTTGAATTTTTATGTTTCCAAAGTTAAAAATTGTTGGGAAAATCCCGCTTACATCGTAGGTGGAATCCTCAATATTTCTAAGCGGGGCTTCGGAAACATTTTTGTGGATAATTCCATAAAAGTCGGTATCAATAACTCTTCTGTCGGTGATTATATAAACATTAAAATACCAAATTAGATAATTCTCCAGAATAAAAAGAAAAGAAAAGAGGTACCAAATAATCCCACCTACCACGGAATACTTATAGGGGAGGGAGGAAAATAGAGTGTCCCCGGATAGGATGATTCTGTAAAAAAATGGAAAGACTAGAAGGAGAGCGCCAAAAAGAACCCAACGGATGTTGGTAAACCAGTGGCGCCTTAAAAGAAAAAGGATAGTTTCCCCCTTTTCTTGGGATTCAAACGAAACATTTTTTGGGGACTCCAAATACGCGGAAAATGCAGTCATCTATTTTATTTTAGCACACTTAAAACTTATAGACTTTTACCGAGTCGTTTTCCATTAAAAGTTGTCCAAAATCTTTAAAAAGAATTTCTGCTTGATTTTGCGTTTCCACTACGCAGGGGATTTTTGTGTTATCCGCTTCCTTAAAATATACCGCGTATCCGATATTTTCTGCGCCAAGTAGATTTTTAAATTTATCCTGGTCTTTATATATTTCGGACAGTCGGTCAAAATATATAACGCGCTCCGGAGAATTTTGGAAGAAATAATCAATCCGAACAAAGGGTAAGGAGGAAGAAAACAGAATTTTCTGGTTTTCGCCAACTAACTTTCCGGCCTCGTAAATATTGGTAAACGCCATCCTCCTACTTTCTCCAAAGTTTGGTGGAATATATGTAATGTAAGGATCGATGAATGAGTAGGTAAGCATGTAAAGGCAGGAAATAACCCCAACGAAAAAAGTTACAAAACGGAGCGCCTCTTTATCTAAATTACCTTCCAGAAAATTCCAAAATAAAAGCAGTAAAAGAAAAAATGGTACAGCTGTATACCATAAAGCATCTGGTCTTGTAGCAAGCCACGGAACAAAAGAAATTAAAAGAGGAACGACAAATTTTCCGTTTATGAAATTTATTTTCGGAATGGTCGAATACTCCGCAACTTGTTGCGGAGATAAGACCCGATCCGCCGAAGGCGAATTGCTATTACGAAAAGAAGATACTCCGCGGCTTGCTACGGAAAGATTCATTTTCTCCCGCCGGATAATTTTTTGAAAAAATATATACAAAAAAACAAAGAAAAAAACAAAATAAATAAGACCGTAGTCCGTAAGAGAACTTAAAGAACTCCATCCGTTTGAGGTAAAAAGCTGGGAGATGGGAAAAGCCAGATTCGTGAGGAAACTTTTGGCGCCCCCGTAATAGGTATTTTGCTCGTATTCTATTATTTGAGGGTTACAAGCTGTACGGTCTGCAAGTGACAAATAGTAAGGCTTTGCCAAAATTTTTATTTCTCCAAAATATGGCACCGAAAGACTCCAAAAGACTGCCCAGATGATAATGGGGACGGTAGCTAAAATCAGACCCAAACACATTTTCTTTAAGTGTTTTTCTTTGAATTGATATATTATAGCGGCTAAACAAAAAGGAATTGCCATAAAAAGCGCGGTTGGTTTTACAATAACGCTTGCGGCAAAAAGAAAGAACGAAAGCGTGGAGTTTTCTAAAAAGGCAATAAAGGCCGCCAAAAGCAGAAATATTAAAAATAGTTCCGTTTTAAACTCCACCGAAACAAGGTAGAACAAAATAGGATGTGTTAGGATAACAATAATCGGAACCCAAAGGGTTTTTAGCCCGAGTTTTTTGGCAATAAGATATATTTCCCACGCGATAAAAAGGACAAAAGAGTTTAAGAAAAATTTGGCGCAGGTCACGCCTCCCGCCAAAAAAGGAATTGCCGCAAGAACTTCAAAAGGAAAGGGGATTCCAGAAAAAAGTTCCGTTTTAGGGAGCCTGCCATTTAGGGCAATAAATTTTGTAATGTTAAGGTATAGTCTTAGACCGTCCGGTCCTTCCACAAAACCCTTTAGGGAAATCACAAAAAGGCTGGCCACAAAAACTACTGCGGTTAAAAACAATAGTGCCGAATTCTGTTTTAATTCAGTTTTTTTCTTCAAAAATTTCCTTGTCTTTCTTAACGGCAACCGCAAACTAAAAACCAACGGGATTAATAAGACCGCAAAGACTTCCCAAAGAAAAAATTTCCCAAAAAAAGCAAGGAAAAAAAATACCAAAGATAAAATTACAAAACCGCAGGCAAGACCAACCACATCCCGCCTTTTAAAAACGGCGCGTCCAGTGGCCCAAGCCGATAACCCAACAACCACGGCGATAGCAAAGGAAAAAATAAATTTTAAAACAAAGGTAATCATAAATTCAGGCAGGTTAGCTAAAGTTTTGTTTCCAATAGCAAAGATAGTGTATGAGTATAAAGCCATTAAAGGAATTAAGAACGCGCTTAAAAGAATAATCTTCCCATATGAGATGGAGATTATTATTTTGGCGTCACCAAATATTCGGGAAAGAATAAAAAGAATAGGAAGAAAGCCTAAAAAGCAAATTGCCAAAACGGTTTTTGTTAAAAGGTATGCGATAAGCGCACCCAAAGCGATTAGTGGAATTATGACCATGTTAAATCTCAAAAACCTTTGCCTTGTTTAGAATTCCTTTTGGAACAAGCGACATTTCGACTGTTGTAATAATAGATTGATATTTATCCAAAACCGTAAGAATATTTCTTCGGTGAATTTTATCAAGTTCAGAAAAAATATCGTCCAAAAGAAGTACCGGAGTTTGTTTTAAGGATTCTTCCAAAAAAGCGATTTCACAGAGCTTTAGGGCAAAAACAGCGGTGCGTTGTTCCCCCCTACTTCCATAAAGTTCCAAATCCTTTGTGCTGTTTTTTATAAAGTTGTAATCATCTCGATGTGGGCCAACAAGCGAAACACCTTTTGCAATCTCGTCCCTTTTTACTATTTCCAAGCGTTCCTTGGAAATGATGTTTGGTTTATAATTAATCACAAGAGACTCTTTGGGGGAATTAAGACGCGGGGCAACTTCTAAAAGCAGGGTATTACAATATTTAATAAAATTTCGTCGAGATTCTTGAATATATTTTCCATTCTTTTCCGCCGAACCGTTCCAAAAATCAAGTTCTGGAATGTCTCCTGTTTTGCCTTTTAACACCTCCAACAGTTTATTTTTTTGCTTTATTATCTTTTGATAGGACAAAAGCGCGCGAAGATAGTTGTGGTCTGCTTGTGAAAGGATTTGATCCAAAACATCGCGTCTTCTGGTTGGCGAGCCAATTACAAGGCGGATATCAGCGGGGGAAAAATGTACAGCAGAAAAGTTTCCCAGAAACCCAAAGCGGGTTTTTGGCACCTCGTTAACCTTAAAGGTTTTTTTAGTCTGCATACTTCCCTCGGGATTTTCCGAAATCACAATCATTAATTTTCCTTTGGGATCTGTTTGGGCAATTATCTTTGCGTGATCTTTTCCCCATTTTATAACTTCCTTTTGAGACTGTGCTTGTAGGGATTTTCCAATGGCTAA
The DNA here is from genome assembly GCA_002774285.1 of candidate division WWE3 bacterium CG08_land_8_20_14_0_20_40_13. Taxonomy (GTDB): domain Bacteria; phylum Patescibacteriota; class WWE3; order 0-14-0-20-40-13; family 0-14-0-20-40-13; genus 0-14-0-20-40-13. Next base: position 28,493 of record PEYT01000021.1, on the reverse strand, counting down.
AAAATATACCGCCTCAAGAATATTGGATTTTCCCGAGGTGTTAGGACCTACCATCAAGTTTATTTTTGGATCAAATTCAAACGCGGTTTCTTCCCAGCTTCGGAAATTTGTAAGGGATAAAGTTTTTATAGCCATTTTAAAATTTTAAGGGTTCCAGGCAGTGTTCTTTTGACAAGTTGGACAGAAAAACGAACCCCTTTGGGATATTTGTTTAACAACAATAATAGAATTACAGATAGGGCACGGCTTGCCGTTTTTTCCGTAGACTTTAAAATAATTTTGCTCGCTTCCGGGTTTTCCATAAATATCCACAAACGATTTGTCGGGAAGGGTTGCTCCACGGTGGGATATCCCTTCGTTTATCACGGTCTTGAGAGAAGCAAGAAGTAAGTTTATCTCCCTTGGCAATAAAGATTTAGTAAGTCTTTCCGGATTAATTTTAGCCAAAAATAGAGCCTCGTTGGCGTAAATATTTCCAACTCCGGATATCATGTCTTGATCTAGTAGCGCTCTTTTGACGATGGTGTTTTTTTCTTTAATTCTTTTTGTAAACTCCTCGCCAGAAATATTTAACATGTTAATCTCTCGATGAGACTTTAAAACTTCCATTTCGTCCTTAGATAAATATTGGGCGTAGCCAAAGCGTCGCATTTCACAAAACCGCAACTGATTTTCTCCAAAATAAAAAACCAACCTTGTATACGGATCGGCCCCAGCGTCCCGCTTTCTAAAAAGGAGTCTTCCTGTCATCCTAAGGTGAAAAATTAGCCCACCGCCCCCTTGGAAATTTAACACAATATTCTTTCCTAGCTGTGAAACGCCTTCAACATTTTTTCCTACAAGCGACTTAATAATATCTTTTGACGGTCGCGCGAGCGCAGGGTCAAGAATTTGAATTGATATAATCCTTTTGCCGGCTATTTCACGGTTTAGATCGGAAACTATGGTGTAAACTTCAGGAAATTCAGGCATTTTGAACGGACATTTCAAAATTTTCCCAACTTTTTTCTACAAACCCCTTAAATTCTTTTTTAAATCTTTCTTTAGTAAACCTACTAGCCGTTTCTTTACAATTTTTTTCCCAATTAACCCTTTTTTCCAGTTCTTCAAATCGAAGTATTGCTTCTGATAAATCGGTAACAGAAGAACTTTTAGAAAACACCCCGTTGTACCCATCAATTACAGTATCTTTAAATCCTCCTTGATTGGGAACAATAGCGGGCTTTCCAAGATACATTGCCTCCAAAGGAGTCATGCCAAAGTCCTCAAATTCTACAGGGTGGATTAAGGCACGGCAATTTTTATAAAGATCCGCCTTTTGGTTTTCGGAGACGAAGCCCAACATCTCTATATCTCCCCCGCAACTTTCGGCTATTTTTTTAAATCTTTCAAACTCTTTTCCCGATCCCGCGACTTTTAACTTTCGGCCCAGACGCGCGCAGGCCAGTATTGCTTTATCCACATGTTTGTACAGAGACATTCTTGTAACTGTAAGGTAGTATTCCTCTTTTTCTCCTGTATTTTCCCCATCTTCCAAATTTCCCCGCCCACAACGCCTCGCAAGCTCGGCTTGCGTGGTGGGCGCGGCCTTATCACCCTTTGCATTTTGGATATTTATAAACGGGTAAATTATTTTCGCGTCCCGTTTATAAAGACGCTTAATTCGATCCCGTACTTCTTTGGAATTGCATAAAAGAAAATCTGGTCTTTGCGCCGCTTTTTGATCCCATCTCAACAGAAAGTAATCCACTATTTTTAAAATCGGCTTCCATAATAAATTATCTCGTTTTGAACTTTCCGTGGGATAACCGTACAAAAACCGCGGTGGGGTGTGAATATACGAAATATGAAGTTGAGTAGGTTTAGTAATAACTCCTTTGGCAAAATTAGCGCTAGAAGAAATTACAATATCAAATTTTGACAAATCCAGTCTTTCAAAAACGATGGGGTAGAGAAAGGTAAAATATTTGTAGAACCTGTTAACAAATTTCGAAGTGGCCCACTTAGGGACTACGATCTTTGCTCCTTGGAGTGTCCTAGTTTTTTTAAAGACCGCGGGATCCCAAAGGGCGGTATAAATTGGAGCATTTGGCCACAATTCCCAGATGGCACTCGTTACGGCTTCCTGACCTCCATAGGCATTTAAGTAATCATGAATTATGGCAATCTTTGGACTTTTCACAATGTACTCACCTTTAAATCAACTAAATAGAAATTGGAAACGGAACTCCAAGAACTCTCTTTTCCCCACTCGTCAACTGCTTTAACCCTCCAATAAAAAGGAACGCTGGCGGCGCCTTTAATAAGATTTTCGGAGAATTTCTCGGTATCCAAAATTTCAATACGGTCGTTTGATGTTTGGGATGCATGCAGTATTTCTTTAAAGTACGGGTCGGAGGCCACTTCCATAAGATACATTTTTGCATAGGAAAAACAATACGGATCATAAGAAACCAAAGACCAACGGAAAGTTTGTGGTGGTATAGCATTTGTTTCCGAAATCCCAATTCGTTCGTAAACTGGCCGGAAGGGTGCGGGAGCGGAAACAGTTCCCGGGATCGGACCCAATACAAAACAGCTTTTTAAGCTCCATTTTCCTTTTTGGGAAGGAAGCGAGACATCTCTAACCCGCCAAAAATACACTCCAGGTTTTAATTCCTTATCCGTTAATGTCTTATAGACAAAATTGCTTCCCGTTACAATTTCGTCAAAATAAATTTTAGAAAAAGCATGGTTAAACGAGATTTGAACTTGGTTTTTTATTCCGCCGTTTTTCCATTTAAATGAATCTGGTATTTTACTTAAAATCCCATCACTTTCCGGAGAAACAATAACAGGACGCGCCTCCTCGGGAATTGGAGTGACATACAAAATTTCCTCACTGATTTTTGGAACAGGGATTTGCGGAAATACCTTTAACACTGCTGTAAAAAAGACTACTGCAAAAATAGTGCCTAATAAAAGTGGAATATCTCTTAAGGGCATACGGTAATTATAGCATGCTAGAATCTTTGTATGACACTTGTTTTATTCGATTTTCTTAACCTAATGCACCGTGCCTACCATGCGTATCCCCGTACTTTAGCAACAAAAGAAGGGGAGCAAACAAATGCGGTTTATGGCCTGTCCAATATTTTATTAAATTCCATAAAAAAACTTTCTCCAACTCATATTATTGTCGCTACGGAAACGGGTCCTTCATTTAGACATCTGGCTTTTGCTCCGTATAAGGAGAACCGTGGTTGGCGGAGGGAGCGTCCGGACGAAGCTGAGGAGTTTGACAAACAAATACCCCGCGCTTTGGAAGTTCTTAACGCCTTAAATATTCCTGTAATCTCCGCGGGTGGCTACGAGGCAGATGATGTTATTGGCACTCTGTGCCGAGGTTCAAAGTTTAAAGTTCAAAGTTCAAAATTGGAAACTATCGTTGTGAGTAGCGATCAGGATTTTTTACAGCTCATTGATGAAACAACCAAAGTTTTCCGACCCGCCCGCCCGCCTTTTATTAAAGAAAAACTTTGGGATTTGGATCAAGTCAGGGAGACCTACCAAATAGATCCAATTAATTTAATAGATTATAAAGCGCTCCGTGGCGATCCTAGCGATAATATTCCCGGAGTACAAGGTATTGGTGAAAAAGCCGCGCTAAAATTAGTTCAAGAGTTTGGCTCAATCGAGAACATATACACCCGTATTTCTCAAATTTTCCCTATTTCCCTCCGAAAGAAACTCGCGGAGGGTGCCGAAATTGCGGTTTTGTCTAAAAAACTTTCCACAATTGTTACGGATGTTCCAATAAGTTTTGATCTTAAAGATTGTCTTTGGGGAATTTACAATCCTAAAAAGGTGGAAAAATTGTTTTTGGATTTGGAATTTAAAAGTCTTTTTTCCAAAGTTCCCCTGCTTTCAAAGACTTCCAAACCCCCGATCATCCCGAGTTCTCTGACAGTTTCAAGAAACACCACAAGCGATTCCGGCCAACTTGTTCTAATATAAATTAGGCCTGCTCCGCTTTTAAATTAATTCTAAGGATGGTCTTGTTACACTATCTGTTATAAAATGGTTTTTGTATGAGTATAACTTGTCTAAATTGCCAAGGGGAGATAAAAAACGACAAAGCCCTTTTTTGTTACTTCTGCGGTTCCCAACTAGAGCAAAAGGAAGCTCCCGTGAGCGCTTCTTCCGTAGCGGAATCGCTAGATCTTAAATTAGAAAGAAAATTTACTAAAAAACAGGCGCTGTCTTTTGCCGTTCCAATTCTTTTAATGGCTTTTGCCATTGGCGGTTTGTGGGCGGGCGGGCTTGGTCCTTTTAAAAGAAGTTCTGAAACCGTTACAATAAGCGAGGTAACCGGTGCCAAGCCACGATGGAAAACCGCTAAACTAGAACCCGTGTCCCTTGGCAGTAATTTTACCTTTGGCGCCAGAAAATTTGAACTTACCGTCCCTTCGGATGTGGTTTTTTACGCCGAGGGTTCCGATATTTCCTCTTATCTTTCGGGTGATAAGGAAAAGGAATTTCAGGCGATCCTTTCTACCCTTATGGACATGTCTTTTAAAGAATCCCTGACTTTTTTTGAGGACGACTTTTCCTATTTTTGCCTTTCTGAATCTTGCGGAATTCTTCTTTTACCAAAAGATTTAGATAAGGTGGAGCAAAGCTTAACTTTGCAGTCGTCGGCTTTATCAAAAGTACAATTAAATGCTGTGGTTTTTGGCGGTTTTCTTTTGGTGTATAAGGACGATGCTGTAAAAACCTCTGTTGGAGAAGTTTCCGAACGCCTAACCAAAAGTTTAGGAATGGACTCTAAATTTTTGGAATCTTTTAAGGATGTTCCGGAGCAAGGATTGTTTTTTGGTTACCTTATCTCTTCTGATATTTTAGATAATGCCGTTAACAATTCTCCGCTTTTGGATTTTTCTTTATTCCCCTCTGGTATTTTGGAAAAAGCCGAGGTTAGTTTTTTTGTGGCGGAGAAAGACGGAGAGATCGTGTTAAACTATTAATGTATGCCCAAAGAAGAATATCTATTTCGTGAGCTCGTAAGCCTTAAAGAAAGAGTTTCCACTGCAAAAACTCCAGAAGAGTTAAAAAGCCGGGTAGAGCAGATGTTGGAAAGGCTTAACCGCATGGCAAACCTTGGAAGTTACAGTAGCGAGTATGAGATTTTAAGCAGGTATATAGATTGGATTACCCAAATTCCATGGCAGGTCGCGACAAACGATAATTTGGATCTTCCAAATGCCAAAATGGTTTTGGATAAAAATCATTATGGTTTGGAGGGGGTAAAAGAGCGCGTTATGGAATATCTTGCCGTGCGGAATCTTTTAACTCAAAGAGGAAAGATTTCGGAAGAACACTCTCCTATTTTATGTTTGGTGGGGTTGCAAGGCACCGGAAAAACAACAATGGCGGAATCTATTGCCGAAGCCTTGGGCCGTAAATTTATTAGAATATCTCTTGGGGCGCTTGGATCAACCTTGGAACTTAGAGGAAGAAACAGTTCGGATCCGGGATCGGAGCCCGGGCAAATTGTAAAGGCGCTTGCCCGCACAAAATCATTTAACCCGTTGGTGCTTCTTGACGAGATGGATAAGGTGAGCGGGGAGAAGGGTCTTAGGAGCGATTTTATGGCGGTTCTTTTGGAAATTTTGGATCCGGAGCAAAACACAAAATTTAGAGATCATTACATAGACTATCCTTTGGATCTTTCCCAAGTTATGTTTATTGTAAGCGCTAACAACACAGGGTCGTTTTCGGCGGCTCTTATGGATAGGTTGGAAGTTATTAGCATGCCTTCTTATACCGACATAGAAAAAGAAGGAATTGCGCGAGACTTTTTACTGCCCAGAGTCCGTAGAGAATGCGGCCTTTCAGCGGAAGAGCTTGTAATTGAGGAAAGTCTTTGGCCTTATATTATAAGACCGTTAGGATTTGATAGCGGTATTAGAAGTCTAAAGAGAATTTTGGAAGGTATTGCCAGAAAAACCGCTAAGGCCATTGTGGAAGAAAAAGTTAAAAAAGTCATTATTACAAAAGAGAATTTAAAAACATACATTTCCGGGTATATTTAAAATTTTGAAAAAAGAAGAATTAGCTGCGCAAATAGCCAAGGCAGTAGTATCCTGCAAAAAATGTCGTCTGTGTAAAACCAGAAAGAATGCAGTACCCGGAGAAGGAAATTTAAATTCCGCGGTAATCTTTGTTGGCGAAGCGCCAGGTCAAAACGAAAACGATCAGGGGCGTCCTTTTGTGGGACGAGCTGGAATGCTCCTTGCCGATCTTCTTTCCAAAATTCGGCTATCGCGCAGTGATGTTTGGATTGGAAATGTAATAAAGTGCCGTCCTCCGGACAATCGCGCCCCAATGGTGGACGAGCTTAGAAATTGTTCCATGTATCTGGAAAGTCAAATTAAACTAATTAACCCAAAGCTTATTGTGACTTTGGGAAGATTTGCCTTGGAGCATTTTGTAAAAGATGCGAAAATTTCAAAAGAGCATGGGGTGGCGCAAGTGTGGAAAGATCGGGTAATTTATCCGTTGTATCATCCGGCGGCGGCATTACGCAGTCCACAGGTGGCAGCTGTTTTGGAAAAGGAGTTTAAAAAAATCCCCAGAGTCTTGGAGGAGGCGCGGGAAATGTTAAAAGAAGATTCGCGTTCGTCCAAAAAAGACAACGGGGCGCAAATTTCTTTGATGTGAATGTAAAAACTATGAAATTCACCAATTTTAGCAGTAAGAAAAAACACGATTTAAAAATAACCGTTATTGGCGGAACCACAGATGTTCAAAAGAACATGTATGTTTACGAATACGGAAACGATATTGTGATTGTTGACTGCGGTATCGGTTTTCCGGGTCGAGACGCTTTTGGCGTGGATCTAATTCTTCCCGACTTTTCCTATGTTTTACAAAACATCGGCAAAGTACGCGGTCTTATTATTACCCATGGTCACGAGGATCACTTTGGCGCGGTTCCTTATCTTCTTAAAGAAGTTAGAATACCCATCTATTGCGCAAAAATAGTTTCCGAGTTTTTAAAAAACCGCCTAAAAGAGCAAAATCTCCTTGAAGGAACAAGTTTTAATATAATAAATCCCGATGGTGGTCCTATAAGTCTTGGAGAGTTTAAAATAGATTATTTTCGCGTTAATCATTCCGTTCCTGAAAGCTTGGGGTTTTGTATTGGTACTCCCCAAGGGACTATTTTTCATGTTCCCGATTACAAATTTGATTGGACTCCAATGATGGATAAACAATTTGATATTCCGCGCGCGGTTCGTTTAAGTCAAGGCGGGGTACTAGCTATGCTTTCCGACTGTCTTGGAGCGACATCAGAAGGTTTTACCCACTCGGAAAAAGAAATTCAAAAGACCTTTAATGAATATATTTCACAGGCAAAGGGTCAGGTTTTTGTAACTACCATGTCTTCCAATATCTCAAGAATAAAGATGGTGGTTGATGCTTCAGTATCCTGCGGCCGGAAAGTTGTTATTGGCGGGCGCAGTATGGAACAGTCCACGGAAACAGCGCGTCGGCTTGGATACATGCCTCATCCAAAAGAGTCCTTTGTTCCTTTGCATCATGCTCAGGCCATGGATCAATCAAAGTTAACTTATATCGTCGCGGGTTGTTACGGCCAGTCGGGATCTGCTCTTGGAAGAATTGCCCGCGACGAACATAAATATATAAAAATGCGCGCCGGCGCGACGGTGATTTTTTCGGCCGACCCCATCCCCGGCACTGTGGATCTTGTTAATGAACTTATTGACAAATTAACTCTGGCGGGAGCGGAGGTAATTTACAGCGCTGTACAGGAAAACTTGCATGTTTCTGGTCATGGATCGCAAGGAGATCATGTGCTTTTAGCCTCCTTGATCCGTCCTAAATACTATCTCCCGATTGGCGGGACGATATCCTTAATGCGCGCGTATTCCAATAATATAGTCCGCCTTGGGATTTTGCAGGAAAATATCTTGGAACTTTTGGAAGGCGATAGCGTGACATTTTCACAGGGCACCGCTTTTAAACACAAAGAAATAGAAACCCACGATGTTTATATTGGAAGTCAGGTTGATATAGTAAGTCCGGTTGTTATTAAAGATAGAAGGGTGCTGTCGGAGGACGGTATTTTTGTGGCCATTCTAAAATTTGACCGTGAGAAAAACGAGTTTTTAGATTCCGCGCAAATAGTTTCCCGCGGTTTTGTTTACATGAAAGAATCTAAAGAGCTTATTGCGGGCGCCGAAAAGGCGATTTTAGATGCGGTAAAGCAAAACAGAAAAAAGAAAAATGATTGGGCTCTTATTAAAGATGAAGTAGAAAAAGCCCTTTTTAAATATTTCCAAAAAACTACGGGCAGGACGCCTCTTCTTCTTCCCGTAATCGTAGAAGCCTAGCAAGGTTACCTATAATTTAGGGCCTCGTTTACCAGACTATCGGCAAGGCGGTTTTTTTCGCGGGGAATATAAGTATAAGAGACCCCCTCAAAGTTCTTTTCCAGTGTTTTTATTTTTTGCGCAAGGGGAATAAGTTTTGCGTCTTTTATTTTAAATTTCCCGTTTAGCTGGTTAACCACAAGAAGGCTGTCTAAAAAACAATTAACCTGTTTTGCTCCTAATTCTTGGCATCTAGCTAAAGCATATATTAACGCTTTATATTCGGCAACATTGTTTGTGGTATTACCGATACACAATCCAGATTGATCCAATTGGTCCAATTTGTTAAATTTGTCCAATTTGTAGATAACAAAACCGATTGCCGAAGGTCCGGGGTTTCCCCGCGATCCGCCGTCAGTGTAAAGATGTACTAACATAGCTAGTTTTTAACTAAAACATCAAAAAAACTTGTCCAAATAACAATTGTTCCCGGAGCCCTTAAATTAAAGACGGAGCGGAATTTATACCCGTCAAAATCCTCGCCATTGTAGTTTTCGCTGTACAGCCTAATTTTTGTGGTATAGCCCTGTCCGTCGTCATAAACTTCTATTTTGGAAATTTCTCCAACGGGAATGATTCCTTCTTCTTCAAGTTTTGTTTTTACTTCGTTTTCGTTTATTCCATCTTTGTCCACAGGCGATAGATCGCTATTGTAAGACGAGTCTTTGTTTGAGAGCAAATACGCGTTAAAAATATCCTCTGTTTGTGGTCCCGTCATCCAAGGACCGGGCTCAGTTCCTTTGCCCCAAGCCCTATTAAACCATGGAGAGTCCCCGTAATTTGGTCCATCATAGGAGCACTGTTCCCAATCGTCGCATTTTCCATCGCGGAGTCTTTGGGAATAAGGCCTAGAACTTCCCCACACATCGCCGCTGGAACGAACAAAACCGCCGGCGGTAGAAGCATACCAAGCGGGAATGGGCGAACCGTCATAAGTTAAATACTGACCGCAGGTTTCGTCAACTGCCTGATTCCACCTCCCACCTTTTTCGTATCCCAGATAAACTTGACAGCGTTGATCTGTACAAATCGCCCGTCCGCCTTGTGTGTAATTTAAGGCGTAGCTTCTTGCCGCAATGGCCTGCGCTTTTAGAGCATCCATGGGCCAATCCGCAGGCATTTCCCCCAGTCCGTACAGATATTCCTCAAGGGATATATCGCCATACTCCATAACCGGAATTTCCAAATCCTTGTCACAGCTTTCCTCCAAGTTGGTATTGGGGTAGTAGGCATCAAGAATATCTTTATAGTCCTGTCCGTCTTCCGCCCGTCCCCTTGCTCCGTATTGGTTCATACCAACGCGGTGAGGATACCCCCTTGTGCGGAAGGCGTAGGCTGGAGAGAACCCGGGATCGGGAAGTGTTTGCTTGCTGGACTCGCTATCGCCCACGGTCAGGCGTTCGGAGGAGGCGCCAAATTTTGCGCGGAGCAGTTCTTCTTGTTTACCGGTTAATTCGTCCAAGGAATCCGAAAGGTTTTTAAGCTGGTCTTCCAATGCAGAAGCCTGCGACTGCAATCCTGACACCTCTGTCTGCGCGGATTTAACTTGGTACGCCAACGAGGTTTTTATTTTATCCAATTTTACTTTCTGCTCCTCCAAATCGTTTTTTGCCCTTTCCGTTTCCGCTTTTTGATGGGAATAATCTTTAATTTGTCCGTTTACCTCTTTAATAAAATCCGTGGCGTGGTCCAAATAGCTTTTAAAATAGATGGTTTTTTTGGTAAAGTCCAAGATCCCCGTTGCGGCAAAAGCGGTTATTAGGGGGGATCCGCGGGAAACTTTATATAGTACCCGCATGGTGCCGTTTCTTTCCGTTTCCTTTTGTTCCATTACCTGCCTAAATCTTTCCAGCGTATCCTCTAAAGTTTTTATCTCGGATGACAAGCCGTTGATTTGATTTAACAGTCCGTTTATTTCGCCTTGAGTTACACTAATCTGGGACGAAAGTCCGGTAATCTTCTTGGTGATTGTGGAAATTTGGGAATTAATACCGCCTAAGTCCCCCGAAACATCGTTATATTCCTTTTGGGTTTTTTGTAAGTCCTTTTGGACTTTCTCCAGCTCGTCCACGGAAAAAACCGCTCGTGTAAATAGGGGTGTGATCGCGACAAAAAATAGGAGAGTTGTTAACAACCGTTTCATAGTTTAAGTATAGCAAACGGAAAGGAAAAATTTGATGCGGGTTCCACCCTAAAGGGTGGAACCCGAATACAGTTTAAATATTAAGATAGTTCTTGTATGCTGGGCAGATGGAGTTATAACTGCAGTACTTGCAAAGGGGACCAACTTTAGCTGGAAATTCCCCTTCTTTAATTTTACCTACCGTTTCTGCGATATCCTTTTTTGCCACGATAAGATCGTGTTCATCTCTTGTTGTCGCCACAATTTCGGCATCTTCAAAAAAGTAAAGACAAAGCTTTACGGGGTTAAGTTTTAAAACCTCTTTTGCCGCTATTGCATAGGCGGTTAATTGCGCGTCTTTATCCACTTTTTCCTGTTCCCGTGCTTCGCCGGTTTTATAGTCCACAATCACAACTCCTTCATCCGTTTCGTCCACGCGGTCAATTACCCCCACAAAGGGTGTTCCGTCAATCAGCATCCGGAATTTTTCTTCGATAAATTTAGGATTCCCCAAAAGCTTTCGTCCCTTTTCAAAATAAGTCTTTAAGTAATCCTTTCCTTGCTCAAATCGTTTTTCGCGGTGTTCCTTGGACTCATAACCCGAAGGATCGAAATTATTTTCGTAGATTTTTAACAGTTCTTCCAGAGTAGCTTTATCTTTGTTTAAAATTGCCATCCTTTCAAAATCGCGGAGAGTGTTATGAATGCTTTGTCCAAAAGTAAAGGCGTGATTTGGTGGGGTTTGAATCTGCAAAATATACCGGTACTTGTACTGAAGAGGGCAGGTTTTAAACATATCTAATTGGCTAAAACTGACAAAGGGTACTTCCAGCGCTTTTTTAACCACCGTTTTCGGTAATTTTGATAGTTCTCTTGGTGTTATTAAAAGAAAATTTAGCTGTCCCGACCTTTGGTTCTCTTTTTGATTTTCCTCCAACTTTTTCTCCGTCTCAATTTTTAGTTCATTAATGAATCCCGACGGTCGTTTTTCTTTTGTGCCTCCGTAGCTTTTGGCGAAGGAGATAAATAATTTGTCTTTTGCGCGTGTTGCTCCAACATAAAAAAGTCGGCGCTCTTCTTCCAGATGATAGTCGCCGGTGGGCAGTGTTTCTTTTATAAGAGCGTCTGGAATTTCTATTACATCTCCGCGGTTTCTTGTGGGAAAGCGGTCGCTTGTAACAGATATTAAAAATACCACGGGAAATTCCAGCCCCTTGGCTCCGTGGACTGTTAACAAATTAACAGTGTCTATATCTTCAATTTGCGCCTGCGCGGGGTTTTCCCCAGCCTCCATGGCCAAATCCAAGTACTCCACAAAACCGGGGGCAAAATTTAACTTTTCTCTGCTTTCAAATTCTTTAATAAATTTAAAAAAGCGATTTAGATTATCAATCTTAAGTTTGTTAGTTAGCGATTCTTCTTTAATAACATTTTCTACCCATCCTGTCTTTGTAATAAAATCAAAAAGAATTTTGCTGACAGCTTCTTTTGGGGCGTCATTAAGCGACCCCTTTAAAATTTTTGCGGGCACTGTAAGCAAAGGGTCCTCCACAAAAGATTCCCAAAGAGAAATCTTTTTTGCCTTGGATTTTTTTAGAATCTCAAGAATTTTTAGCGGGGCCATGTCCAAGAAACTACTAGACATAAGATCGTAAAATGCCACATTGTTGCCGGTATCTACCACAAACCTTAAAAATGATAAAAGCGCGCGGATTTCCGCCGTATCAAAAAGGCCGCGGTTTCCCACAATTTGGTAAGGGATCAGGTGTCGGCGCAGTGTTGCGGTTACGGGATCCAGATGGGTATTAGCCCTTGCCAATATAGCGAAATCTTTAAAAGCAAGATTGGGATCTTGCTTCATAAGTTTTATGATATTAGAAATCACAAACTCCGCTTCATCGCTTTCGTTATCCAGAGTTTTAATAACAATGCTTGGCGTTTGCGGAGCCTTTTTTTGAGAGGTAAGTTTTTTACTTATGCCAAGTCTGGCCTCCAAAGTATCAGGGTCGTTGTTTTTTATAAGGCGATAACTGGCGTCCAGAATGTCCTGGAAACTGCGGTAGTTTTGGTCCAAAATTACAAGGCGGGCTTTTGGATAATCCCTTTGAAAATTTATGATGTTAGAGATTGCGGCGCCGCGAAACTTGTAGATGCTTTGATTATCATCGCCAACTACTGTAAGAAGAGGATTTAACACGGGATCTGCAAGCATTTTAATAAGCTCGTACTGCGCCCAGTTAGTGTCCTGAAATTCGTCCACAAAAATATGTTTAAACCGTGTTTGATATTCTCTAAGAATTACGGGTCTAGTTTTAAAAAGCTGTAGCGACCAGTTAAGGAGATCGCCAAAATCCATAAGCGAGTTATCCAATTTAATTTGCGTGTATGTGGTATAGGCCTCTGCTAATTCCGTTAGTTTTTCCTTATCCTCCTCCTGCTTTTCTACAAACTGAGAAAATTCTAAAGGTGTTACCACTTCGTCTTGAAGCCTAGAAAAAAACTTAAGAATTGCCAAAATAAATTTATTGGGATTTCCGAGGGGGCGGAAATATTTAAGTTTAAATTTAAAAAGATTTTTTTTAAAAAGCCGGTAGGCATCGCTTGCCGACAAAATGTTAAATGTGGGATCAAGACCAATCTCTATTCCGCGGTCTTTTAATACCATTTCGGAAAATTTGTGAAATGTGCAAACAGATGGTTCTTCGTACCCAAGAGGCATCACATCACCGATTCTTGAAAGCATTTCTCCCGCCGCCTTGTCGGTAAAAGTAACGGCAAGAATTTCCCGTGGCGGAATATGGTTCTCTTGTATAAGGCGCCGGATTTTTTCCGTTATAACACGCGTTTTTCCGGTACCTGCTCCGGCAACGATTAGCAAAGGCCCATCTTTATAATCCACGGCTTCTTTTTGTCCGGTATTTAGGGAGAGTTCATCCATGATAGAATTTAAAACATCTAATATATGCCACGATTTATCCTAACAGTGCTTTTTATTTTAATCCTTTTTGGAGCGTTATTGCTATATGTCTTTTTTACAATTGATCCCTCGTCTCCCATCATAGTCGGGGGGTTTTTGGCGCTTCTGTGGATTTTTTTTGGGGGGATTTTTTCTTTGCCCCTGTCCTATCTTGAAGGAAAACCTAAAGAAATCAAAGTAAAAAGCGGAATCTTAAAGCCTTGGGTACTGCGGGATATTTTTCGTAAAAGCTTGCGGAGGGGACTTATACTAAGCCTTGCCCTTGTTTCTTTTTTAATTCTCCGCTATCTTCATGCTTTTTCTCCGCTTAATTTTATGCTGGTTGTAACAGTCTTACTTATTGGGGAATTGTTTTGGAGTTTCCACGATGTTAATTGATACTCACGCCCATTTAAGATGGGATTCCTACGGATTGTCTTTGGACGATGTAATAGAAAGGGCAACTGCCGCGGGTGTCAACAAGATAATTTGTGTTTCGTCTTCTTTAAAAGAGGCGCAAGGAGCGGTTGCTATAGCGGGGAAATATCCCAAGGTAGTGGCTGTTGTGGGAATTCATCCTCAGGATACCGATGCGGGTCAAAAAGAAACAGTCGACGATCAATTGGAACTTTTGGCCGAACTTGCCAAGTCCCCAAAAGTTGTAGCCATTGGAGAATGCGGTTTTGATTTTTCCCCTGTTCCTCCCATGGAAAAAGAGAGAAGTGTGGGGGAGCAGGAAATGATATTTACTTTTCAGCTTAACCTTTCTAGGCGTCTTGGAAAACCGATTGTGATCCATTCAAGAAACGCTAAGGATAAAACCGTGGAATACATAAAAAAATTTCATCCCGCAGGTGTTTGGCATTGTTTTGTGGAAGACTGGGAGACGGCAGAAATTGCCTTGGCCGAAGGTCTTTATCTTTCCTTTAACGGAATTATAACTTATAAAAGCGGTGGGAAGATATTGGAGGTGGCAAAAAATACACCTCTTGAAAGAATCCTCTTAGAAACCGATGCGCCGTTTTTAACCCCGGAACCTCTAAGAAGTAACCCCCGGATTAAAATTAATGAGCCTGCCCATGTTAAAATAGTTGCAGAAAAAATTGCGGAAATAAAAGGAATCGCGTTTCAAGAAGTGGCAGAAGTTACCTCCGAAAATGCCGAAAAGCTTTTCCGCCTGTAAAATTCATCTTATGAAGATTGATACCGATAAAATACTACAGCGAATTTTGGAAATAATCCCCGGTCTTTTAACATGGCTGGTTTTGACTTCTCCCTTGTGGCTTGGTCCCAGATTTCCCCGCGGCGTTATCTTTTTTATTACCTTTTTATCGTTTTTTTGGGTGTACCGAGCGGTTGTTCATACCATTGGTTCTTTTGTTGGTTATAAAAGATACAAAAAAGAAATAAGCGTGGATTGGGCAGGAATGCTTAAGAAATTGGATTTTCCCACCCTTCTAAATAATAAGGACCTTCCGAAGAATCTTTCCGAAATTAAGCATCTCGTTTTAATTCCTACCGTTAACGAAGGGTACGAGGTTTTGGAAAATACTATAAAAGGCCTTGCTGAGACGGATTTTCCCAAAAAGCAAATTGTTGTCGCCGTTACCTGCGAAGAAAGAGGTGCGGGGGAGGTAGAAGAAAGACTTAAGGAGATAAAAAGATCATCAAAAGATCTTCCGGAGATTCTATTTTACATTCATCCCAAGGGAATAGCTGGCGAAGCGGTGGGAGCGGCGGCGGCCAACAGAGATTGGGGCGGACGACACGCGGTTGCCCAACTTAAAAAGCGCGGAGAAAATTTAGAAAATTACATTTTTACCACATTTGATGCCGACGCCAAAGTCCACCCTAAATATTTTTCCCGTGTTACCTACGCGTTTTTAACGGACCCATCAAGAAGAGATAGGTTTTATCAAACTGCGGCATATCTTTACGACAATAACATTTGGGATGTGCCTCCACTTATGAGAATTCAAGCAACAAGCGTTACTATGGCAATTATCTCCGCGTGGGTGGTAGAGCCTACGCGCATGCAAACATTTTCTGCCTATACTACCGCTCTTTCTACTCTTATAGACGCGGATTTCTGGGATGTATCGCTTGGGGTGGATGACACCACTTTCTTTTGGCGGGCGTACCTTGTCAAAAACGGCAATTTTAGCGGGGAGGGTGTTTTTGTTCCAATTTCATCCGACGCTGTACAGGGGTCGGGATGGTGGGCCTCGCATAAAAGCCAGTACAAACAGCTGGTGCGGTGGGGGTGGGGAGTGTTGGTTTTTCCTATCGCGATAAAAGGGTTTTTAAAAAATCATAAAATTCCAATTTCAAAAAGAATTTCACAAACCTACTATCTTGTAGAAACCTATACCGTATGGATAACGATTGTCTTTTTAATTACTTTTGGAATTTTTGTCTTGTACGCGGTAAACCCTGCTGCAAAACAAAATCCGCTGGCTTATTCCATCCCAAAAGTTACAAGTTCAGTTTTGACTTTTGCGATAATTCTTTTAGTTCCGGCAAGCCTTATTAAAGATAAAATGATGGCCCCAAAGCCTGCAAATTGGCCATGGTGGAAAAAAATTTCCACATACTTGGAGGGACCGCTGGTTATTATCAACCTTTTAACTTTTGGATTTTTACCCTATATCCACGCGGAAACAAAATTTATGTTAGGAAAGAAGATGAAAGACTTATATTTTACGCCCAAGTTCCGGTCCAAAGATTAACATCATGTACAAAAGGAACATAAAATACCTTATTTTTTCGCTATTACCAATTTTAATTAGCGCAGTTTTTTTGTCGTTAAACTTTAACGGTCTTCCATATCAGGTGGGGTTGTTTTTTTCCAGACCGTGGGGAGAAGCGCAACTTTCCGCTCCCAAGTTTTTATTTTTAATCCCAGTTTCCGCTGTCATTTTTTTGATTATTGACACTGGTACAGCTTTTTACTTGGAAAAGAAAGGGAAAAGGGAATTGGCCGATGTTTCCAGAGTGGTGGCGGTTTTGCAGGCGGTATTTTTATCTTTTTGCCTTATTTCCATAGTTTACAACTCATCGCCTCATGATTTTTTTAGGAATCTGGAAATTTTAAATTTAGTGGGTCCGTGGCTAATCTCCTTTTTGGCCGTCTATTTTGTAACCCCGTCAGTTATTAGATTTGCCAACAGCAGAAATTTAATTGACGATCCGGCAACGCATCATCATCCCGCCCAGCTGTTATCAAAACCCACGCCACGGGGCGGGGCGCTGGCGTTTTTTATTGGTTTTGTTTTGGTGTCTTTGCTTTTTCTGCCCTTTACTAAACCCTTGATGGGAATTTTTCTTGGAACTCTTCTTCTTGTTATCGTAGGTCTTATTGATGATAGGGCAAAGTACACCAGTCCAAAAATGAGACTGGTGTTGCAATTTTTGGCGGCTTTTTTTGTGGTAGGGGCAGGGGTGGGCATAAGTTATATAGAAAACCCTTTAGGAAGCACTATTCTTCTTGACCGTGTGGTTATTCCTTTTGATTTTATAGGTCATCACAGTATTGTTTTATTTGCGGATATTTTTGCTGTTTTATGGATTGTGTTTTTGGCAAATGCTGTATCGTGGTCCAACGGCATCGATGGGCAATTTTCTGGTTTTGCTGGAATTGCTTGTCTTGTAATCGCCCTTGCGTCGGCAAAAACTGCCGTTAGCGATAACGATCCCACTCAAATGGGTGTAGCCGTCCTTGCGGCAATAGCTAGCGGCTCCGCATTTGGACTGGCGCCTGCCACTTGGCATCCGCAAAAAATTTTATGGGGCTTTGGGGCGACAGCAGTAGGACTTGTAATTGGAGCTCTTTCCATTCTCTCTTTGTCCAAAGTTTATATTGTTAGCATGGTGCTTTTGGTGCCTTTAATAGATTCTCTAGTTACGGGATTAAGAAGGATTCTGCAAAAGAAATCTCCTTTTTGGGGAGATCGCGGACATCTTCATCATAGAATGTTGGATTTGGGGTGGTCAAAGCCTCAGATAGCCTTGTTTTATTGGCTTGTGACCGCGATTTTTGGAATGATAACGGTTCTTTCCAATGAAAGCGATATTGATCTGGATGTGGTACGGTTTGGCGTTGGGACGGTTTTTTTGATTGTTACTGTTAACCTAGGAGTAGAATGGCGGAAAACAAGGACAAAATAAGCTGGATTGTAATACCTATAATGGGTTGGGCTTGTGTTTGTGCGTTCTTTTGAAGATTAGTAAACTTTTCCAAAAACTTGGATTTTTTGTAGATATCCATGTGAAAGATATAAGGCGATTCCATAGCGTCGGGGAGGTTGGAAAAAAACGCTCCGGAAAGAAGCGTTATCGCTCCAAAAAGATCATTTTGCAAAAAAGCCCCACGGTAAAAAAAGAACCATCCAATAGAAAGCGCTAGTCCAAAATCCGCCACAAAAGCAAAAAACCGCCAGCCTTTTGTTCTTGAGCCGTCATCGTTTTCCGTTCCGCTAAAAAAATCCCAATGGGGAATTTTGTCGCACACAAAATGCGCCACAAAACAAATTGGCGCGGCTAAAATAGGACTTCCGGTAAAATGGGCGATAGCCATTCCGATAAAAGTATGCGGTGTCAAAAGCATAGGTGAGAAACACTATACCACAAAAATTTGGGTTTGTTATACTGGAGAAAACTCTCTTCCACTTCCGAAGTGGAAGAAGTGGAAGAAAAAGGGGTATCTAATACAACAACCGTTTTATTTCTTGAAGAGTTCTCTGGTAATCTGCATTATCAAAAACGAACTTTTTATATCTTTCACCAGTTTTAAAATTAGATAATACCGCTTCTTTTTCGCAAATTCCTTTTACCTTGCGCTCGGTATATTCTTTAAAAGATGACCAAGGGTATTTCTCCAGCTCATCTAATGTTGTCACAATTTTTGCCGAATACGGATTTAAGTGGATATATCTGGAAACATGAAAGAGCTGATTTTCGCTTTTGATCAATTTTGCCTTAAATTGAGTAAGAAATATGGGTCCGCGTCGTTTATTTTTTGTATTGAAATACCTCGTATAGCTGTTTTGAAAATTCGCTAAGAAAATTGCGATTCCATTATCTTTCTTTTGCCTAAGCAAAAAGTGAAAATGATTGGGCATCAAGCAATAAGAAAGTATGTCTACCAAGAAAGAATTCTCCTTTTCAAGAAATTCCATTACTTCTAAATACCTTCCGACAGAAAGTTCGGTAAGTCTTGAGAGTTTTATTGGTGGTGAGTCGTGTCTGTAATAGTCTAGCGCCTGAATCGCTCGAAGATAGTAGTCCTCATTTTCAAAAACTGTACGGTTTTCAATACCTCTGTTAAAGACATGGTAAAACTCCGAATTTACCAGAGGGAGCATTCTTTGGGGCATATTTGTATCTCCTTGCGCTTTAATTTTTAAATATGATTGTTGATTTGTCAACCATAAATCTTCCACTTCGGAAGTGGAAGATTTCTTAACTACCCCCCTGCGTTTGAAATTTGTTTCTCCCTCGCTATTCTGGAGGAAATGTTACCTGCCCGTAATATTCACATAGCGTTTTTTGCCACGGCCCTTTTCCTTTTTTTAACTAATTATTAATATTGAGCCTAAACAAGAGTATTTCTTCGACGATAATGTTTTCGTTTAACATCTGTTTCGTCCTTTTCCTTTCACTGATCCTATCTTTTGGAATTTGATCTTATCAGCTTGTCGGATGTCTCTACCACCTAGCAGATCCAGCTTACAGTTCGGGCCGTCCCCCAGCTAACCCAGCATGGAACTAATTTTAAAGACCCAAAAAGCACACGCTTTTTGGGTCTTCTTCTCTTTAATTTGCTATACTTTTATCATGAAAACAATCATATTTTGTGGGGGACATCATAATTCGTCTATTCCTTTAGCTAAAAAGTTTAAAAATGACGGTTGCAACATTGTTTATGTAGGACATAAGGTAACGCAAAAAAGGAACAGAGAATTAAGTAGCGAGTACAAAGAAGTAACCGCTTTAGGGTTTAGTTTTATCAATTTTGTTTCTCCAAAGTTTTACAAAAACAATAACCCTCTTAAATACCTTTATCTTTTTGGTTCTCTCACTTGGTCTTTCCTAATACTTATCAAATACCGACCTTGTATCCTTGTCTCTTTTGGGGGGTATTTAGCTGTCCCGTTGTGCCTTGCCGCAAAAATTCTTGGAATAAAAATAGTTACCCATGAACAAACTGTTACCATGGGAATGGCCAATAGAGTTATTGCCAAGGTCGCAGACATAATTTTTTTGTCATGGCTCCCAAAAATAACATCACCAAAATACCAATATGTGGGGTTACCGTTACGGGAAGAGATTTTATCCATAAAACCTCGCGGGAACTCAAGGGAATTTAAAACAGTTTTTATTACCGGTGGAAAGCAAGCAAGCCACGCCTTTAACCAATTTGTTTTTGACAATATAGATAATCTTCTTAAAGTTAAAGATTTTAGAATTATTCACCAAACCGCCAAAAATAGCCAAAACGACGACTATCAAAAGGCGCAGTCCTTTATGGAAAAGTACGGCCAAAGTAAATACTGGGCTTTTGATTATGCTTTTGGGGATACTTACAAAAAGGTTTTGTCTACAGCTGACTTTTTGCTGTCTCGCTCTGGTGCCCATATTACCTATGAACTTTGTTATCTAAAAATCCCCGCTATTCTTGTTCCTCTTTCTTGGGTATCGCAAAATGAACAAGAGGAAAATGCCAAAAAGGCTGTAGAGTTTTTTCCATGCGTAATTCTTAATGAGGTACTATTAACAATCGACGGATTCAAAAAGTCGGTTGATGATTTAGTCAAAGTTTGTAGTAAAAAGAAAACATACGGGAATGTTCCACTAGACGCTACCGAGAAGATGTACCTCGAAATCTCAAAACTTATCCAGTAGATACAAGATTAAATCGGGTTTCACCCGAGTCGGGTGAAACCCGAATCGTCTATGATTCCAATCAGAGACCACAATATTAGGTACACAACGCCGTACATTACAAATTTTATCATCGGCATGAATATCGTCGTATTCTTGTTTACCATGCTTTTTTCTTCCGATTTATTTATCTATCAATTTGCCTTAGTACCAGCTTTTTTTAGACCGGAAACCTTAATAACCAGCCTTTTTTTACACGCGAGTTTTGGGCATATTATCGGAAATATGCTTTTTCTTCATGTGTTTGGAGATAGCTTGGAAGATCATTTCGGGCATTTTAAATTTCTTGCCCTCTACCTTTTCTGTGGGGCGATTGCCGGTCTTACTCAAATGGCGTTTTCCTTGGGATCGGATATACCCATTATTGGAGCAAGCGGAGCAATTGCCGGGCTTATGGGGGCGTACTTGGTACTATTTCCCCGTTCCAAAATTGATGTTTTAATCCCCTTTGGAATATATGCAAGCAATGCGACAGTCTCTGCCCCGTTTATGCTTTTGTACTGGATCGCGGCGCAGTTTTTT
The DNA here is from genome assembly GCA_002774285.1 of candidate division WWE3 bacterium CG08_land_8_20_14_0_20_40_13. Lineage (GTDB taxonomy): Bacteria > Patescibacteriota > WWE3 > 0-14-0-20-40-13 > 0-14-0-20-40-13 > 0-14-0-20-40-13. The sequence continues at coordinate 7,513 of PEYT01000021.1, read as the reverse complement.
TATAGTTTGGGAGCAATTGGTTTAGCAGACAGCGGTGTGGCTTATTTTGCTCATATCGGGGGCTTTGTTGTGGGGTGGCTTGTGGCAAAAATAGTTCCCAGAAAGCCGGAAATTATGCCAGATGGTTTTTGGCCGTTGCGATTCTCTTGACTACTTCGTCTTTTCCCAAAACCTCCATGACATTAGCTAAGGGTGGGGTTTGAGATTTTCCCGTTAAGGCAATTCGGATCGGCATAAAAAATTGGCGCGGTGGCGTTTGCGAATTGTCCTGTGATTTGTGAAGCGCTTCGTCAATTTCTTTGGCTTCCCAGCGCAATAGCTTTAAGTTACTTAAGTAACTTAAGTCTTTTATGGTTTTGGAAGGAGAAAGTTTTGACTCTTTAAGCATTTGTTTTACCATTTCTTCCTTGGAAATTTTTGGATCCGCAAAAAAGTAATCCGCCAAATCCCAAAACTCTTTTAGGCGGCGCATGCGCTCTTTGATTAGTGACAAAACTTTATCCAATTTGTTTTGATCTAGGAATTGGATGGGTTGGTCAAATTGGATTAATCTCTTTTTAAGATCCAAGATTGAGAGGTTTCTAATATACACTCCGTTTAACCAATCAAGTTTTGCAATGTCCAAAACCGGAGCGGCAATTCGGATTTTTGAAAAGTCAAATTCTTTTATCATATCGGAAACCGAAAACATCTCATGATCTTTATCGCGGCCCCAGATGGTAAGAGCAATAAAATTTAACACCGTTTCTGGAAGATACCCCTCGTCTCGGTACCAAAAAATGGAAGCGTGCCCCATTCTTTTACTTATTTTTCCTTTGTTGGGATTTCTTAAAAGCGGCAGGTGGGTCCAAATGGGTTCCTCCCACCCAAAGAATTTATACAAAAGAATATGTTTTGGGGCGGAAGAAAGCCACTCTTCGCCACGGATAACATGAGTTATTTCCATCAGGTGGTCGTCCACGACAACAGCAAGGTGGTATGTGGGAAAACCATCAGATTTTACTAGAACTTGATCGTCTAAAATTTTGGAAAGAAATTTTACTTCCCCGCGAATAGAATCGTGTACCGTAATGATTTCATCTTCGGGAATTCTCATGCGGATTACATATTTTTCTCCGTTTGCAATTTTTTGCTGTATTTCATCAGAAGTAAGTTTTTTGCAAAAGCCATCGTACATTGGGGGGAGGTGGTTTTTTTCTTGCTCTTCTCGTAATGCATCTATTCTTTCCTGAGAACAAAAGCAATAATATGCGTGTCCTCTTTCCACAAGCTCCGAGGCGTATTTTTGATAAAGATCAAGCCTCTCCGATTGGCGGTAGGGGCCGTATTTTCCGCCATTGACGGGACTTTCATCAGCCAAAAGTCCTAGCCACTCCAAAGATTTATAAACAACTTGTTCTGCGCCCTCTACAAACCTTTTTTTATCCGTGTCTTCGATACGGATAATAAATTTTCCCCGCGGGTCTTTTTTAGCGTAAACAAAATCAAAAAGGGCTTGATAAGCTGTTCCAATATGGGGATAACCAGTAGGAGAAGGCGCAACCCGTGTTCTTGTCATATAAGGAATTTTATCACAATAAGTCCGTAGATTTCTTTAAATCTTGGAGTAGAATTAGAACATGCCCCCGGAAAAAACGGTGTATATCGTCAATGGTCTTAATTTTACAGCCCGCAGTCTTGCAAAAAGACTTCTTCTGGATGGATATAAGGTAATTTTAAGCGGAACTTTGGGAGGAATAGACGTCGTAAAATTGGCCTCTCTTAAAAACGATCCAAACTTCTCTTTTGCCCCCTCGGACAATTTTGAAAAATCTTTTAAAGAGAAAAAAGACATAGGGGTAATCTATTTTTTTCCGGAGAAATTTATCGACAATGGAAATGACCCCGTAAATCTAAAAATTTGTTTAGACTATGCCGTTAAAAACGGTGCAAAAGTTGTTTTAATATCCCATCTTAATGTCTATCAAGGGGTGGTTTCGGCGGGAAGTGTTGAAAATTATTTTGGAACATCCGAAGCCGACGAAGCCAAATTTTCCCAAATAGAAAGCCGGAGGTATCTTGAGGCGGTTTGTTGGAAACACCGCAAAGCCTATGGAGCAAAGGTGTGTGTCTGCCGTCTTGGTGATGTGTTTGGTCCCGGAATGGACTTTTTATCCCAGAACCCTATTGAGGAGATGCTAAAGGATGCTTTGGACAATCTTCCTATAAGGGTTTTTGGCAACGGTTTGCAAAAACATTTCGCTATATACATTCACGACGCTGTGGAAGCGCTATCCAAATGCGCAGTGGTAGAAGAAGTTTTAGGAAAGATAATTCCGGTAGCAAATACTACGCCCGTTGCGGAAATAGAATTTGCTTACCTTTTAAAAGGTATTGCGAGAAGGGGGTTGGAGATTAAATTTTTGCCCCGTCCGGACGCGCCAATTTTTGCCGATCAAGAGGAATTACTAACAAGCGGATGCTCCTCGCTTTCTTGGAAGGCGAAATTCTCATTAAAAGACGCGGTGCTCGATACCTTTACACAACTTGGTTATTTTAATAACACCAAGCCGCCAAAAGAGACAGTTAAGATAGATCTCTTAAAGGAAGAAAGCTATAAAGTTCCAAGAATTTTTCGGTGGAAAAGGGATCTTGCCCCGATTAAAACAATAGGGGGGTTAGAGGGAGGAGGCGGATTAGAGGGAAAAGAAGGGATAGATGAGAAAGATAGGAATAAGAAAAAAACAGGAGATTGGCTTTTCTCAATCTTAGGATCCTTGGTTTTTATTGCGATATTTCCCGCCTTTTATTTTTTTGCCAATCTTGCCACGGGCACAATTTCTGCCAACCGAGCCAATTACAATCTTGCAGAATCAGCGTTTTTAAGAGCTTATTTTATTCCCCAAATTATCCGGACGCCGCTTGCCATTTTAAATAAAGAGAGTTTCTTGGAGGATTTTCAATCGTTGGTTAGCGGGTATTATCACCTGTCATCTTACCGAGGGGAGTATGGGAATGTTCTTTTGTTGTCACAAAAGATTGCTTTTGCGCTAAGTCCCAATTCGGTAACATTTATAGCGTCTAAAGAGGATATTGCCGGGGGGCGGCAAGATAGCCTTTCCGGTAATCAGCATTTGGGACAAATGCTTGCGCAATTTGCAAAGATCCGCTCACCACTTTTAAAGGGATTGTCCCTTAGGTATTTTTCCAGTTACGCGGGAGTTATGGAATATATTCCCGGTCTTCTATCGGATCTCCCTAATATTTTGGGATACACAAATAAGAAGGAATACTTGATTCTTTTTCAAAGATCAAACCAAATAACTGCCACAGGCGGTGTAGTGGAATCCTATGCGGATATTACCCTTGATAAGGGAAAGATAACGGCAATTTCGGTAGATGATATAAAAAATGTGGATGTAAAAACGGATAAACTTTCTTCCTCTATCGTGCCGGAACCTGTAAAAGTCCTTTCAAAGAGGGAAGATTTTGATATTAGAGATTCTTTATGGAACCCGGACTTTCCAAGTTCTGCACGCGATCTTATAAATGTTTTTACTAATGTGACAGGGAAAACTTACGATGGAGTAATAGCCGTAGACACAAACTTTTTAGCAACTCTTCTTAAAGAAATCGGGGAAGTGTATCTTTCCATGTATGATCTTGAAATTAATGATCAAAACATCCTCGAGAAAATGCAGTCGTTTCAAGATGAGACTACTGGAGGCGGGACCCAAAAAAAGACTTTTACCACAAATCTTGCCCATAAAATACTTGCCCAAAGTTTTGAAAAAAACATTAAGCCCGCCGAATTTTTAAAAAGTATCGCTGATAGCTTTAACAGTAAACATATTATTGCGTATTTTCCGGAATCCTCTTTTTTTGGAAAGTTAAACTGGGATGGGAAAAATGCCAATACCAAAAATGCGGATTATCTAATGGCGGTGGACGCTAATCTTGGAGGCACAAAAACCAATCCTTTTATTACACGATCAATCTCCTACTTTGTTACCTCTAGTAAAGATCCTTCGTATCTTTCGGGAACGGCGACTATTTCTTACTCCCATACTGGGGAAACCAACGCTTGGCCGGTGGGTTCCTATATCAATTTCCTGCGTGTATATGTTCCCCGCGGCGCAAAATTGCAGACTGCTACTCTAAAGAATCTTGAAGATAGTAAAGAAATAAATATTTTAAATGGAGTTCAAGTTGTGGATATTGCCACTTTAACAGAATTTGGGACAAGCTTTGAACTTAAGGCAAAAAACAGTGTATCGTTGGAATTTTCTTATCTTTATCCTAAAGATCAGACAGATTGGTCAAATGGAATTTATCAACTTGCGGTAATAAAACAGCCGGGGATAGTAGATGGGCAGTTTTCTCTTACGATAAATGGCAAGGAACAGCCTGCGGTAAACCTAGATAGCGACAAGGATATTACGGTTGTTCTTAAATAGAATTATTTACTCCAGCCTCCTAAATTCAAAAGTTTCCGTTTTAAAGTTTTTGGCAAAAGTTTCCGCAATAAGCTCCCGTCCGAAAAGGGGGGAAAAGATTAAAAGATCAAGGTGAATCATAGAAAGTTCTGGCCAAGTATGCACGCTTAGATTAGACTGCTCCAAAACAAAGTTTAAGGTCATTCCCCCACCTTTAAAATTTTTGTGGCTTTTTGCGACCCATTTTATTTTAAGATGCTCACAGGATTTTGTTACTGTGTTTTCCAATTCCCTTTTTGCAGTTGTTAGGTTTCTGTCTACACCAAAAAACATCATGGCATAATGTTCAATATGGGGAAGTCTTAATTTTGGAGGGACTTGAAAGGTGTAGATGTTTTTTTCTCCTTGGGAAACATTGTAAGTGTCGGTTTTATCCGTAGATCTTAAAATGTAGAGGGAGCTTGTGTTTTTTACTCCGCTGGCTCCGTGGTACCTGTTAAACCCGTCCAATTTCTCTTCGATTACAAGATCAAATCCACTAATTATTTCCTGTACTTTAAGAAACTTCTCGTCATTTTTTGGTCCGGCGCCAAAACACATGAATATTTTGGCATCTTCTCCGCATGATAAATTTTCTAAAGCTTTCTTTAAAAACAGAGTAACTCCGGGCGCTGTATATGGGGGGTCAAAGGCGACGGATTGGAAGGAGCCCTTTAGGTCCCTTAGGTACCTTAAGTCACTTAAGACAACTATTATGGGAAGAGAATGTTCTGTGGCGGTTTCTTTAATGGCGTTGGCAATTTCTTTGTCCACTTCTACGACAGTAACACTTTTGGGTTTCCCTACCATAAAGCATGCCAAAGACACCAAGTCATCGTCGCCTAAAATCAAAATGTCTTTCCCATCCAGCGCGGTTTTCTGATGCATTATTTGGGCCTTCTTTAACGAAGTTTCTTCTGTGGCAAAGAATTGGTCAAACTCCCGCTTTGGGACAAGATTGTATTTTTTGCGTGTCGTCTCTATTATGTTTTCCACGTTATTGACATTGTACCATCTGATTGGTAGTTTTTAATGCTAGTGACTAAGAAGAAGAAAATCATCAATAAGAGGTAAGTGGCTAATCCGCCGGAGGGCGGTTTTTTTTCCTTAAAAACCCGAAAGGATAGGAGGCTTAAATGGGACGGGGTGAACATAGCTACATAACTAGAGGGAAGGTTCCTGGTACAGCGGTCTGGTATGGATGGATTCCCGGACAAGATGTTGGACTTCTCCGCAAGGCACATACACGATGGACCGAAAACCATGCTGTCGGGTTTTATGTTATTGGAGCAAACGACCAACTGATTTACGCTTTTGGTTGGGGCTTGTTTTTTTACAAAATTGGGTTACGCTTTTTGTGTGAAGACTACCTACGGAATTACAATTATTGGCGCCGGGCCGGCAGGTTTGTTCGCCGCACTTGAGCTTGTAAAACTTGGCGTAAAAGACATTGTTATTTTAGAGAAAGGAAAAAGTATCGATAAACGGGATAAAAAAGAAACTTTGTGCGGGGTTGGTGGAAGCGGTACTTTTAGCGATGGGAAACTTCATTTTAGTTTAACTTTAAGTCAGGAAAGACTATTGGACTTTGTTGACCGTGAAGAGGCACAGAATCTTCTAAATTATGTAGAAAAAGCCTTTTTGGATTTTGGGGTGACGGCTCCCGCAACTCCCGCGTCATTTGAAAAAGCGGAACATCTAGTAAAAAGATGCGAAAGATACAATATTAAACTGTACACTAGAAAATGCCGCCATGTGGGAAGTGATGCTTTGCCCGGAGTTATTAAGGAAATTTCCAACAGTCTTTTCCAAAGTGGTGTAACGATAATCCCCGAATGTGAAGTTTTTAAAGTAGTCAAAGACAAAAAAGGAGAATTTAAAATAGAAACCTCAAGTGGGGAATTTTCCTCAAAAATAATACTTATGGCCCCCGGTCGTGTGGGAACAAAGTGGTTGCAGGACATGGCAAAAATTCTTGGTATTGCCTACGAATATCAAAAAGTGGAAATCGGAGTGCGGTACGAATTTCCCGCTTCCGTAATGGAAGAGCAAACGAAAATTATGTATGAGGGTATCTATTCTGTTCAGACTCCCACTTTTGACGATACCGTGCGGACACTGTGCCCATGCCCCAATGGTTTTGTGGCAATAGAAGATTACGGAGGTTATGTTTGTGTAAATGGTCATTCCAATTCGGGCAACGAATCACCCAATAGCAATTTCGCTTTGGTCCAAGAGGTCGTACTTACTGAACCTGTAGAAAATACTACCGATTACGCAATATCTATTGCAAAACTTGCAACAACGCTTGGTGGGGGAAAACCTTTAATTCAAAGGCTTTCTGATCTTATGGCAGGGCGCAGGAGTACCGCAGAAAGGATTGCCAAAAGTTTAATAATCCCGACACTAAAAGATGCAACCCCCGGAGATATCAGCATGGCTTTGCCATATCGCATTGTAAAAAATCTTTTGGAAACCATAGAAATATTGGATAAAGTCCTTCCGGGAATTAATGCTGGGTCAAATTTATTGTACGCCCCCGAAATAAAGCTCCGCGGTTCTAGGATAAAGACCAATAAACAGTTGGAAACACAATGCGTGGGATTATTTGTGGCGGGCGACGGCGCTGGGGTTTCCGGAAACATAGTAGGGGCGGCGGCAACGGGTGTTATTGCCGCGCGGGGTATTTTAAAGTCGCTTTAAGCAGGGATTAGATATGAACTACTTTTCCTTGGAAGTTGCGGGATGTAAAAGAGAGCTTCCCATAATTTCCATTTCTCCAAAAATAAAAATTGCTTCCTTTAACCTTTTAGGCGATGTCGAGCTTGTTGATAAGTGTGCAAAGCTTCTTGTCGCAAAAGTAAAAGATATTCCGTTTGAGATTATGGTAGGACCCGAAGTGAAAGTAGTTCCTTTGGTTCACAGAATGGCAGATATCATGGGTCAAAAAAAATATGTGATTTTTAGGAAAAACATTATGCCGTATATGGTTAACCCCGTTACTTCTAAAGTAAAACCTTCTTTGGTTTTGGATTCCATTGACGCCAAGGAACTTGCAG
>PEYT01000027.1 GCA_002774285.1 candidate division WWE3 bacterium CG08_land_8_20_14_0_20_40_13 | reverse complement strand
AAACCAGCCCCCATCCACAGTTGTACGCGAAACCAAACCCTCCGTCCTAGACACTTACGAATACGAAAGTATGAGGAGTGTTCTCGGTCTTCGAGGAATGTTGGATGGAAAGGAAGTAACCTACGGGCTAGTACTCCCAGCAGGACTTCCTAAAGAAAGTACGGAATCCCTTCGCCAGCTTTTGAAAGATAATATCGGAGGAATTTTGTACATTTGGTATCTGCCCACGGCAGACAAAATCGCCGTCGTTGGTGGAAGCGGGAAGACTTGGGAGTGGTCTCCTAAAGCCCCGTAATCCCCAAAGAACCGCCGAGCGGTGTGTTAGGAAAGTGGCTTTTACAGCACAATCCAAAACACATCTCCCGGCGGTTTAATTTTTGACTGGTTGCTTAATAAGCGTAGCGAATTTAGCAACCATCAATCCTTCGAAGCTCGCCTTTGGCGAGCGTAGGAGGATAAAATCAATATTTCCCTTATTTTCCCCTATTTCCCCTACACTTCCTTATAAGTTATAATTGGACTAGGCCGAAGTGGCGGAACTGGCAGACGCGCGGGTCTCAAAAACCCGTGAGGATAAAACCTCGTGAGGGTTCAAGTCCCTCTTTCGGCACCATTAGAATGTCTTAGTCGCGAAGCGACTTAGAGATTCTTATGTCCTCCGTAGCCTTAGCGAAGGAGGACACGGGCGTAGTAGGACAAAATTGCGTGGCAAGCCATTAAGCATTTTTTGCCTTCTCCACCTCGTAAAACTTCGTAACCTCGCCCTTAAAAAACAAATCTAATTCTCCCGTTGGCCCGTTACGGTGCTTGGCAATAAGAAGTTTGACATTACTACGATCCTCCTCGTCCGGCCGATACAGAAACATTACAACATCGCTATCTTGCTCAATTGATCCCGACTCGCGGAGGTCAGATAATTGAGGGACCTTGCCACCGCGCTGCTCCACGGCGCGGGAAAGCTGGGCGCAGGCCAAAACCGGCACTTTAAGCTCGCGAGCTAAATTTTTTAAGGCCTGCGATATTTCGGATACTTCCTGTACCCTATTTTCCAAATTTCTTCCTCTGACTAATTGCAAATAATCCACGACCAAAAGTTTGACCTTTCTATCCATGTGAAGCCGTCGCGCTTTTGTCCGCATTTCCATTACGGAAATTCCCGGAGTGTCGTCAATAAAAATCGGCGCCTCAGCTAGCATTCCCATAGCATCGCCCACTTCCTTAAAGTCGTCGTCCGATAAGTTACCTGTAGAGATTTTCCAGTTGTCCACCCCGCTTTGTTCGGAAAGCATGCGGTCCACCAGTTGCTCCCGACTCATTTCGAGTGAAAAAATACCCACTGGATCGCCGTGTTTAACTGCCGCAAACTGCGCAATGTTTAAGGCCAGTGACGATTTTCCAACAGACGGTCGGGCGGCAAGAATAACCAAGTTTGATTCCTGAAGCCCGTTTAACATTCTATCCAATCCTTTAAGACCGGTTGGAACTCCGCGCAACATCCCCTTGGTTTTATGCAACTCCTCAATGCGTTCAAAAGAAGTTTCCAAAGTACTGCGGATCGGCACAAAATCCTGTTTTAGATAATCTTGAGAAATGGAAAATATCTGCATTTCCGCCTTGTCCAAAAGTTCGTTTACATTTTCGGCGGAGGAAAATCCCAGCTCCCCAATAATTCCCGCCGATGACACCAAGGATCTTCTGGTATAAGAGTCTTTAATAAGACTGGCATACGCTTCGATATTGGCGGATGTTGGAGTTTGGTTAACAAGATCCGTTAAATACCCCACCCCTCCAGCGGAGGTTAAAAGATCTTTTCGCTTTAGGCGCTCTGGAACAGTAACAAGATCAATAGGCTTTCTTTTTTCGTATAGCTCCAAAATGGCCGTGTATATAAGAGAGTGTTTGTTTTCGTAAAAATGCTCGGGCCGCAGGATATCGGCAATTTTTACGATTGCTTCGGGATCAATAAGAATAGCGCCAATAACGCTTGCCTCTGCTTCTAAATTTTGGGGTGGGAGTCTTATTGGCATATCGAAATTTTCTGCAATGTACCACAAATCTCCCTTCTTGATAACCGGGTATTTTACTGGCATAATTTGACCCGTGACTATTACTTATCTTGGCGGAAATAGTTTTAAAATAAAAGGATCCAGCGCCGTTGTTGCAATAAGTGACACGGTTGTCCCCGATTCTGACATTCTCGTATCAACTCAAGCCCCCAATTTCCCTAATCTCCCTAATTCTCCCCAATCCCCCTTTCTTATCGATTCCTCCGGCGAATATGAAGTTAAGGGAGTCCATATTTACGGCTACAATACCCAAAAGGACAATTTGGCTTTCCTAATTAACATTGACGGATTTAACATCGTACATCTTGGGGCTACTAAAAAACTTCTGGATGACGATTTGGCCTCCGAACTTTCCACAGCGGATATTTTAATGCTGTCGGTTGGCGGAAAATCTACCATGGATACCGAGACGGCTACCGAGATTGTTTCGCAGATCGAACCAAAGATTGTAATCCCAATGAACTTTGAAACTATTGACGACTTTACCAAAGCTATGGGAAGAGTCAAAACTGATGATCTAGATAAGCTTTCCCTTAAATCCCCGGGTGACCTTCCCGAAGAAACCGAAGTTATAATCCTTAAGTCTTGATGTCATTGAGGGAAAAGCAATCTCATACAATATGGTTCTTCTAAAAGATGCCGCGGATTACTCCAAGGAAAATCAAAAAGACCCCACTCACTCTATAAGAGTGGAAAAAATTTTAGTTAAAAACGGGGTAAGTGATATAACCACCCGCGCCTCCGCTCTTTTGCACGAATCTGTCACAGAAGGGACTGGGAAAATCTCCGAAATACAAAGCTTTTTCTCACCCGAAATTGCTGGTCTTGTATACACCCTTTCCAAAATTCAAAAAATTAACCTTACGGCAAACTCACCGGAAAACATTGTCCGCATCCGCAGAATTATGACTTCTTTATCGGTTGACTTCCGCGTTTTTGTTATAAAAATGGCATGCCGCTTGGACAATCTAAAACATTCTGACAAGTTACCTTTTGAGCAACGGATTGTCTTGGCAAAGCAGGCTTTGGAAATTGACGCCCCGCTTGCCGAATCGGCCAGTCTACGAGCTATGGCTTCGCAAATGCAGGATATAGGCTTCCGAATAACCGATCCGGAAAAGTATAAGCTTTTAAGCTGGGAGATAAACCAAAGAAAATCGTTTATGGAAAAGGACCTCTTAATCGCAAAAGAAAGTCTGGAGAAACTTTTGCAAAATCACAGCCTAAGAACCACCGTTTCCTTCCGCCAAAAATCTCTCTACTCTACTCATCTTAAAATTCTTAAGTACCTTAAGTTACTTAAGATACCTAATTATAACGCCTCCGGAATACATGATCTTTCGGGAATGCGTGTTATTACCAATACAAAAAAAGATTGTTACAGAGCGCTTGACATTGTCCATAAAAATTGGGTACCTGCAATGGACGAATTTGATGACTACATTGCTTGCCCTAAACCAAACGGGTATCAATCCATTCACACCGTAATAAATCTCCCCCACGGCACAACCTGTGAAGTACAAATTAGAACCAAAGAAATGGACCATTACAATACCTACGGATCCGCTTCGCATTTGGGATATAAAGCCAAAGGGTTAAATATCGCAGTTTCAGACATTAAGTGGGAAAAAGGATTTAATTCCATTTTTATCTTTACCCCAAAGAAGGACATTGTGGAACTAAAGCAAGGAGCTACCCCAATTGATTTTGCCTACAAAGTTCACACAGATCTTGGAGACAGGGCAGACAAAGCCATAGTTAATGGAAAAATTAAAAAACTTACCTACACTCTGCAAAACGGCGATGAGGTAAAAATTTTAACTACAAATCGCAAAACCCCCCTCCGCTCCCGTAACTAATCCTACGCTAACCCTATATCGGGTACTACCCGATTCGGGTAGTACCCGCTTTTTTGTTACTCTAACAACAAATCATTAATACTATCGTATTTGTTGTCGTCATCAGATTCAGCAAAAGATTCCATAAAGTTCCTATACTTTTCCAAAGACATATCTCCCAAAACTTCTTCCCAATTAAGCCAAGACTTTTTAGCATTTCTGGAAATGTAGTAAAAGCTAGAAAATGGGTAGTCTTGCAGTTTGCTAAATTTAACGATCCCCAAAGGATTTAGATGAATATATCTTGTAACTTGAATAAATTGTTCTCTGCTCTTTATCGGGACGGCTTTGTAAATTCCCTGATAAAGCTTGCCAACACGGTCGTATTTGGAATTAAAATAGCCTGTATAGTTTGTGCAAACCTTTTTCATCAAATCAGTAAGCCCCTCCTTTTTCTTTAACTTAACAATTAAATGATAATGATTTGGCATTAAGCAAAAAGCCAAAAGTGATATTTTATCAAAAGAAGAATTCGGAGTAGCAAGAATGGGTTTTTTGGTTTTGGGATCTTCTCTAACAACTTTAAATCCGGGCTCTAGGTAGCGACGAAGATTGTGGATAAAAACCTTGTAATCATGCTCGTCAGAAAATATTACTCTCTTTTCAACGCCGCGATTATATACATGGTAATAAGCACCTTCAGCAAAAACCTTATAGATATTTCTCGAGGGCATTGGTTCAATAATAAGAACATACAAACTATCCGTCAATATCTTAAAAAGAAAATATCGGGTACTACCCGAATCGGGTAGTACCCGATTTGCACATCTTCGGCACCCCATCCCCCACTTGTAAAACTATAGGTTTTTTATGGTATAATGACGGAATAATATCTACCACATATTCCCATTCCTGTTTTTCCACTGACAGGAGACAGTCGGGGGAAAGGAGAAAAAGTGGACGGCACCGAAAAAAGAGTCCGAGGCGCGGGGATCTCCGTTGCGCTGGGGATCCTTGGCTCGTTAATGGGGACAATCGCCGTTGCCACAAGCGATGGCTTGGTGCTCATAGCTACTGCTTGGTGCTCATAGCTACTGTGGTAGCTTGCGTACGGGCCCCCATAGCAATATGGGAAAGACTTCCGTACGCGAGTGATGCAGTAACACATGTGGCACTCGCCACGGGGATCTTCCTTTTCCTATCGTCCCTTGGGGCCACGCTGACTGGCCACGGGGGATAAAGGAATCCCCATCAAAAACCGCGTGCTAGGGTGTTGTTTTTCTAAAGCAGTGTCGGGATGACATAGCGATAGCAAAAACTTCAGGCGCGCGGCATTGTGCCTAAATGAGAACTTGGATCCCATAAGATGAGAATTTCCCCCACGGAAGTGGAAAAGTCGTGTAATAACGGCTGTGGGTGGGAGTACTTATGGGGCGAGAAAGCAAGGCAAGATAAGGCCAAACAAATCTATATGATTTGCTTGACCGCTTCTTCTTTAAGTTTCTAACATTTGTTGGAAATTCAAAGATTTTCCTTATCTCCCCTATCTCCTCAATTCCCCCTTTTTGATGATATAATTTTTTTATGGAAAAAGCGCAAACTCTAAAAGGCTTTCGGGATTTTGGCCCATCACAAATGCGGGTGCGAAATTTTGTTTCCCAAATTTTCCGTACAACATTTGAGATATTTGGTTTTGAACCTTTAGAAACCCCCTCGTTAGAATACGCTAAAACGCTTCTTGCAAAATATTCGACCGACACAGATAAGGAAACTTACATTTTTAAAGACCTTGGCGAACGGGATATTGGACTAATTTATGATTTAACGGTCCCCACAGCAAGATATTTGGCAGAAAATTCCGGAAAGATAAGATATCCCTTTAGAAGAAGCCAGATGCAAAGGTGCTACCGCGCCGAAAAACCACAAAAGGGCCGCTACCGCGAGTTTATGCAGTGCGACATTGACATTTTTGGAGAAAAGGGCCCCCTTGCCGATGCCGAGGTGTTATCCTGCGCTTGGGAGATTGTTAAAAAACTAGGTCTTGATGGTGGTTTCTCTTTTAAAATCGGCTCGCGCGAGGTTTTGTATAATTTGCTTTCCGATCTTGATGTAACCGACTGCGAAAAACAAATGCAGGTCGCGAGATCTTTGGACAAGCTAGACAAAATTGGGCAAGATGCTGTTTTAGAAGATCTCTCAAAAAATGGCCTCCAAATTGGATTAATTAAACAAATTTTTGCTAATCTAACCAATTCTTCTCCAACAGAAAACCTAAAAGCAATCATGGATTACGCAATTCTTTTAGGAATTCCCAAAGAAAAACTTGTTTTTTCCCCTACTCTTTCCCGAGGGGCGGACTACTATACCGGAATGGTCGTGGAAGGTGTTGTTGCTGAACCCAAAATTGGTTCGGTGCTGGGCGGCGGAAGGTACGATAATTTAATTAAATCTTTTGGCGGACAAGACACGCCGGCTACAGGACTTTCTTTTGGCTTTGAACGCATCTGCGATGTTATTTTAGAACTAGGGCTTTTTGCAAACGCACTGCCAAATACAACAACAAGAGCGTTAGTTATCTTGGCTTCGCCATTTATATCTCCCCAATCTTCCCCATCCCCCTTATTTCCCTACGCTTTAAAGGCTCTCTCGTACCTTAGGAAAAGCGACATCCCCTCGGAAATCTACCTAAACCAAAAAGCCGATATTGCAAAACAATTAAAATACGCCTCGGAAAAACAAATTCCTTACGCGGTAATAATAGGTCCAGATGAAGTTGCAAATAATACGGTTACGATAAAGGATTTGGGTAAAAGGTCGCAGAAAACAATTTCCTTAAAAGAAGTGTTTCCTCTAATCAAATTTAACTAATTAAACTAATTGGCCAAACTAGACCAATTCGTAATGGGGCAGTGCCCCGCAGGGGCACTGCCCCAATCCCCAAAAACTCGCTAACCGAACAATCAAAAAAACCTCCGGAAACCAGCCGTGAAAACTTCCACAACAAAGTCGCCGGAGGCAAAAAATTTCAAGGGCGCGGTGGGATTAGAACCCATTTCTCGATCTCCGCGCCCATTTTCGCTACTTAAAGAGGTCCATCTGACCACCAGGGTTAATCGCTCGTCGTGCTTCTTGCGAGAAACCCTCAGGCTCAACTTCGCCATCAGACGGAGCAACGCGTTGGACAAAATGGTCCTCGTACGCCAGTCGTGCAAGACCATCGTCAATCAGGTCCTGCAAAGAGGCAAAGAAAAGCTCTTTTTATCCAAACCCGTTTTTTTCCGCAATTCGCCAAGGGCTACCGCCTTCCCATTCCTGGGAAGCTGTGCTATGACGATTGCGGAATATACCTTCTTTTTCGCCATCGCACCCTCCTTTTTTCCCGGGGCCGTTGGAGCGGTACTTTCCCCACTTAGGGCACTCGCCGTCGAAAACAAATATTCATCCACTCGACGGTACGCCACCCTCCCTGGAATTTGTAGCTGTTGCAGTCGGGACAATAACGGACTCTCTCCGAACACTTTCCCCGAACGAATGCCACAGTAGTACAATGCGAGTGGTAGCAAACGACAGTATCAGCGCCCACCACGCCCTCCTTTGAAGGTGTGCCGACAGCGACAGCAGAAGTGAAATGGCCAAACCAACTGGAGGAACGGCTGAATATTCGACGGGTACCACGATTAGCCATTGTTCAATCTCCTTAACGGAATTGAAAGTGGAACTGCAACGATAAAGCAAAAAAACCGCCAAAAACGACATTCTTCATATCGGCTTGGGCGGTTCTTTCTCTCCTTTAAACTTGGAAAGATTACCACAAATTCCCTTTAAAAATCAACCTTATGTGCTACGATGTAGATAATGCCCAAAAGGACAAAGGCGATTGTCGCCTTAATTCTTACAACTTTAATCTGGGGACCAGCGCCAGCCATAATAAAACTGGGGCTTGCCCGAATCCCCCCCATGACATTTTTATTTGTCAGATTACTTTTGCAATCGATTATCGTTCTGCCCTTCTTTTTGCACCACCTTATAAAATATCCCCTTAAGCTTTCGCAAATTCCAGCGCTTTTTACAATTGGCCTTTTTGGCCAAACCTTTTCTTTAGCTATGTTTTTCTGGGCAATTTCCAAAACCTCCTCGCTGGACGCGGCAATTATCGGCTCTGTTAACCCCATTTTTATAATGCTTTCTGCAGTTATTTTTTTGCGCGAAACCGTTACCCGCCGTGAAAAAATAGGCGCCCTTCTTGCTTTAATTGGAACTTTAATTATCGTTATTCAACCATGGGCAGAGTCGGGATTTTCCTTGCATAACGGCTTTGCCACAAGAATTGCGGGAAACCTTTTAATGCTTGTGTATCTTATTTGCAACACCTTTTACACAATTCTGACCAAAAAGAATTTTTTAAAAACCAAAATTGATCCGTTTACCAAAACCTGTGTCGCCTTCTTTACTGCAACAGTAACACTGTTCCCTCTTTCCATGATAGAAATTGCAAGTCTGCCGATTTCCCAATTAGGGGTGTTTGGAAGATTAGGGATATTAGATTTATCACTGATTTTTTCCCTTGCCTACATGATTCTTCTTTCCGGCATCGCCGCATACTTTCTTTACGAATACGCTCTTTCTAAAATAGAAGCGTCAGAGGTGACGGTTTTTACTTACTCGCAAATTCTTGTTGCCATTCCCGCGGGATTTCTAATCCTAGGAGAAAAACCGTCGGGCGTGTTTTTAATTGGCGGAATGGTAATTGCGGGAGGCATAATGATGTGCTATACTCCCCTTCGTGAAACAAAACATCCATCCTAAATATTATTCCGACTGCAAGGTAATTTGCGCCTGCGGTAATACATTTGTTACAGGCTCGATTATTCCCGAGATAAAAGTGGAAGTTTGCGGCGCCTGCCACCCTTTTTACACTGGAAAAGAAAAATTTGTTGACACTGAGGGCCGTGTAGAAAGATTCCAAAGAAAAGTGGAAGTGGCGCGCAAGGCTCAAGAAATTAAAAAGGTAAAGGTGGCGGAAAAAGTGGAAAAAAGACAGGTTGCCACAAATGTTAAATCTCTCAAAGATCTCCTTAAAGACGCCGGTAGATAGTCAGTCATGTATTTACATAACACTCACTAATTTCCTTCTTGCCATTTCGTCTTTAGTTCGGTTACACTGATTTCAGTATTATAAGTATTTTGTTCTTCGTTCTAAATTCTGAGTTCTGAATTAAACTCCCTGCCTGCGCAGGCAGGTCAATTCTTAACTCTAAACTCTGAATTCATAAGGTATGCCTGTCACAATCTACAACCGTCAGCGCCAGATTTTAGATTTTATAAAACAGTACATCCAAAAAAACGGCTTCTCCCCCACTCTCGCCGAAATCGGCAAAGCCATGGGGCTTTCGTCTCTCGCCACAGTCCACGAGCATTTGCAAGCCTTAGAAAAAAAGGGTGTTATTAAAAAGTTTCAAGGGGCGGTCCGCGGAATTGATCTTTTGGAACAAAAAATCGTCGCGGCCCTAGACGGAATCGAAATTCCCTTAGTTGGCATGATTGCCGCCGGACTTCCAATTGAAGCGATTGAAGATCCAAGCTCCACAGTTACCGTTGCCCCTTCCTTGATTTCGGAAAAAAAGCGCAACTTCGCTCTTTTGGTAAAAGGCCTTAGTATGAAGGATATGGGAATATTGGACGGCGACTATGTTATATGTGAACAACAAAATTACGCGGACGAGGGCGATGTGGTCGTTGCGCTTTTGGAAAACGATCTTGCCACCTTAAAAAGGTATTATAGAGAAGGAAAAATGATTAAGCTGGTTCCCGCCAACTCCGAGATGCTTCCAATACTTGTTGATGAGGATAAAATAAAGATTCAGGGGGTGGTTAAAGGAGTTATAAGAAGATATTAGAAAAAGGGCCATACCAACATTGTGTACCCACGGTCGGCAATGGTTTTAATTTCTTTAGGAATGTTGTTTTCCCTCAGTTTCTTCCTTACCTTAAATATCAGTTGATCTATTGTCTCGTTGGATACCCCATCTCGCAAGCTTTTTGGAGAAAGTGCTTTGGCAATATCATCTCTAGTCACCAAATATCAGGTACTACCCGAATCGGGTAGTACCTGATATTTTGTTGTTCCAGCAACATTTCCTTGACGTCGTGCTGTAGAATATCCCTCGCTTTAGCAATATTCCAGCCGGTTTCTCGGTACATCTTTAAAACCCACTCCTCAAAAGGGGTCTCATTCCAATTCAACTGTTTTGCTAGATCTTTTACCGACCAGGTAAAATCCTCAATTGTTAAAGCATCAAGCTCTAATACATTCTCCCCCACCAAATTTTTTACATATGAAGCCTCTGCCAAGTCCGCATGTCCGCCGTAAATACCAAGAACAAAACAAACCCTTCCCTTGCGTCTTGCCCTAAAAGCCGTAAGGCGCGCAAAAAAAATTGCGGTCCAAAAGCACTTCGTCTATAACAAAGCAAAGTTGCTTATCCTCCTTTGCCACTACAGTATTTAAGTGCATCAGAAAATCGGCGCCATTGTCTCATTCCAAAAGGTTTTCATACAAAAGAGAAGGAACGGAAGGATTAGAGGGATAAAAAACAAGGAACCGCAAAAACCGCGACAACCCAAAACCCGAACGACAAAACACACAGACAAAATTAAGTCCTTTTACAAGCGATACAACATATTTTACTTCCTTCTCGCGATAATTTGCGAGCATCTTACTTTCGGGTTCCATACCGGTATTTTATATCAAAATCAGAAAATCGTCAGGATATATTAAGGATGGGATCAAGAAGAGTTTCTGGTAGCAAAATAAAATAGTGTCCAGACGGGATATTCGGGCAATTCGGAAAGGAGAAAACATATGGACACTGGCCTGTATAGTTCGACCATGCTCGTCAACCTTTTATCTGCTATGCTTGAGGGATGCCTCGGAAACAGAACACACCGCTTACCTTAACGAATGTCATCAAGACCCTGACGGGAGCTGGTTTACCCGCTGTACCTATGTATCCGACGCACCGGAATTTGCATCGGTAAATATGGTCATGGTGGTATCCACATCTTCCGCCCATAGGCAACAAACCGGAGGTATATGTACAAACCAAAAACCTCCGGTTGATTTTTTCTACTTTAATAGGTTCACCATAAATACTAGAATAAATATTCCAACAGCATTTAGGAAAAAAGAAATCATCGCAAACCTTCCTTTTTTTAAACCCGAAAGACCCATTAAAGAAACTCCAATTTCGTCAGGAAACGGCGAGGCGATAATAAGCGCCACAAAAAACGGCAAGGTCCATTTAAAATGGTTGGAGTGCAAAATGTGCGATACCTTTCGCCCCCCCATTTTGTAATAAATTGGTTTTAAATCTTCTATTAAATCGTCTTCGGCGTTAATCATAAGAAGATTACTTATCATAGCGCCAAAACCACCGATAACCGCGATTAGATACGGGGACAATGTTAAGGACAGCTCGCCTAAAACGACGCTGGCTGGAGCTATCGTAAATGTGGATACAAAAAGTATCCCTGCAATAAAAGAACCAAGATAGCCAAAGTTGCCAAGCTGTAAAAGAGCGTCTTTAAAGACCGGAGTTCTTAAGACTATAAACGAAATAAGGATGGAGAAAAAGATAAGAAAAAGATTTGTGTGTCTGTGAGATTTTACAGATACTACACGCTTAACTTGGGGCATATCAAAAGTATATCACAATTTAAATGCTATAATTCTCCCCATGGACTATTTGGAAGAAGAACAAAAAAGAATAGACACAAAAATTGAGGAGGCAAAAAAACTTTTGTTCGACTTGTCTCTTGCCGAACTTGCAAAAGAAGAGATAAGAAAACTGGAGGAAGAAAAAGAAATTCTGAAATGGGGCGGTGCCCCGAGCGAAGCCAAGGGACACTACCCCTATTCCGGATCCCTCTTATCTTCCCAATCCTCTTGCATTCTAGAAATCCGGGCGGGCGCGGGCGGCGACGAAGCAGGCCTTTTTGCCTCCGAGCTTTTCCGAATGTATGAAAGGTACGCCCAAACCCAAAACTGGAAAGTGTCCGTAATCGAACGCAACGAAGGTGGTATTGGAAACTTAAAACAAATCAGCGCCAAAATAACAGGCTCCGATTGCTTTAATAAACTCCAGTTTGAATCGGGAGTTCACCGTGTACAACGGGTTCCCCAGACTGAAAGCGGGGGCCGAATCCACACTTCCACAATAACTGTCGCGGTTCTTCCCGCGGTTTCTCAAAAAGAGGTGGAAATAAAAGATATAGATTTGGAATTTGACACCTTCCATTCCGGCGGTCATGGCGGGCAAAATGTTAACAAAGTAGAAACCGCGGTTAGGATAAAACACAAACCCACGGGAGTTGTTGTTTCGTGTCAGGAGGAACGCTTTCAACTTAAAAATCGCGAGAAAGCCATGGATATGCTTAGGGCAAAACTTTTCCAGATGATGCAAGAGCAACATTCAAAATCCGTTAACGACCTACGCGCAGGACAGGTGGGAACGGGAGATAGGACCGAAAAAATCCGTACTTACAATTTTCCACAAAACCGCATAACGGATCATAGAATAAACACCAGCTGGCACAATTTGAAAGTGGTGATGGATGGGGATATAAGCAAGTTACTAAATGATCTTAAAGAAAAGCTGTCGAAAAGCACGGGAAATTAAATCGCCTTCGCGATTTCGATAGCCTTGTCCAACTGCACATCTTTTAAAGAATCCTTCTCGTCATTAGTTACCTCATAGTCGGGCGTTAGTCCCACCTTATTAACCCAAGTTTTATTTGGCGTTAACCATTTGGCAATTGTCACATGAATACTTGATCCGTCGTCAAAATCCTCGGAATCCTGAATTGTCCCCTTGCCAAAAGATTTTTCGCCCACAATTTTTGCTCCTTTTCTATCCCGCAAAGCGCCAGCCAAAATCTCGGAAGCCGACGCCGATCCCCCGTTTATTAAAACCACCACGGGATAACGAGTTAAAAGGCCCTTCCGATCCACATCAAGCGATTGTAAATTTCCATTTGCGTCCTCCTGATAAACAACGGAACCATTTTGGATAAATTCCGAACCCAAATAAACCGCTCCGCTTAAATAACCTCCGGGATTATTCCTAACATCCACTATAACCGATTTAAGGTTTGGCATTTGTCTTAATATTTCCACAACAGAGGTATCCCATTCTTTGTTGGTATTATCCCCAAACGAGGAAACTTTAAGATACGCAACACCCTCTCCCATATCTTTCCAAGAAACAGCTCTTATTGTGATTTTTTCCCGGTTTAAAGTAACATCAAACGGCTTATTGTCGCGAGCTTCCGGATCGCCCCGTAAAATATTTAATGTAACCGTTGTTCCCCCGGGCCCGCGGATCTTAGACACGGCCTCGGACAAAGAAAAATCCAGAGCGCTTTCCCCATTAATTTTAATTATTTTGTCTTTTGGTTTAAGACCGGCATATTGCGCAGGAGACCCATCAAGTGGCGAGACCACGATAATAATCCCCTGATCGTCTTTTCCCAGCTCGCATCCAATCCCTTCATATTCGCCGTTTAGCGAGCTTGCAAAATCTGAATTTTCTTTAGGAGACAAAAAAGATGTATATGGGTCGCCAAGAGATTCAGTCATGCCTTGGATAGCTCCGTAAAGCATCTTTTTACCGTCTAGAGGACGGAGAAAATACTTGGAATTAAGAATATCCAAAACTTTCCATAGCTCGTCAAAGCTAACATTTTTGGACCCTACTACCGCTTCTAGCTTTCTTTGCGTTACGGTTACAGGAATCGCTTTATATCGGGCAAGCTCCGCCTCAAACCCAAGACGGCCAAAATAATAACCTCCGGACAGCGAAGCGGTAATTAAAAGGAAGACGATACCTATGTTGCGAAAAAGTTTATAAGGCAAAGCGTTTAAAATTAACTTATTACTACTCCCACATTTTCTCTCCCCGCCTCAACCATCTCTTTCTTACCCATAAGGGACAACTTGACCGTTCCTTTTTTTTCGTCAAAGGATTCTACTTTACCAAAACTTCCAAAATTATGGTAGGAGAAAATTTGCGCTGTCTGACCAATCTTAATATCCACAAAATAAGGGTTTGTAATAGTACACCAATTTTGCGGATCCGCTTCCGGTACAATAAGCTCGTTTTCGCAAGCGCGCAAAATAACAAACCTTGTCGCGATACCTTTTAAATAAGAAAAAAGCAGAGGACTAAAACCGGTGTCGCCAAAGCCTTCCATAATTAAAACCGCGGGACCTTCCGCTTTAAAGGATTTGGTTATAGCAAAATTAGCTCCGCCACACACAAACCCCAAAACTCCAATTGCCGCGCCCTTGGAATAGGACTCCCTAGTTAAATGCCCGCAAACAACAATTTTTCCGGCCAAATTGTCGCCAAGATCATCCTGCCGCACCGCATCGTCCTCATCTCCTAAAACCACAATTTCCCCGCCAACTTCGCTCCCATAACCAAAAATCCCCAAGGCAACTACCGCGCGTGTTGTAATTAAAACACCATGCCCCGCCACAACCGCCGTTACAAAACCCGGCACTCCGGCAATAAGCTCAAAAGTCCGACTGGGTTTTCTAACAGTAATTTCCAAAAGTCGCGTATCCACCTTTACAAAATACCCCGTAGCAGGCGATTTTGTGACAAGTTGCCCTCCCAAAGACTTTTTCCCCTTGGACACCACCTCGCCCTGACTTACAAAATCCCCCCGCTTTTTTACAAGTTCCCCTTCGTATTTAAAAACGCTTTCTTCTAAAAACATTCTCCCCTCCCCCACTTTATCAAAAGCCTGCACAACGCTCCCTTTTTTGGCAAAGATGGTCCCCTCGCAAGGCAACGATCTTTCAATCAAAACCTCTCCTGATATTTTGTACTTGGGTAAAAATACTATTTTCATATTAAATCTTACTTCCAAACACCTTTGCCGCCTTTTCGGATTCTTTTAAAGCCTGCGCTTTGGAAGCCGGCTCCGAAACTGGCCGCATCCTTGGATCAATCAGTACGCCATGTTCCGCTCCCACAACGGTTTGCGATACACTTTTTTTGGCCACGACCATAACTTGCACCTCGGACCCTTCGGCCAAAGGCAAAAATAATGGCTCACCGCTTGATAAGTCAAATTCCTGAACAGATTCGGCAGAAAACGACACCGAGATTTTTTTGGCGCCGGGAATAACCATTATCGTAGCGGTATTTTGGATAACCTCGTTGTTTAAAAAGTTATCAAATAACCCGCTGTCAAAAAAATTGGCGAAGGCTAACGCAGAAAACGCGTCGCGGGAATCGATTGCCACTTCCCACACTCCTGCGTTATTAATACTTCTAATAAGAGGCCAAAGAATTTTAACAGGGTTATCAAAAAAAAGTGGGGGGGATCCTGAAATAATAATTCTGGCCGTGTCTTTAAGAACGGCATCGTAGAGACGGGAAACCGCAAATTTGACTTTTGCCGAAGTCCCAGCGGATTCTATTGACATTTCGTAATCATTTGTAGGAATCCGGGGACCAAATATTTGCCGGTTTTGCCACAAATTTTCTGCAACTTGGGGGTTTTGCTCCAAATAAAATTCCTTAAAAAAATCTGCCGCAGAGACTGTAACTGGAATAACTCCCCCCGGATAATAAATTTCCTTATCGCCAATCCATAAATAATTACCCACCTTGGTAAAGCCATTAAGAACCTCCAAAAAAGAAGCGTCTCCCGCAAACTTTGGATTGGAAGAAACCAAATAGGTTTTTGTGTTACTGGACGAAAGATTAAACGAAGACAGGGCGGCATTAACCACCGCTTCTTTAGGAAATTTTGAGCAAAAAATTTGATTGGTCAAGGAAAGAACAGAGGTTTTAAAATCGCCGCTTTCAAAATTAATTAAAAAATTGCGCGCCCAGTGGTAGCTTACATGGCAGACGAGGATCATACCTTGCAAGTTTATATTTTAATGGGGCCTAAAGCAACAAGCTAGTGTCTGTGCTTTAGCACACTTAGTGGATAAACAGAAAGACCTTTAAACAAAAAATGTAGTTAGTGATTTTCGTGGCGTTCCGTAAACGGTAAAAGTACCATAATCCTAGCCTTTTTTACCTCACGGGTAACAAGGCGTTGCAGACTAGATGGTACTCGAGTAAGTTTTCGGGGGTGAATTTTATGACGGTCCGACAAAAATTTCCGCAGTATATCGGGATTTTTATAGCTAACCTCCAAAGCTCTCGGCAACGGGCCAATATTTATGAACCTTTTTTTAATTATTGGCTTTTGTTTTTTCTTCATTACTTAAAAAGGAATCTCCTCCCCCGCCACATCCTCCTTTAATTCCTCTACTTGGGGTTTTTCTTCTTTTGGAGATTCGGGAGCTTCCGGAACTCTATCGTGAACTACTTCCTCCGAAACGGCGCCGCCCGGAAGCGGTCTCATTCTGTCTAAAACTACCATGTCGTCCGCGATAACTTCCGTTTTGTAATGCTTCGCTCCGCTTGTATCATCCCATGAACGGGTTTGCAACCGTCCCTGTACATACACTCTGGTTCCTTTTTGCAAAAGCTGACTGCACAGTTCCGCCAACTTATTCCACGCAACTATATTATGAAACTCGGTTTCTTCCCTAACGGATCCGTCCTGAGTTTTCCAACTTCTGTTTGTAGCAACGCCAAAACTTGTCACCGCGGCTCCGGACGGGGTGTATCTCATTTCGGGATCACGGGTTAAATTTCCTAAAATTGTCGCCTGATTTATTGATCTAGACATAAACAGTAATTAAACTTCTAATAATATTTTCGTTTAGCGCAATCTTTTTTCTAAATTCAATAATTTTATCCTTGTCCAAAGAAAAGTTTACTACAGAATAGACACCTTCTACAGCTTTGCCAATTTTGTAAGCCAATTTTTTCTTTCCAATAAATTCTTCTTTTATCACTTTTCCGCCAAGCGCCGTAATAAAACCCACAACTTTAGCGCCTTCGTCCACAGCCGTGGCCGTAGTATTAACTATGTACATCAATTCGTAATTTTTCATACGAGTGGATAATAACAAAAGTGATTGGGCGACGCAACACTATGGTTTAAAAACCGCTAATAATTGGTGGTATAATCACCCAAGATCTAATATCCCCCAAATCCAGAAAACGGAAAAACGAATTGCTGTTTAATTCGTCCGTTTTCTGGCCTTAAGTTTTTTATCCCCGCCCTACTCTAAATTCCACCACATCCCCGTCTTTCATAATGTATTCTTTTCCTTCAAGCCGTACCCACCCTTTGTCTTTTGCAGTGACCAAGGAACCTGCCTCGATAAATTTTTCATAAGGAATAACATCCCCAGCAATAAAAAGCCTTTCAAAATCCGAGTGAATTACTCCCGCGCACTTTTGCGCGTCCCAGCCCTCAACAAACTTCCACGCGCGACTTTCTTTTACACCAGTCGTTAAAAAGGTGCGAAGATTAAGCATTTCATACGCCCTTTTGATAACCGCGTTAAGAGGAGATTCTACAAGTCCTAAGTCTATAAGGTACTGCCCTTGATCCTCTTCTGACAATGAGGCCAATTCAAACTCAATTTTCGCAGATACTTTCATAGGATCGGGGCACTGCCCCACGGGTCTGCCTGTGCAGGCAGGGGCAGTGGCCCAATTTAAATTCTTTTCGGAAACATTATGCACCTTAAGTATTGGCTTTATCGTAAGTGGAGAGAACTGACTTAAAATTTCTAGTTCTTCCTTTGTCCACAAGGCTTCCGATAACAATTGACCATTATCTAGAATCTCAGTCGCTTTTTTCAAAACATCGGGGCAGTGCCCCTGCGGGGCACTGCCCCCTTTTTCTGATTTTGATAAAGTATCTAAATCCTTTAACTTCAATTCGGTCAACAAAACCTCCGCATCGCTTTCGGGATTGGTTGAACCCTCCCTGATAATTTCGGAATCTTCAAAATCTCGTAAAAGGAGCATAATCAAGTCCACCTCACGGATGTGGGATAAAAATTTGTTCCCGAGTCCTGCGCCGGTCGAGGCGCCTTTGACCAAACCCGCAATATCTATAAATGTAATAGTTGAGTACACTTTTTTCTCGGATTTGGAAAGTTCGGAAAGTTTGTCCACGCGAAAATCAGGGACCTCGACGACACCAACATTCGGCTCTATCGTGGCAAATGGGTAATTGGCAACATAAGCCACCTGCCTTTTAAGGATTGCGTTAAAGAGGGTAGATTTCCCCACATTCGGCAATCCCACGATCCCTACGCTTAAGGCCATATCTCATATTTAAACATTGGTAAGATTAACTGCTTCCAAGACTTCGTGATTCCTGATGAGAATTGTTCTATCTGTGGTATAACTTAAACCTTTGTTAGGACTTGCTTCAAATCCTAGGTAAATAGTTTTAACTTTCCTACCCTTTAATTCGGAAACCGCCGGTTGTAAATCCGAATCCGAGCTACATATTATTGCAGTAGCAAGTTTCCTATCACAAGCAAGAGCAACTAGATCAACAGCAATCTTGACATCTACACCCTTTTCTCTAAAAATAATCTGGCCATCTATTTTTTGCGCCCGAACATTTCCAGCAATTATGAATTCGAAGCCGTGCTTTACTAGATTGTTTCTTAGTTTCCTTTGAAAAGAAATAAGTTCAATAGATTTTTTGCTTGTTTCTTTGTTATACCTAACTTTTGAAGCGTAGAATATCTTCCGTATAACATTTAAACCCTTAAGTGGGTCTTTTAGGAGTTTAGTTAAGTCCACAAGGGCCAAACCTTCCCTTCCTTCGCTAGTATTTTGGATCTTCAGTACTTCCTCTAGTTTGTGGAGAAAATTTTCGCCGTCAATAAACAATACACAGGGTTTCATAAATCAATAATAACACAAAAACCTCAGCGGGCTTTTGGCACTGGCTGAGGCGTTTATGCGGTTATACTACACAATTTCTCCTATCCGGTCAAGATGCAAATCTGGCTATAAAAAGATAAAGGCCGCCTCGAGTATTCCGATTCCGAAGCAGAAGAATCCGCCAACAACCTCTGCAACTTCTTTGAAACCATTATTAAGATAAACCAAAGGTTAGAGAAGGAAAAGAAAAATATATGCCAATAAATCCGCTAATAGTCGGGATTAAGGAGTTGTCATGTATTTAAAAACTGAAGTTTGTTAAATATAGTAAATTAAGGGGTGGGGTAAACTGACTTTTTCTAAGTCTTAGCTATAATAGTAGTCTACAATTCCCTCCGCTAAAACCTCATCGGAGCTAATGGTTCTATTACCCAAAGCCTCATAATTAATTGCTAATGGTAATTCGGTACACCCAAGAATTATTGCCTGCGCACTTCTACTGAATAATTCATTTAATGCATTGATATATTCGGTCTTCTTATCAGAGAACCCCTTTCCTGCCAAAACGTCACGGATAATACTATCCGCTATCTCAATTTCGTTTTCTGTCGGCAAGACTAATTCAATCCCATTATTTGATAGTACTTTATCGTATAAACCAGACTTTATTAGTACCGGTGTACCAAGCAAACCAACCTTAGAGAAACTATGTTTTACACACCTTTGTGCTACAAGCTCAATCATTGAAAGAAACTCGACTTTTGTATTCTTCTTTAGATCATCCAACAGAATATGCACCGTATTGCTTCCAATACATAACCTTGTTGCACCAGCGTTGGTTAATGACTGGACAGACTTAATCAACATCTCCTTAGCAACCCCTATTTGGCTAGTATCTGAAATGAAGTCAGGTACTGGAACACTTTCTATTAGTATTCGTGGATAATCGTTGTTATTTTTCGCTCCGTACTTAGATTGAGAAAATTCAATTATTTTTCCATAAATAAACTGGGTTGCTTGGGGACCAACTCCCCCAATAATTCCAACTTTCTTATTGTTATTTGTGTTATTCATAAACGATTTAGTGATTAACTATTGTGATTTTTGAATTACTCGAATTTACTCCAATTTTAACCATGCCACCAACTGGAAAGGTTATCTTAGGATCAGTATGCCCAAAATCTACATTAGCTATTATTGGAATACTGTTAAGCTCTTGTTTTGTTTTAACGATCTTGATTAGTTTATCAACACTCATATTACTGGCTTTCTGAAACCTCCCAATTACCAATCCCTTTACTTTGGGAAAACCAAATAAATGCAGGACTGACTGTAAATCTCGATCAAAATCGTGTGGCTGGGATTCATCATCATCCTCTAAAAATAATATTGAATTGGACAAATCTGGTAGATACTCCGATCCTTGAAGTAGATTAAAAGTACATAAATTAGCTCCCAATAATGTACCCTCTGCTTTTCCTTCATTAATCACCAACCAACCAGAATTTTGAATAAGTTGTCTATCTTTTTGATTTTTGTACCAAGAATCATCACTCCAATTGTCACTTGCCTTTATTTCAAATTGATCTTCAGAAAATAAACATTTCTTAAAGTAATCTAAGGTATAGTCAAAATACAATTCTTGACCAAAAGAAGAATAATGAGGACCTGAATAGGTAATAAGCCCTGTTTTAGCAAAAATAGCGTTATTTAAAGCAGTCACATCTGAATACCCACAAAATATCTTTGGGTTATTTTTAATCAGTTCCCAATCGATATATCTAAGAAGCTGGTTGCTGTTAAAACCACCAATTACCGTTAAAACTGCCTTTACATTTGAATCTTTAAATGCTTCATGAAAATCACCTATCCTAGATTCTATTGTTGTTGAGGTAAAATCATCCAGTTCATTTACATGCTTACCAAAGCTAAGCTTTAATCCCAAATCAGCAAACCTTTTGTTAGCAATTTCTTGGCTCTCTTTGGAAATAATTGCCATGGACCGAACTGGTGCAATGACTCGTACCTCATCCCCAACCATTAATTTTTTGGGATATATTTTTTGCATATAAAAATAAGCCAAGGAAAATAACTGTTTTTATAAAATTGGTCTATAAAACAATAAACTCATGTAATCTTTTAAACCAAAAAGATCTATTGGCATTGTAACACAAGCCCTCTTAAAATCCATCTTTGTATGCCAGATTATGGAAGGACAATTTGTAACAGGAGCGATTGTAACGATTGAAAATAAGTGTTTATATCCTTTCCCTTTTAGAGTTTCTAAAGAGTTTTTGTATAGACTTGTAGCGATTCCCTTCCCCCGATAATTTTCGTCAACAGCAACATAGTGAAGCGTAATGCCCTCGTTGCCGTGGAAATATTCACTCTTTAGGTCTTTATCCAACCAAATAATATTATCTGCCTCTTCTGGAAAGTAAATTTCTTTATTTACATCAATTAAACCAACAATTTTCCCATCTTCTTCCCAAACATTAAATAAAAGCGAACCTTCAATCCGCTTTTTGATCTCTTCTTTTGTGCTATCCGAAACTATAAAACCGTTACCTTGTGATTTTGCAAGATAATCATTGTCATTTACCATTGAAACATCAAGTCTGAAGTCTTCATGTAGTTTCCAAATATTTTCAATATCGTTAATCATTGCCTTTCGGATCATAGATATGTTGTAGCAGAAGATAAGTTTCATGAGAAACAAAAAACAACCTCGTTAAAGGTTGTTTCTTGTCTTGAATAAACTACTTGTATAATTTCCTCAAGGAAATCCATGCTCTAATACTCTCGTACTAGATACTTTTAGCGTATAGCCAAAAGCTGGATTTGCTGTCTTACCGATCCTTACTCGTAACCGTGATGTCCACAAGGGGATTCGGTGAACCAGACCTCGTGAACATCGAGAGGATCTACGAAGCACAACTCCTCGTCCTCGTCTTCCCCAGTCTCCTGCTCATCACGGAATGCCGACTGTTTGTCATTGTCGACCCTTTGCCAGCAAATAGCCTGCTCGACTTCGGAGATGACATGACGAAGGAAGTCTCGGGTTTGACCGAACGATTTGGGATCATGAGGTCCGTTTCCGACCCCGTAGGTGACCCGCAACGGTGCGGACTGGGGATTAAGGTAAATCGTAAAACCTTCCTCCCTATCAAAGAGCTGGGTTGGAATTGTCACAGCAATCCCGTTTTCGCCCCAGAACTCCACGAACAGATCGGACCCCCCACATTCCTTCTGGAGCTCGCGGATCTTGCGTACCAACTCCTCCCAAAGTCCTACCTCGTTCATCTGATTGTTCGTTAGCCATCCCATGGAAATGCTCCTTTCCGATCTTGCTTGCTACACCCCGTGTAGCTCTCTGTTTGCAATTCGCCAGTTGGCGAAAGGGCTAATCGGTAGCTAGAAATACATTGTAATTGTACTTTTAGATACCGACTAACAACATTAAGGTTCCCTCATAAACCAATTACTTCTAATTAGCTTGTGAGAGGTGGCGAAGACGGCTCGTTGGGTTTGATCCCTTCGAATCTCCATCTTCACCACTTTCCTCTACCAGACGAAGCCTTGCGAGCCCCAATCCTTCGGAACATGAACACAAGCTATGCCGTACTGACCACGCTTAGGCTTTTTCCAAAGGATGACGAAGCCTTGAATCGCTGGCAGGCCGAGGGAAAGCACTTTGATCGTGTTGTCTTTCACGAAGCGGATCAGCCCAACCTCGACATCAGTTTGCTTTCCGCTCGCGATACTCAAAATCTTGGGATCAGGACCTACCTCTCGTGCATCATACCCATCGTCGTTGTCGGGTACGCCATACGCAAAGTAGGACGAATCTGCCTGATTCAAGCGGAGAAAGACTCCACCAAAGCAGATCTTGGGACGGTACATGACATCCAACTTGTTTCCCCACACGCCATTGAGGTAGTAGAGAACCGCCTCTCCCCACTGCCACTCTGGAAAACAAGTCACCCCGCTTACCTGAATTTCGCCAGACATGATTGTCCTCCTCCTTGGTTGATGAGACAAGACTGTTATACCATTTTTACCTATAGTTTTCAATACCTATTATGGGGTTTTTGTTGTAGCTTCTATCATACCTTTGTATCTCTGTTTTCTGTATTTTAAGTTTAAGCATTTAAAACAGCCGACTTTATTATTCCCCTGTTGCTTGTAGATAACCCCTACTCTCTTGCCACATAAAGGGCAAACAAACCAAGTTCTTTCTCCATTAAACCTCGTCTTAGATGTTGTAAGGGCGAGGTTATAGCCTAAAAGTTCAATGCTAGACCTTAAAAGGTGGGTTTTGAGTTCCTTTTTTGCCTGCCTTGTGAGGTCGTTGATGTTTACCTTTTGCGAGTAATCGGCAAGCTGGAAAACTCCTAAATCATTTGGGCTTATAACAAGATTTTGCTGATAATCCTTCCTAAATTTCTTTTCGCCTGTGGCGAAAAGCGTTATATAGTCACACGGGCTTGCCCGTGGGACTCTATTATTTTCATGGTTGTTTGCTTGTACTATCTGGTTTTGTCCAATAATAGCAGTGTTAGCTTTAAGAGTAATTTTAAGAGGTTGTTCTTTAATAGTTCTTAATGCTTGCAAGGCTGTTAAATAATGCCTGTTGGCTCGATCAAGCTCTTTACTTTTATTTACCATAAGCTAATCCTCCTCAAATCGGGAAACTATCGCAGGGGCTTGGGAATGAACAATACGCCCTTTAGCATCTCTTTCTACGATAATTCTTTCTTTTCTAGGTTCTGGGATGGAAAAGCGAAAGTTAAAGTTTAAATATGGGATATGGGATTGACAATTCCAATTGAAAGATTTGTTGACATAATTCTATCGGGCTTGACAAATACAACAAATAAAAAGTGCGCTCATGCAAATTGGCGCTAGCCACGACCTCTCCCCAAAGGAAGAGAGGGGAAATTCTTCTCCGTCTACTTTTTTCATCCAACCCTCAAAATTTTTTGGGTATTTTGTTCACAAGGGAATTTTATCATGATAAGTAAAAAAGTGATTTTTTGGGGTGGGGTAGCAAATTCTTCCACTTCCGTCGCGCGATAAGCCAAGTTTGACTTGGTCAAACGCGATTTAACAAAGTGGAAGCAATAAGGGTATCTATACCAACATCCACAATCTCTTCAAAACCTCTCCAAAGGTATTTAGTGAAGAGACATCGCCGGGATTGATAAGAAATGGAGCAAGCTTGTGGGAAAAAGTAGTTTTTAATCCTTCGGTCTTGTATTTGTCTACCGCCAATTCCAGCAAGTCCGCAAACCCGTTACTTTCGGCGAAATCTTTGTCAAATCTTGCCCCCGTGGCGTAAAGCCACACAATATCATAAATATCTCTTGGTTGCGTTTCCTCCCTAAAAACATACGCCGAAAGCTTTTGTACCAGTAAGTTATCCAAAGAGTTCGTCAAAATGTTCCTTGCATAACCAAATCTCAAAAGTGGTTGTGTTTCCAAATTTTGCTTTTTCCAACCTTTTGAGCTATCCACTTTTATCATAAGATTTTCCTTGGGATTATGGCTTATTTCAAGGGGAGCAAGAAGGTTTGGAAACTTAATCTCAAAATAAGACTTTTCCTCGTTTTTCTTAACAGAAAGCTCGCACTCTATATTCTCCCTTACAAAAACCTTGCGGACTTCCCCCACCAGATCCTCAATTTTATTATCAGAAATACCCAAATTATCGAAGTCTAGATCTTCTGAAAACCTTGGAATATTCCTTAATATTCGCAACGCCGTTCCACCGATAAATGATAGCTTTCTGGCATAATTTTGACCATACAGTTCGTAAATAAATTTTGCCTGTAGGTATTCCCTGACTAACGCTCTTCTTTTATCAATTGGCATTCCTAAAGATACCGCCGATTTTTGGATATTGTCCCAATTGAAAATCATGTTGTTCATTTTAATACTTTTTGCAACCATGCCGGATAATATTTAGCAAATTCCTTTATTTTTGTTTTATCAAGATGAGATATGTCTATTCTATAATTTTCCAAGTTTCGTATCCTTCGAATGTAAAGATAATCCAAAAGGGCTTTCTCGGGAAGGGCAACCCCGTTCTCAAAACCAAAATAGAGTTTTCGGGGGAGCTTTGAGTAAAAAAATACTCCTACATGAGTTGAAATCTTCTTTGATGTGGTAGTTGTTACGGAGGTTACGGAAAGAGGAACATCGGGAATAACTCCGCACGAATTTAAAACGCTCCCCATGCTTACATAGGAAGGCGTGTACAAAATACGGGCCAAGGAAAACTCATCAACCTTTGCGCCAATAAACTTATATACCCCCCTTTTGATATTCTCTATTTTTTGCGACTTGGCAAGCCTATAAAGAGAGATGTTTACGGACTGGGAAGATTCCAGAGGAAAGGCCAATCCGACATCGGAGGTCGTAAATACAGGTAACTTAATTGCTCTTTGGAGACTTTCAAATGTCATACACAACAAATATACATAATTGTATATTATCTGTCAATGAGTATACTTGCTAGTTTTTAGGAACGGGAGTTGCGCAAAGATATAGCTTGAAGAGACCTGCCCTTCTCTCCAAGCCGTATCAAAACGCAACGCTAAACCAGCAATGCCTGTCTATTGTACCAAACTATGGGCTGTTTGTCAACGACGGTGTGGCCAAGTTTTTGGATTTGGTCGCGAAGTTTGTCGGCAAGGGCGTAGTTTTTACTAGCCCTTGCCTGCTCTCTTTCGGCAATTAATTTGCTAATGTTCTCGGGAATTTGTCCAATTGGTATAATTTGACTAAATCCTAATGCAAGAACACGATCAAAGTCTAAAAGCAGTTTAACAGCCTCTGCTTGAAAGTTACCTTTTTTAGATGTGTTTACTAAATCCCAAACAACGGCCATAGCTTGCGGCATGTTTAGATCGTCGGATAACGCTTGCAAAAATCTTTCCTTGAATTGGGGCAGTGCCCCTGCGGGGGCACTGCCCCGATCATCGTAATTTGGCAAATTGGTCGAATTTGGCAAATTCTCTTGGACAAAAACCTGCAACCTACCAAAGGCTCGTGTGGCACCACCCAAGGCCTCCCAAGAAAAAGCCGCGGTCTGCCGCCAATGCATTCCGTATGTGTATAGGCGGTAAGCCAAGGGGTTAATACCACGGTCTATAACACTTTGAAGCGTTAAAAAATTCCCCTTGGATTTTGCCATTTTCTGATCGCTCTCCGCATTTAGAAATCCCGCGTGCAACCAAAAATTTGCCATCTTTTTCCCTGTTGCCACCTCAGTTTGAGCAATTTCATTCGGGTGATGAGTTTCTTTGTGGTCAATTGCTCCAGTATGAATATCAAAAGGATTTCCAAGATGTTTTAGAGAAATCGCCGAACACTCAGTGTGCCAACCCGGAAACCCTATCCCCCAAGGTGAGTCCCATTCCATAGCCCGTTTTTTACCCGTTGTGTTAAATTTCCACAAAGCAAAGTCGCGGGGATTTTTCCGTTCGGCATTAAAATCCACCCGCGCCGCCTCTTTTATCCCGTCATTTGTGAGTGACGACATCGCGCCATATTCTGGAAACTTGCTTGTGTCAAAGTAGATCCCATCGCTTGTTTTATAAGTAAATCCTTTTTGTTCTATTTGGCTAATTAGGTTGATTTGCTCTTTAATAGTTGCGGTGGCCTTTTCCCAAATAGTTGGCGATAACATATTAAGCCGTTCCATATCTTTCTTAAATGCTTCAAGATAATAGTCGGATAACTGCCACGCATTCATTCCTTTTTCACTAGCGGCTTTTTCTACCTTGTCCATTCCCATATCCCCATCGCCGGAAAGATGCCCCACATCGGTTATATTCATTACCCGTTTTACATTGTATCCCAAAAAAATAAGCGTTCTTTGGAGCAAATCGTTAAAAATATAAGTCCGCAGATTCCCGATATGGGCAAAGTTATAAACGGTAGGACCGCAGGTGTAAACACGGATCTCTTTAGGATCAATGGGAATAAAGGTTTCTTTTTTGCGGGAGAGAGAGTTGTAAAAGAAAAGAGTGTTGGACATAGGATGTATTATAGCAAAATAGAAGTCCATAAATTTCTAATTATTTTAATTATTCTAAATAAGCACCAAGTTCCAATTTCCCGGATTTAGAAAAATTGAGACTTACTAATTGGGAATTGTTTAGGTTAATTAGGTTAATTAGAAATTTCTTAATGTCTGGAAACACTTCCCTCAACACCCCCAACTGTTCCTCCGTAAACTCTCCCAACACCCAATCTTCCGCTTTATCTACTTTTGGATCATACGAGAGAAGCTGTACCCCAATCCTAATCCGCCAAAAATTCTTTGTTCCTAAAGAATCAATTACAGATTGGACTCCCTTGTGGCCACCAGAAGTGTTGCCAAATGTTACTTTAAATTTACCAAGGGGAATGTCTATATCATCATGGGCGATCATGAATTGTGGCAGGGCCCCTGCCTGCGCCGGCGGGCCTTTCGGGGCACTGCCCCATTTCTTAAGAATCTTTAAAACATCCTTCCCCGACTCGTTCATGAAAGAAGAAGTCTTAATCGGGAATGGGGTCTCGTGAGACCCCTTTTTTAACCAATCCACCAAGAGATGACCCGCGTTATGAAGCGTATTTCTGTATTTGGAACCGGGGTTTCCAAGGCCGATCAATAAAATTTTCAATTTTTAGTTTTTAATTTTTATTCAATATCAAATTTTAGATTTTCAAATTAGATATTAAAAATTGATTAAAAATTTTAAATTAAGAATTACAAATTAATGGTGGTCCTCCTTATGATGCACTCCCAAAAGGTGCCTGATCCCATGTTCGGCAAGATGCGCAATTTCCCGCTCTGTAACAGCCATTTCCAAATTAATAACAACATCGCCAAGATAATATCTCCCATCAGGTAACTTTTGATCCATATTAAACGATAAAACATCTGTTGGATAGTCGTGTTTTAGATACCTTTTATTTAAAGCTTGTATTTGCTTTGCGCCTACGAGAGACATTTGGATAAAAGAGTTTTTTTGAAGCACGATTTCAAATAAAAATTATCTTAACGCTTCGCGCACCATCTTCCCTACTACCGACATATCTGCTTTGCCTGCTAGTTTGACCTTGAGCTCCGCCATCACAATCCCCATTTGAGCAACGGTCGTGGCGCCTGT
Source organism: candidate division WWE3 bacterium CG08_land_8_20_14_0_20_40_13 (assembly GCA_002774285.1). GTDB lineage: Bacteria > Patescibacteriota > WWE3 > 0-14-0-20-40-13 > 0-14-0-20-40-13 > 0-14-0-20-40-13. Next base: position 8,877 of record PEYT01000027.1, on the reverse strand, counting down.
TTCTGCAATCACCTTATTTACGATACTTTTGACCTCATCCTCCCCCATCATTTCGGGCAGATAAGTTTTAAGGACCGCAATTTCATCTTCTTCCTTTTTTACAAGGTCGTCCCTACTACCTTTTTTGAACATTTCAACCGCTTCGGCGCGGGACTTTATGCCTTTTTGAACAAGAGAAATTACATCAGCGTCGGTTAAAGTCCGATTAAGAGGACGAAACTCGATTTCTTTGTTTTTAATATCAGCCAAAAGCATCCGCAATGTCCGCAATTTAACCGCGTCTTGCGTCTTTTGAGCCAACAACAGATCTGATTTGATACGATTTACCATATTATCTATTGTATCTCTTATCTCTTTTAATTTTCGCTAATCTTTCTTTATCTTTAAGGCGACGGGTTATAGACGGCTTAATATAAAACTGCCGCTCTTTTACTTCGTCAAGAATACCTTCTTCCAGAATTAGACGATTAAAACGCCTAAGCGCCTGTTCGATTGTTTCGGTAGCATCAATATTTACTTTTACCATGATTCAAAAATACCCCCTTTCGACATATAAACTGCCTAGTTCTATATCGGATTCGAAACTTTAATGAATTAATAGAATTTTAATTTCTAATTACCCTAAACAAATCCCAACTCTCAATTTGGAATTTGGAAATTGATACTTATTTAGAATAATTAGGTTAATTAGATCAATCAATAATTTCCTATGTTTCTCCTCCCGGCTCCTTCTTTGTACCACCCATAATGTGCAGATGTTCATGTTCAAAATGATTGTACCCTGCCCCGTTGACTACCAATTTGTACCCAGTTTTATCCAACCCAAATTTTTGGATAGCAAAATAGCTAGTCGCGATTATATCATCCCAATATGATGCCCGACTACAAGATGCGAATTTTCCCGAGATTGTCGTGTTGTATTTTCCCGAGATTGTCTTGCTTTTTTCATGATGCATTTTATCAATCACCAAAAGGTGGACCGGAGCCTTAGGATATTTGTTTTTAATAACAATAAAATTGGCGGTTTCCGCCACCTTTTCAGCAGGTTCTTCACCTGCCACTATTTTACAAAATAGACAAGGTTCCATGACAATTAATCTATACTAAATTATCAAAGATAGCAATTTCAAAATTATTACAATTAACCTAATTAATCTAAATGATGTCCAATATCCCAAGCACCAAATTGGGATTTGTGGTTTCTTTAGAACAATCAGAATAATTAGATTAATTAGAAATTTTTGGATCTTAAGGTATAATTTGTTTCTTGCTAATACCCCCACGCATGCTAATAATATTCCTACGATGTTTTACACCAAGTACCGTCCGCGCAAATTTGGCGAGTTTTTAGGAAGCGAGACCCTTTCGCGCGCTATCCAAAACTCAATTTTTTCCAAAAACTTCGCACACGCCTTTTTTTTATACGGTCCCCGCGGAGTTGGCAAAACAACCATGGCCCGCCTTATCGCCAAGGCCCTCAATTGTCAAAAATCAAATTTGTCTAATTTAACAAATACGCCTAATTTGACCAATTCTGAACCCTGTGGCACCTGCGATCACTGCATTGCAATAGACAACGGCTCGTATATAGATCTTATCGAAATTGACGCCGCCAGTAACCGCGGCATTGACGATGTCCGGTCACTCCGCGACAAAATTGCGCTTTCCCCCGCCGCCGGCCGTTTTAAGGTTTATATAATTGACGAGGTTCACATGCTGACAAACGAGGCTTTTAACGCGCTTTTAAAAACTTTGGAGGAGCCGCCACCGCACGCCGTTTTTGTCCTTTGTACCACCGAATTTAAAAAAGTTCCGGAGACTATAAGAAGCCGTTGTCAACAATTTGAGCTTAAACGCGCCACCGTTTTGGACATTGTAAAAAAGTTAAAAAGAATTTTAGACGCAGAACAAAAAGAAAAAACACCAGTTCCGGAGCTATCTGACGAAAGCCTAAAAAAAATCGCCAAGGCCGCTTTAGGAGGTTTCCGCGACGCCGAAACCATGCTGGAACAGGTGGTCTTTGGACAAATCACGGTGGACGAATTAATTGCCCTTTCCGATACAGACGAATTGGCAAAATTTGTTTATGATATTGCCATTAAACCCAATACCAAAGTAGCTCTTGAGTATCTGGAAAAAACTTTTGAAACCGGTATTGGTGCCGAAAGCTGGACCGACAGCTTTTTGGAGTATCTACAAAGCCTGCTTTTTGCCAAGGTTGGCGCTGGCAACGATGCTCTTTTGATAGATCCAATAAAGGTAATAACGCTTCCACAAATTTCCGGACTTATTAAATCTTTTGGAGAAGCAAGACGACAAATTAGGTTTGCCACTATTCCCTTTTTGCCGCTGGAGGTGGCAGTGGTAGATTTGACCGAAGAATTAAATCGGGTTCCACCCTTTAGGGTGGAACCCGAATCAATCTTATCTGCCCCCTCTTCTCCTCCTAATCCCCCCGCCTTTTCCATAGAAAAGTTATACGAGGCCGTCCGCCCCCTAAACCACTCGGTTGAGGCGTTACTTCGCTCGTGTAAAATATTGGGCTTTGACGACGACAACGAATCACTTGTAATTGAAGCTTTTTACTCTTTCCACAGGGAACGGCTAAATTCACCAACAAATAAAAAGATTGTAGAAACAGCCCTAGAAAAAATATTGGGCCGGGCAGTAGCAATCAAGGTAACATTAAGCAAGCAAAAACCTGCGTCCAAGGAGGATTTAAGCGATAAGAATATAGAACCGATTAAAGGAGTGGTTCCCCCTGATAAAATCAAGGAGGCTTGGGAAGTTTTGGACGGCAAGGCTCCCCTATAAGTCCTAAACTCCCTATTATCAAATTAGACCAATTTAACTAATTAGTCCAATTAGACTAATTTGTTTTCTATGCATTTACCAAAACCATTACAATCTCTTAAAGATTCCTTTGAATCGCTCCCCGGCATCGGACCCAAAACGGCAGAGCGTTTAACTTTTCATTTGTTAAGAGTACCGCAGGAGCGACTTGACACCTTTGCTGACTCGGTGTCTGCCTTAAAACAAACCAAAATTTGTAAAATTTGTAAAAATGTTGGCGAGGATGAAATCTGCGAGGTTTGCGCCGATCCTAAAAGAGACAAAGAAAAAATTTGTGTGGTGGAGTCTCCTTTGGATGTTCTGGCTTTGGAAAAATCGGGCTACAACGGACTGTACCATGTGCTTCACGGCGCTATAAATCCTATTGCGGGCATTGGCCCCGAAGAGCTTTTTATAGAAGATCTACTTTCCCGTATTAAAAAATGGGGTAGTACCCTATCGGGTACTACCCCCTATGAATTAGATAAATTAGAAATCATACTTGCAACCAACCCCGACCTAGAGGGCGAGGCTACTGCGATGTACATTAAAAACAAATTGGAAAAATGTGGTAGTACCCTAATCAGGATCTCCCGCATCGGACGAGGCCTTCCAACAGGCGGAGATTTGGAATACGCTGACGAAACAACTCTTAAAAGGGCAATGGAGGGGAGAACCTCTGCGTAAGACGCAGAAAATTTTTAATTTAAAATTTTAAATTAAAAAGATTTTCACTGGCAATCACCTTGATATTAGAATCTTTACGGCCTTTAACCTCCACCCCTCCCGCCTCCAATGATTTTTTAGAAACTATTATCCGAACGGGACAGCCGATAAGATCAGCATCCTTAATCTTTACCGCTAAAGTCTCTGGCCGATCGTCTAGCAGAGATTCTGAGCCATCTGCTACTAACTTAGCATACAGATCGTTTGACTGCTTAACTGCTTCGTCCGAGTTGTTATCGCAAAGAATATGGTATTTAAAGGGGGCAATGCTAGCAGGCCAAATTATTCCCTGATCATCGTGGTGTAATTCTACAACCGTCCCCATAGAACGGGATGGCGCAATGCCATAGCTTCCCATAATGACATGGTGCTCTTTGCCGATATTGTCATGATATTTTAATCCCAACGCCTCGGAGTATTTTGTGCCCAGCTTAAAGATATTTCCAACTTCGACGGATTTTTCCGAAATGCGGGTGAAACCCTTTAGGGTTTCACCCGAATCAAAACCCGAATCATTCATAATTTCCTTATTTACCGCTTCGAGAGCTCCTTCTTTTATATAAATCTCATCCTCCCCTACCTCGCACACCGTCTGAAACTCGTGGGAATATCTGGAAAACACCCCACCGCTTGCCAATGTATAATAAGTTTTATCCCCTATCCCAATCCGGTTAAAGATATTTACGTAGGCTTGCCGCGCTTTTTCGTAGAATTCGTCAAGCTCTCCTTGGGTTGCGGAAAAGGAATATAAATCTTTCATAATAAATTCCCGAGTGCGAAGTAACCCCCCTTGGGATCTTTTTTCGTTGCGAAACTTTGTCTGAAATTGGTACACATATTTAGGTAGGTCTTTGTATGAATTGATATGATTTGTCATTATTCTGGCAATGGGTTCTTCGTGGGTAAACGACAAACCCAACTCTCCCCCATTGGCAAGGGTTGTCTTAAACCAGGAGTCCACCACTTTTTGGTCCCACCTACCGGAAGCTTTCCAAATTGCCGGATCTTGAAGACCCGACATTAAAATTTCCTGCCCTCCGATGGCGTTTATTTCCTCGCGGATAATGTTGATTATTTTATTAAGAACAATAAAGCCCAAAGGCAAAAAGCTATAAACACCAGCCATTTCTTTGTGGATAAAACCGCCACGAATCAGAAGTTGGGCATTAACGCTTGTCTCGTCTTTTGGCGCTTCCCTGCGAGTTTTAGTAAAAAGATTTGTTTGCAACATAAAACTTATATCTTCCTGACACCATATTATCAAATTAGACCAATTAGTCCAATTGGACTAATTAGACAAATTTGTTTTTTTGTAATCTAAGCGTTTCTTAAATAGGTTTTCGCGAAATCCCCCTTCCTTAATAAACTGCTCCTCCAAGGACTTGTAAAACCTATCTAATAAATAATTTTCCTTAAAAAGCAGGCAAACCATTATGTTTGCGTATTCTTCCGGTTTTTCTAAATCCAAATTAGTCCAACTGGCAATATTAGCTAAATTGGTAACATTAGCAGTATCTTCCTTAAAGGTACGAATTTTTACAACCCGGGGATCGTTCTTGTCCCAAAGATTATATTTGTGGCTTCTAATAAAGTCCTTGTAGTCTTCCAAAAGCTCGCCAAAGCTAGCGCGTCCAACACCAACTAATTTTAGCCCACTTTCCATGCTTTTTTCCAAGACCCCTTCTACAATGTTTTGTTTACCCGACCTTGCCGCATGGGTCATTTGTTCCACCAACCTTTTATGAGCATACTCTTTTAGGAATTTCTTATAAAACTGCTCATTGGCGTCATATATTGTAACGGCTAACCTGTAAACTAATAGGTTTTCGTAACTCATGGTTTTAATTATTAGTCAAATTTGTCTAATTGAACTAATTTGACAAATTTAACCAATTCTTTCCTAAAACTACTAATCCCCTTCTTTAAACTTTTGCCAGCTTTTTTGTAAGTGGAGTATTTTGTAGCGCACTGTGAGGTAACTTTTTATTGTTTCCTCAATTTCGGAATGGGACTGGTTGTCAAAGACAGGTGCAACTTCGGCACTGGGACAAACAAGATCCCTATATAACTCCAGCTTCACAACCACCAGATTGCAATTTAGCATCGTATCTTCCAAAGTTTTTTGCGCGATGGCAAATTCCGCAAATCGTAAAGAGTGCGCTTTGGCAATAAGACTTGGCAATTCCAAGGAAAGTTTGATAAGTGGCGTTACAATAATCTCGTCCAGTAACGGAGTGGTCTGGCAATCTTTTGCCATCCGTGTCACGGCAACGCCACAAGCCAGTAGCTTTTGGTAAATTTCCAAATCCTGAAAACTTTTAACCGGTCTTCTTGGGTAAAATTTGATCATGTTGGTTTCACATTAACTACCTTCTTTACCTCTTGGTTGATACGATACCTCCCTTCGGTAGTTGCTACTGTTTTCCTTCTTCTTGTTTTAGATGGTTTATATAAAACATGCAATGGATAAAATTCAAAATAGTCTTTTTCGTCAAACCACGCACACTTAAAATCAAAAAGACGCAGTCCGGTAAGGCGTGACAAGGCCATTGCGTAGATTGTGAGCTGGTCAATCGGCTGTTCCTTTACAGCGTTTGGTTTGTAGTCTAGGATATGTATTTGTCCGTTTCTAATTTGCAAGAGATCGATATGTCCTGTTATTAATTTAGGTAACTCACCAAAACTCTTAACATCTAGTTGAGTGTGTGCAAAATTTCTAATTGCGCTAATTTCTAACCGACCTAAATAATCTCCAATTTCCAATTCCTTAAATCCCAATTTTAGAGCCAATAACTTTATCTCTTTTTGTTCATTGGGATTTGGGTTTTCTTTAGAAATCAGGTCAATTAGGTTAATTAGGTCAATTTTCTTGGTATAAATTTGAAACCCAAGTTGGGTTTGCATATGCAACAAATCTTCACGGGTTAAATAAACCGGAACCTCGGTGGCAACGGTTACCGAATCGTTAAATAAGAAGAATTTTTGCACATGCTCGTGCCGAGAAGTCCGTTCTTTGACACTTTGCAAAACAAATTGGCATAGCTTATTGGCGTAATTTGTTTTGCTACGAACAATCATTTGCTTTTTGGAAAAAGTTATGGGAACTTCCGAAGCCCGTAACCCTTCTGAAAAATACTGATGCGGACATTCCGAGGGGACAAGTTCCAAAAATTCTTTTAGCGGCTCAAATTTTCGGTGGGCGTATTCCTCTTGGATCATTAAAGAGCACTTGGCGCGATGATACCTGTAGCGATACAACTGGCGGTGCGCCAATGTTGCGGTGACCACAGTATTTTTTGGGTCGTATTTTTTTATCACAAATTCACGCATTCTTTGGTATTTGCAATAATCCTTAAACTCCTCGAGCCATGCGGAAACGGTTGAAGGTTGGAGAGAGAAATTTCTAATTTCTCCGCTCTCTCTATCATTTAATATTTTACAAACTCCTCCCAAGGAGTGGCCTAGGTTATACAAACTTAACGCGTTAAAAACAGTTTCCAGCGGGTAATGTTTTCCTAGGTCTTTTTGCGGAGTAAAAGTTCGTTTGCATTCCAAGCAAAGATAAAGTTGTATTTTTTCATACTTTTTTTGCCTAAAGCCACGCCGCACATATTTTTTGCTTTGGCAGTAGGGACAACAAAATGTGTCGTAGATCGGTTTTTCCATGTCGATTTTCCCTCTTGATTAATTAAATTATTCGTGCAAGAATCCCTATTGCTGGTTAACCGCAAGGTTTATCTCGGCCAATCCAAAGCCGAAGGCCAGCATTTATTCCTCCAGATTCTTTTTTCTAGCGTTTATAATGCCAAAACGGTCTTTTCTCCACGCAGGGATAACACTCCAAAAATGTTTCTGCCCATTTCCTACTTGCCTAATAACTACTTTAATTCGTCTATCATTAATTACCGCTTCAAAAGCCCAAAATTTGTAACTTACATTTTCTTTTTTGTAGTTGCTCTCTTCCTGAAAATACGGCATTGCTTGTAAAACCTTTATCGCCCTTGGTAACAAACGGATATTCGTTTCTATTCTTTTGTTGTCCCTCCTGCTCCTACTGCCCTTATATAAAAGGTGGTTAATTCCCTTGGCATTAAAATATATTTTGTTGCCACCAAAAGCAGGACAAGATACTTCTTTAGTTTGTTTGAAAGTATCTTTTATTTGGTCTTTATACGATTTCATAAATCTTAGTTAACCACCCACCAGTTTACTTCGGTATCTTCTAAAGCAGGGGCATTTAACATAATTTCTAATTCCTTCTCCCCACTGTATTTTGCCCCAACTACAACAGGAGCATTTGGTGTAGCATAAATAAGGGAAATATTCGTTACTGCCGTGGTACTTACCTTGACAGAGGTAGTGCCGGCAGGTATTACAACTTTCCCAGCGGAGGCGGCCGCGACATCCGGGCCTTTAACATTTATTTTTTGCGTGGTAACTTGGCCTAAAATCATTACATTCCCTTTGCTGTCTATTGTCACGGTATTTTGCAAAACCATATCCCCCGCCATGGTGGCAAGAGATGCCCCCTTTTCCCCCAGCCCGTCTATAACCAAAAGACCGGTGGTGATTTTTCCAGTGATAACAACATCCAAGAAGGTAGAAAGCCCGAGGGCGTTAAAGTTTTTATACACCACAAGGTCACGGTCTACCGAGATATCCTTATCGCTTATAGCAAAAATATCTTCTAATTTTGGCAGCGAAGGTGCCGAAGAACCTACCCCAACACTCGGTTCAGCGCCAGCCACGTTTGACGCGGAAGTTCCTATCCCCAACGGACCTAACTGCCCTAAAAGTCCTAATTGACTTTCTACTAAATCCAAACGGGATGCGAAGGTTGCCATATCACGACTCTGGGAGGCTAAAATCTCACTAGTTTCGGAAATTTCAGGGGTCTGTTGCGTATCCGTGATACTTTTTACCTCTCCTGTAACCTCATCTATTTTTATTTCTTGTTCCTTAATTGCTTGCGCCAAAACTGCGGTTAGCTTTTCGTAGTGAATACCATAGTATTCTTCGTCTGAACCTTTTACATTAAACTTAAAGGTTGCTTCGGGAAGGATTGGCAGTAAATCTTGCGCCACAAGCCCTAAGCGCTTCTTGGCATCATCAGATTCCTCTACGGTGTTATATGTATAGGCATTTAAGCTTTTAACGATAGCGAGTGCATTGGTGATTGGGGTTAGGTTCTTTTTTAAGCGTACATCAGATGATGTAAGTCCAATATCGCCACTAGCATTCTTGTAAACTGCGGTATCCCCATCGGCAGTCCACGTGTCCATTCTAATTCTTCCCGCAACTTGTAATTTTTGAAGGGGT
>PEYT01000031.1 GCA_002774285.1 candidate division WWE3 bacterium CG08_land_8_20_14_0_20_40_13 | reverse complement strand
TGTAATCCTCTCCCTTATTCGTATCATTTATGATACGATAGACGAGTATGCATGATACGAATCTTAACGAGCGCCAAAAACAAATCCTCTCTCTACTAAAACAAAAAGGCAAAGCCTCTCGCCAATATTTGGCAAACCAATCTTTATCAAAAGATGGGGTTTCAAGAGTCACCATTATCCGAGATTTAAATTATCTAATTGATTGTAATCTTGTTGTAGCAGAAGGAAAAGGAAAAAGTACCGTTTATAGATTGGCAGAAGCAAATCAATCACTTACATATGTAGATCTTAGTAAATATTTTGAGACCGAAACTGAATCCCGCCAAATTAATAGAGAATATAATAAAAATATTTATCCCCAACTAAAAAATCTGCTGTCAAAAACCGATATTGAGCTTTGGGAAAAGAGTAAAAGGGTGTTTAAAGAGGCAAAGGAAAAATTAGATCCTTCTATTTATAAAAGAGAGCTTGAAAGATTTGTGATCGAATTATCATGGAAGTCATCACAAATTGAAGGTAATACATACAGTTTAATTGAAACCGAAACTTTGATTAAACAAAACATAAAAGCGCGTGGACATTCCGAGGATGAGGCGGTTATGATTTTAAATCACAAAAAAGCATTTGAAGTTATTCTAGAAAAGAAAGATTCATTTAAAAAACTTGAGCTTTCTGATGTCGTTCAATTGCATCAAGTTCTAACAAAAGGTTTAGTAACTTCCGGTATTAGATCACAAAAAGTGAAAATTTCTGGAACCCAATACGAACCGTTGTCCAGCAAACACGAGCTGGAAGAAGAATTAAGAAAATTGGTAAATCATGTAAATGATTCTAAATACCCACCAGAAAAAGCTCTTATAACAGCAACATTGTTAGCGTATATTCAACCTTTTGCTGATGGAAACAAAAGAACTTCGCGTATGCTTTCAAATGCTATTTTGATCGCATTCGACTATTTTCCGCTATCATACAGAAACATCGATGTTAACGAGTACCGAAGCTCCATGATTGTCTTTTATGAGACAGGTAATATGTATAACCTCAAACGCCTATTCATGAAACAACTGCAATTTGCCATCGAGAATTACTTTAAATAACCTTCCTAGCTCACAAAATAAGGGGTTTCAAGCACCGCTTGGATGTTTCGAAGAGCAAACCCAAACTCTATCTCTTTGTTACTGAATATATCCACTAGGGGGAGGGCCAGTTGGTACTTAATATATCTAAATCGGGTATTGGTGTTACGATTACCGAGAGAATTTTGATACAATCAATATATGTCCAAGAATCCCATCATTAATGCTCTAAGCGCTTCAGCTTATATTATCCTTGTCGTCACCGTTATGACATTCGTAACGCACCCTTTAAAGAACAAACCCGATTCTCTTTTCGCCCCGATAACATTTTTATCAGTACTTACACTTTCTGTGGTAGTGATGGCGTTCCTATTTTTTTACCAACCTATACTGCTATTTATCGAAGGAAAGAAAAAAGAAGCAGTAAACCTATTTGTTAAAACCGTTGGTATCTTCGCAACTATCACCGCTGTTACTTTAATTCTTCTTTTTTCCGGTCTAATTTAGATTTACAGCAATTTCTACAGTCCGTTTAATATGCGGAAATATAAGATTTCCCAATGTGGTACAATACAATAATGAAAGGAGGTAAATATGAACGGAACAATTAAAACAAAAACAGATAGAGGATATGGATTTATTTCCCGTGACGGAGAATCAAAAGATCTTTTCTTTCATTCTAAAGATTTAGGCGGCATTACTTTTGACGAGCTTCAAGTTGGAGCGGCTGTTACATTTGATGTCGTAGACGGAGATAAGGGTCCGAGCGCGAAGAATGTAAAACTTGCTTAAGAAGGCGTCTTTGCCATTTTGTGCTTCTTCTGTTTATAACAAGATTTAGAGAAGACCACGGGCTTGCCCGTGGTAATCTATTTTCTCCGCCGCTATCTAGGCTCTTTTGGTTCTAGGAAAGGCGGGGGTTATTTCGTGATAGAATGTTTTTATGGGTAGAAAGTTTTCTCTTGTGGGAATTTCTCTTGCGCTTCTGGGATTCTTTCTTTTTCTGGCAATATTTATCTGGCAGATAGCTCCGCAATACCTTTCATCTTCTTTGGAAAAGGGTTTTAAAGTTGCCTTTGACATCTTTTTAATAATCTTTGGCGCGGTGTTTTTTATTGACATTTTAAACAAGGAGAAGATTATTCAAAGCGTTGGTTTTTATCTGGAATCCTTTTCTAAAGATATCCGTATTCAGGTAATTTTTTTGGCGTGGTTTTTTGAAAACTTGATTGAAGGAATTGCCGGTTTTGGCACGCCCTCGGCCATTGTTGCGCCTCTTTTAATTGGTCTTGGGCTTACTCCAATACACGCCGTTATAATTTCTCTTTTTGGAAATAGTGCGGCTGGAGCTTTTGGCGCGGCTGGGACTCCAATAAGAGTGGGTTTTGCAGGAATCAATACCGCAGGCGTTAATTACTTCACTGCCCTTTTTAATTTTGCAGGAATTCTTGTTCCCGCGTTTATTCTTTGGACGCTATCACAAGGAAGAAAAGATCGATGGCTCTTTTTTAAAGAGGGTCTTCCTTTTGCCCTGTGGTCGGGATTTATTTTCTGGATATTTTCTTTTGGGGCCGTTTTTTTGGGAGGGGAGTTTCCTACAATAATTGCCTCACTTCTAGGTCTTTTTGTTGCAGTTTTGACTGCCAAATTAAAAATCCTTACCTCAAAAAACACCGCGTACCGCGAAAACCGGCAGGAGCTTGTAGCGCACCATTCTTTGCCAATGGCAGTCTTCCCCTATCTTCTTGTGATACTTCTTCTTGCTGGTGGGAAATTTATTTCCAGAGGATTTAATCCGGGTTTCGCCCTTGTTATTTCTGGACTTATTGTTTTTGTCGTAACCAGAAGAAAATTTGGCGAAACTATTCCCGAGGCGGTTAAAAACGCATTTTTAAGAACTGGCGAACCGTTTGCGGTAATTTTTGCCATGTCCACAATCGTTCAACTTATTCTAAACTCCGGCCACAACTACTCCAATCTCCCCTCTATGCTAAAAACAATCTCCGCAGGATTTGAAAACCCCCTTCTGCCGTTTTTTGCGCCCGTAGCCGGGGCTTTTGGGGCTTTCATTTCGGGAAGTGTGACTATATCCAACATACTTTTTGGAAATTTTCTAAAAATGGCAAGCGAAGTGATGAAAATGGATCCCGCCAAAATTTTAGGTCTTTTTGTTGCCGGGGCCGCGGCAGGGAATATGATGGCGCTTACGGATATTATGACAGCAGAAGCTGTAGCAAAAATAAAAAGCCGCGAGCGGGAGATAATAAAGAGGGTACTTCTTCCCTGTATAATTTATGTATCCCTCACCGGCCTCGCCGGCCTGATCTTTATCTAATTACCAAAATAGTATTTTGTCCCTCGAAGTTTCTCGGGAAGGAGGGATTGTTGCGTGTATTTTTCGTAGCCTTTGCCATATCCCAAGTCCTTCATCAGTAAGGTAGGGGCGTTTCTTATTTCCATTGGAATTGGCAAATTCCCAAACTTTTTAACATCGTCAAGCGCTTTAAAATAAGCGTCGTATGCCGAGCGATCCTTTTTGCATTTACAAAGATACGCCACCCCCGCCGCCAGATTTTCCTGACACTCTGGATAGCCAATTGTTTCGCACGCCCTAAAAACCGCGTTAGCCACAACCAAAGCTGTTGGCTGTGCCAATCCGATATCTTCGCTTGCAAAAACCACCATACGCCGCGCAATAAACAAAGGGTCCTCCCCACTATCAACCATCCGAGCTAAATAATACAACGATGGGTCAATTTGACTGGCGCGCATAGATTTTATAAAAGCGGAGATGGTGTCGTAATGTTCCTCACCAGCGCGATCATATTTTAAAGCCCTCTTTTGCAAAGCGTCTAAAATTATTTCTTTTGTAACTTCTTTGGTCTTAGAACTTAATGACGCCACCGCAATCTCCAGCGCATTCAAAAGAATGCGAGAATCTCCGTTGCAACTTTCCAAAAGGAAATCTTCCGCCTCGTCTTTAAAAACAACTTTGACTTTTCCAAAGCCCTCTTTTTGATCTTTTATCGCGCGGTCCAAGATTTCCTGTAAATCTTCTTTTTTAAGCCGTTCCAAAACAAAAACGCGGGAACGAGACAAAAGGGCGGATATCACCTCAAAACTAGGGTTCTCGGTAGTTGCTCCAATCAAGGTTACATCCCCCCGCTCTACATACGGCAAAAACGCATCTTGTTGAGATTTGCTAAAGCGATGAATCTCGTCAATAAAAACTACTATTTTTCTTTTAGAATTTTTGGCCTCTTCGAATATCTTTTTTAGTTCTGGAGTCTTGGTATTCACCGCCGAAAACTCCATAAAATCGGCTCCTGTTTCTTTGGCAATAATTCTCGCAAGCGTTGTCTTTCCACTTCCCGGAGGGCCCCAAAAGATCATGGAAAAAAGTTGTCCTGATTTAATGGCTTTATAAAGAATTTTATCGGTAGATAGGATATGTTTTTGTCCAACAAATGTCTCAAGAGAGGTGGGTCGTATTCTATCAGCAAGAGGGTTCATATCCGAAGTATAACCGAAATAATACAGGTTTAGAAAGCTCGGAATTCTGAACTTAACTATAAACTCTGAACTCTTAATTCTTAACTGTCTCCAAGGTATCTCTCCGCTTCTATCGCCGCCATTGAGCCAAAGCCCGCGGCAACTATAGCTTGCCAATATTTGCTATCTGCCACATCGCCAGCAACAAATACCCCAGGAACGGAAGTTTTGACATTATCTACAACCTTGATTCTTCCCGATTCGTCTAAGTCCAATTGACCTTTGAATATTTCTGATGCCGGAAAGTGCCCAATGGCAATAAAGACTCCTTGAACAGTTATTTCTTTTTCCTCTCCTGTTTTAGTATTTTTTAATCTGACTGCTTCAACCTTTTCCTTTCCTAATATCTCGGCTACTTGGTTATTTAAAATGACTTCAAATTGCTCTTTTCTTAATACTCTTTCTTGCATCGCTTTGCTTGCGTTTAAGTGGTCTAAAATATTAACAATGTAAATTTTATTGCAGAATTTGGACAAGAAAGACGCTTCTTCCATAGCACTATCTCCCCCACCAACAACCAACACATCTTTACTTTTGAAAAACGGCCCATCACAGGTGGCGCAAGCGGTAACCCCTTTCCCCCGCAATCTTTCCGCGGATTCCAAGGGTAACCAGCGAGCTTTGGCGCCGGTGGCAATAATCAAAGATTCCGCTCTATATAAATCCTCACCCACTAAAATCTCAAAGGGAGTTTTTGACAAATCGACTTTTGTGACATCTTCTGAAATAAATCTCGTGCCTTGATTTTGTGCCTGCTCTTTCATTCCAAGCATTAAATCTGGTCCCATAATACCTTTTGGAAACCCCGGAAAGTTTTCAACGAGCGTTGTTTGCATAAGTTGCCCACCAAAAACATTACCCTCAACCACAAGAGGAGATAAATTTGCCCGCGCTGCATATATTGCGGAAGTCAAACCGGCTGGACCGGAACCAATGATTACTAATTTCTCGGTTTGAGAGTTACTCATGTAAACATTCTACCAAATGTTCATAATGTTAACAATCGGAAGATAGAAAATAGATAGTAGAAGCTGGATGAAGAAGGTAGACGATAGAAGCTAGAAGAAATACGGGTAATCAGAAAGTTCTTAATTCAAAGTTAAATTCTAAATTCTGAACTCCGAGTTCTAAATTTCCTGCTCAATTACCAAACAGCAATTTCTGCACAAAGGCGTGGACGCCAGCAAACGAGCCCCCTTTTGGAACAACAACCCACTTTCCCCCATAAGGAGAGCGGTCTGCCGGAGCGTATAAAAGCCCCGCGCCCATCCCGTCCTCTATACTGCTATTTGTTAAAACCGCTGTTTTTACCTCGCTAATATTGGCTTTTATGGCAAGAGAAAAAAGAACCTGCGCATCGGACACCGTAATATCTGTTGCAAAATACTTTTGATAAATTCCGTAAAGATCGGCGATTTTTTTAGGATTAAGCAATGTCCCCATTGAAAGCGCCTTATTACGAACTGCAAGAATTACCTGTTGTTGTCTTTTTGCCCTTGCAAAATCGCCTCGCTCGGCAGGATTTGTGGAATGCCTGCTTCTTGCATATTTCAGGGCCACATCCCCATTCATAGTAATTGCACCTTTATCAAAATGGGTATGCTCAAATCGACAGGGGTAATCGATCTCGCTAACTTGGTAGTCTTCTTCCTTTCCCTCTAAAATCTGCTCCTCGGTTAACTCACAAGTATCGTTTTCGCGTCCAGAAACAGGGTAGCGATAATCATCAAAGGTATTTTGCACATCTATCGACACCCCACCCAAGGTATCAACCGCTTCTTTAAATCCCCCAAAGCCAACCTGTACTTGAAAATGCACCGGAACCCCAAGGGCCCCCGAAACAGCTTTCTTTAATGCTTCGGCAGATGCGTCGTTAGCTCCCAACATCCCATATATTTCGTTTATCTTGGCCCTGTATTCCGCAATCCAAAGATCGCGGGGTATAGAAACAATAACAATTTTTCCTTCGTTATGAGGAATTGAAGCAAGCATTATGGTATCGGTTAATACTCCACTTTGTACCTCTCCGGGGGCTCTTTTATCAATTCCCAAAAGGAGCACATTGGTCCGCGAATCGCTTTGCGGAAGAGTGTTTCCGGGAAGCGACCGAGAAATTACCGAAGAGGAAGAAAAAAACAACCTAGACGCGCCAAAACAGAACAAAATTAGTGTCAAAATAATCGGGGTCAAGATTAATAGCTTTATTCTTCCTGCCATATATTTCCTATTTGATAAAACTCACTGGGATCAAGACTTGCCTTTCCCACAAGTACTCCATTAAAAACCTTTAAATCTTTTAACGCTCTGGCATTTTCTAGACATACGCTTCCGCCGTAAAGAAGAGGAACCGTTTGGCCGATTTTTTCTTTAATAGCAATACCCTTATTTTTAAGTTCGTCCAGATTTACCTCTTTGTATTGCCCTCCATCGCTGATATTTTCCGAAGGCTCAAAAACAACAATACACTTACCTACAAGATCCGACACAAATCGGAGATCGTCTTCGTCCTCAAAACAAAGTATTGGAACTATCCCACTCTCAAACAAATTCTCCATCTTACTTCGTACATTCTCGATTGTCTCCATAAATTCCCGTCTGGCTTCGCTATGACCCACAATGCAGTATTTTACCAAATTGGATAGCTCTTGGGCTGAGACTTGACCTGTGTGAGGGCCATTCTTATATTTTGAAACATCCTGCGCTCCGCAAAGCACCAAATTTGACCCACTTATCAATGGGACAAAGGGAAAAGAAGGACAAACAACTACGGTAACGCCAAAAAGCGGAGAAAACTTTCCAAAGTTGTAAATCCAGTCGTGACAAAAGACCTCGCTGTCATTTAATTTCCAATTTGCAATGAGGTATGAACACATAGTTATTTAAAACGCGCTCGCAACTTTCCCACCTGGCCCGCTATTTGCTCCAAATCATCATGATTGTAATGGTAACCTAAACTTTCCAAGATAGAAAAAACCCGCGGCACATCTTTATAGATATGGGCCGCGTATTGGCAAGAAACTAAACATCGTGGCAAAACCGCAGAATTTTTGCTATCTTCCCCAGCTTTGGAAAACCTACATCCCGCGGGACAACCGCCACACGATTTAAAACCCATAAAGGAAACTGCTAACTCTTTTGGTTTAGAAAGAATTCCAAAATACAACCTTTCAAAGTATTGGGGATTAGCGATTTTATAGGACTTGGTTCCCGAAATCATAATAGCAACTAGGTTTTTTCCCCGCGCTGTCTTTCCCAAATCCTCGTCACCAAAGCTAAAATAAGAATCTATTAAAGTGTTCTTGGAAAATTCTACCAAACTTCTTTTCCCGGAAAACCCCTCTTTTTTAAATTTTTCAAGTTTTGATTTTTTATCAAGAACAACAAAAGAACTTTCGGTGTTTTTAAGAAGAAGTCCCAGTGGAACCTGTGATTTTCCAGTAAAAACCAAGGCATCAAGACCCGCCATTTTCATTACAAGGGCCAATCTTCCACCACCATATGATTCACCAAGCGCTCCATCTTCCTTAAGATAAACTACTGCTGTCTTGGATGCAAAGGGGAAAATTCCACTTAAAGGTCCGATATTAAAAGTTATGGGAAAGTTTCTTGCCCCGTTTAAAGTAATAGCCATACCTTGAGCCATACCCCCAATATAGTGGTTTAGATCGGTGTGAATTTTTACGGAGCACTCCGCTTTATCCAAGTTGGCGTATAATACGGTTTTATAGTTAGCGTTCATAGGGCGTTAATTCAAAACACCTTCTGGGACAGATTTTTACAATTTCTTCAAAGTCCGACCTCTCGGCACGGTCAATTGAAATATCAAAACCCTCACGACCCTTGGAGGAAACCGTAATAAAGCCATCGGTCAAACTTAAAGATTCTCGCAAGACGCGGGAAGAAGCCAAAACACAAAGCTGGCAACCGATACAAAATTTGGCATTTGTGGCCACAAGATGACGACTTGACATAAAATAGATTTTAGGCAAGAAAGAGAAATTGAGCAAGCTCCGCTAGACGATTAGCATAACCCCATTCGTTATCATACCACGCACAAACTTTTACGATATTGCCGCTTATTACCTTGGTTAAAGGCAAATCGATTAGAGCTGATGTGGGATTGCCAAGAATGTCGCTTGAAACAATTTGATCTGAAGTTGCTGACAAAACACCGCGGTATTCGGGATCCGAAACGGCTAATTTAAAAAGCTGGTTAACATCGGCAACGACTATATCTTTTTCCACGGTAATTGTAAAATCCGTTAAGGAACCACAGATAACAGGAACACGAATGGCCCCAATATCAATTTTACCTTCAAGATCCGGAAAGACCTCCACAACAGCACTTCCAGCGCCGGAAGTAGTGGGGATGATGTTGGAAAATGCTGCGCGCGCCCTCCGTAAATCCTTGTGAAGGGCCGGAGGAGCGGAATCTACGATATTCTGTTCGGCAGTAACCGCATGAATTGTTGTCGCCGTAAGATTTTTTATTCCAAGACTCTCTTTTATTACCCGAATTACCGGAGAGACACAGTTTGTAGTACAAGAACCGTTGGAAACAAGCGGTTCGTTTTTGTATGTACTATCATTAACTCCAAGGATTATTGTTTTAACAGCGCCACCCTTTGCCGGAGCGGAAATAATAACTTTTTTTGCGCCGGCTTTAATATGGCCCTCCGAAGCGCCATCTTGGGTATATCTTCCGGTGCATTCCAAAACCACATCGATCTTTAGATCCTTCCATGGAAGATTTTCCAATTCTTTGATGGCTAAAACCCTTATCTTATGACCATCAATAATAAACGAGCTTTCTTCTTCGACTATTTCGCCGGCAAATCTCCCCATCACAGAATCGTACTTTAAAAGATGAACTAGGGTTGCAATATCGGAAAGGTCATTTATGGCAACAATCTCAATATTGGCTTTTGTCAAAGCCACCTTTAGCGCCGCCCGCCCAATTCTTCCAAAACCATTTATAGCAAGACGGATTTTTTTGGCTCCTGTGGTAATTTCGGGCTCTAAAAGAGTAGTTGTGATGGATTCTGTTTTGTTCACGGTTTAAAGAAAAGACCTAACCCAACTTTCCATTTCTGTTTTTAAGACGCCACCTACTTTCCGAGATACTTCCTTTCCATCCTTTACAACAACCAAAGTAGGAATACTCATCACGGAAAATTCCTTGGCCCGAGTGGGATTTTGATCAACATCAACAGACTCAAATTCAATTTTCCCTTGCAGTAATTTTACAATTTCATCTACAATAGGAGACATTGCCCGACAAGGTCCACACCACGGCGCAAAAAAATCAATGAGTAACACCATAGAAGAAATACTACCAAAAAAAGCAAAGACAAAAAAGTATCTGGTATTTATTTCTATCTTTTTGTCCTTTGCTTTTATTTTTTGCCTTTTTGTTAGGCCCGCGAAAATTTCAAGAACGCTGGGAGTCTCCAAGGAAAAAATCGCTTACGAGGCGACATTTCTAAACAAAGAGGACCAGAATCCTCAAGGGGTGGTCTTTAATCCTCTCATTGTGGAAAATAACAGCTTCCCGGAAGTTTCGGCTAGAAATGCTTTCTTTGTAAACCTGACAAATGATGAGATCGTATTTAGTAAAGATTCAAAACAAAAAGTCCCCATAGCAAGTTTGGTTAAAATTATGACGGCGGTAGTTGCGGTAGAACACGTGAAATTAGTTAGCGGATTCCCTGTCTCGCAGAAGGCCGCTACAACTGGGGAAAATGCCATGGGGATTTCGGAGGGGGAGATCTATACATTGGAAGAACTTTTATACGGGCTTGTTCTTAACTCAGGAAATGATTCGGCGGTAGCAATTGCCGAGGGGGTGGCGGGGGATGAAGAAAACTTTGTTTCGTGGATGAATACTAAAGCACAGGAACTTGGCCTTTTGGACACTAAATTTTCTGACGCCTCGGGACTTAACGCAAACGAAAAAGAATATTATTCTACAGCTTACGATCTTGCAGTTTTGACGGAATATGCTTTAAACAAGCCTGTTCTTGCAAAGATTTTTTCTACCTTTGAATACGAAATTCCTTGGAGCGGGAAGCATAAATACCTGTACCTGCAAAATCAGACCAACCTTTTAACAACTTATCCTGGAGTAAAGGGAGTAAAAACTGGATACACGGAAGAGGCGGGGTTGTGCCTTGTTACTTACTCCGAAAACGGCGGGCAGAAAATACTTGGGGTAATCTTGGGAAGCCAAGACCGCAAAGGCGATGCTATAATCCTTCTTAATTATTCGTTTGATAAGTTTGGATTTCCTGTCAACTATCCAATTTAAATAAGTGGAAAAAATTCTGATTATTGCGGAATCGTTCCCTAGCAAAAAAAGACCAAATTACAATGGCGGGGTAGAGGTGGTTGTTGAAAATTTAATCGAGAAATTTTCTGCTGACAGAAAAGTGTTTCTGCTGACTCAAAGAAATGCAAAAAATGACGAGGAACTACTTAGTCCAGCCAAAATAACTCGTGTTGGTAAAGTTTTACAAAGAACCTCTCCGTCATTCTCTAGAATTGTTGAATTTATTTTTCTCGAAAGAGAAATCCTATCGCGCGCCCTGCGTATTAAACCAGATAAAATTGTTGCTACAAACCACACCAACTATCTAACAGGGTATTTTCTTTCAAAAATCGTAAAAGCGAAACTTATTCTTTATTGGCAGGATGTATTAGGATTTTCCTGGGTCAGATATTTTGGTATTGTTGGAATTTTTGGTCTTTTAAGCGAAACTTTATCCCGAATTCTCCCAGCAGAAAATTGGGCCATTTCACAAACCACAAAAAACAAATTGGGACGAAGCGCAGTTTTCGTCGTTCCTCCAGTGGTATTTAAAAAAGTAGACTCCCTAAAAGGTAAACCCACTATTCAAAAGATACATGGGCAAATACTTATGGTTTCTCGTCTTGTTAACTACAAACGGGTTGCTCTCGGAATAAGAATATTTTCCGAAGTTGTAAAAAAGAAAACCCAAAGCCATTTGATGATTGTTGGCGACGGTCCAAAAAAGAAAGCGGTTGAAAAGTTGGTAAAGAAACTCCGGCTGGAGAATTCGGTAACATTAAAGTCGGTTGTTACCCAAGAAGAACTGGCAAATCTCTACAGGAAATCCGAGATTTTTCTCCATCTTTCCAAAATCGAGGGGTATTGCCTTGTGATCCAAGAAGCCGCGGGTTTTGGGTGTAAAATTGTCGCAAGCTATCTCCCTGTTTTGGAAGAAACCACCAAAAATCTTAACGGTGTATTACTTATTAAAAGTGACACCGATATACCATCGATCTTAATAAAGATATTATGATAAAAGCTAATACGAGGAATTTTTACCACACTAATGAATATGTTTCTCTGGCTAGATTCGTTTCGTATTACTATCAAATTGATTCGGTCCTTAAAACCAATCCAAAAAATGTTATGGAGGTTGGGGTTGGAAATAAAATAGTATCTAGTTACCTCAAAGAAAAAGGGATTTCTGTAATAACTTTAGATATTAATAGCAAACTAAACCCAGATATCGTGGCAGATGTTAGAGACATCCCAGTTGACGACCAGAAGTTTGACACCACACTGGTGTGCGAGGTGTTAGAACACATACCTTTTAAGGATTTGGAAACTGCCCTCAGCGAAATTGCAAGGATAACTAGAAATCATGCTGTTATTTCCATTCCATATTCCTGTGCTTATTTCGCGTCAGTGTCATCAATAGGAATTCCATTTTTCGAAAAAATATTCAGGATATCGATAAATATCCCTTATTTTATTTTCAAGATCCCATTTTTTAAACAATCCGGAGAACACTTTTGGGAAATGGGAAGGTTGCACTACCAAAAGAAAAGATTTGAGGCAACAATTTCCGAGTACTTTTTAATTGAGAGGAGCTTTCAACCAATTTTAAATCCTTATCATTATTTCTTCATTTGTAGACCAAAAAGAGATGTCAGAATATAACCCTCTTAAAAAACCGCTTCTATCCGTTGGATTTGTAACCCCATACCCGCCAGAGCAATGTGGTGTGGCAGAATATTCCAAACAACTTGTAAAAAATCTCCAGAATTCAGTCAAAATTAAGATTTTGCCGTGGAAATCAGGCAACACATCCGAAAAACTTATCCGACCTATAAGAGAAATTGGAACTCTTGCCAAAGCTTTTGATGAAAACGATATTGTACATATCCAATATGAAATTGGAATCTACTACCCTTTGTTTTTGCTAACCATTCTACTAACAAAAAAATTAACTCGGTGTCATACGAAAATAGTGGTAACTGCCCACGAATCCTACGCAAGATTTGGGGTTGTCGGCAAAATCACACTCTTTATGGAGGGGGTTTTACTGCTTTTTGCAGATGCAATTATTGTACATTCGACAAAACACCAAAACGCTCTTCCATTTTTTGTCAGACATCGCACAACTGTTATTCCTATTGGCGTGGAAAATGTAACAATTAACATTACATTCAAAAAAGAAAATGGACGTCCTACAATACTAATTCCGGGATTTATTAATCGTTGGAAAGGTTACGATATAGCGGTAGAGGCAATGCCTTTAGTATTGGAGCGCTTTCCTAACGCGCTATTAATGTTAGTCGGCAGAGGAGACGACTTAAAATTTCTCGCGTACTTGGACTCTCTTATCAAGAAAGGAGGCCTGCAAAAGAATGTTGCTATTTGCAATAAATATATTAGTAACGACGACTTGGACAACTTGCTTCGGTCATGTAAACTTGTCGCCCTTCCGTACAGAAGAATTACAAACTCAGCGCTTCTCGCAAAAGCTATCGCCTTCGAAAAACCAACCGTTATCTCTGATCTTCCAGAACTTCTCGGGTACTACAAAACACGAGACAGTAGTTTCGCTACAGGAAACTACAAGAGTCTAGCTAGTATAATTATTAAATTACTTGAGGATCATAATTTGTATGGGAGAATTCAGGATCATACAAAGACCCTAAAAGCACTGTATTTATGGAGAAATGTTGCAAATACAACAGTCGATCTTTATTGGAGTTTGTTAGAGACGAATTAGAAATTCGATCGTTTTTTTGGCAATAACACCCCAATCATATTTTTCAACCGCTATCCCGCGAGCGCTTTTTCCAAGTTTCTCGCGTTTTTTCTTGTTTGACATAAGGTCGCATAGGGCGAGCGCTATTTTCTCCGACACAGGTTTTACGACCAAACCAGACCTGTTGTCTACAACCGTTGTTCGTAAGCCTTCAATATCCGATACAATTACTGGAATACCACATGACTGCATTTCTAAACTGGTCAATCCAAATGGTTCTACTTGCGTTGAAGGTAAAATCCCTATACTACATTTATTTATGATAGAGGCAAGTTTGTCATGATTGATATATCCTAAATCCTGAATGTTATTAGGAAATCTTTCGCAAAGAACTTTTATTCTATCGCTCCAAGATCCATCCCCAACAAATACGAATTTCCAATCTGGGAAATTGCTAATAAGGCTTGGTATGACGGGAAGAAACTCCCGCAGTTTTGTGTAAAAATACCTCCCGATATAAACTACTGCTTTTTCTCTTTCAACATCTCTATCTGGTTTAAATACTGTGGTCTCAACACCCGAAGGAATAATCTCGATAGGCTTGTTTGTTTTGCAATATTTGGAAACAAATATTCTTTGGGCATCCGTAATACAAATCGCACCGTCGATGTATTTCTTTGCAATTGCTCCTTGGAGTCTTAGCCAAATTAGATACGGGATATAAATAAGTGAATATCTTTTACGGAGAAATGTTCTGGGGGTGTGTTCCTTAAGAACTAGCTTAAATCCAAGATCACTTTTGGCAAAAGATGAAAATGTCAGCTGAATGTTCTTTAGGTTAACTGCAATAACAAAATCCGGGCGTAGTTTTTTTAGCGTGTTGTAAAACAGGTTATATTTAAAGACATGAAAATCGGGTAGAGAGAATTGAGGTGGTAACACAATTACTTTAGGATCAATTTTAAGATTCTGCCTATTCTGAATTTCACCTACAACAAATATTGCGTCTGCTAATCCAGTTTTT
>PEYT01000020.1 GCA_002774285.1 candidate division WWE3 bacterium CG08_land_8_20_14_0_20_40_13 | reverse complement strand
TAGTTCGAAAATAATCGTTGTGTTAGGTCCCACCTCCACTGGAAAAACCTCCCTTGCCATAAAATTGTGTCAGGAATTTAACGGAGAAATTGTTTCTGCCGATTCGCGTCAAGTATACAAGTTTATGGATATTGGTACGGGAAAGTTACCGTCAGACCCAAACTTAAAAGTCGTAAAGGGTGACGGGTTTTGGGACCAAGATGGAATAAAAATTAGAGCTTATGATTTGGCCCTGCCCACCGCTAATTTTACGGTGGTTGACTATGCAAGAGTTGCCAAAGAAGAAACAGAAAGTATTATAAGGCGTGGGAAAGTTCCGTTTTTGGTAGGGGGTACGGGGTTTTATATAGATGTTTTATTGGGCCGTTCACCGGTTTCAAATATCTCTCCCGACTGGAAGTTTAGGGAATCTTTAAAGGATATCTCTGCGGAAGAACTTGTTAAAAAACTTAAATTGTTGGATCCCAGAGCCCTTGAAAGTATTGATAAAAATAATCCCGTAAGGCTTATCCGGGCTTTGGAAATTGCCCAAGCAGAAAAATCTTCTGTCACAAAAGTCTTTAAGCCGTTATCTTTTCCAACATTATTTATTGGACTTACTGCGTCCCGTAACATTCTTTTTCGTAGAGGAGATTTGTTTGTGGACGATTTGTTAAAACGGGGAATTTTACAAGAAGTAGAGTTTCTTATCCAACATGGTTATAAAAATTCCCGACCGCTCGCGGGATTAATTTACGACCAATTTGTCAAATTTTCTGTTGGCGAGACAACCTTGGAAGAGTCTTTGGAAAGAGCAAAGTTTGATACTCACGCCTATATAAGACGCCAGCTTACATGGTTTAACAGAAACACTGATGTTACTTGGTTTAATATAGAAAAAGACAATCTTTGCGCCAGCGTTAAAAGTCATATACAATCATTTCTAGATGGAAAGTAAAAGTTTAGTAATTTCAACAAAAACAGTTATATTGGCATTTGCCGTTATTGCTCTTGGATGGGTCTTGTATAGTGTTTTCTCTGTAATTTTATATATATTTATTGCAATAATAATCGCTTTGGGGCTCGAGCCTTTCGTAGAATTTCTAATTAAAAAGAAAATTCCCCGCGGGGTAGCGGTGCTTGTCGTCTTTTTAATCTTTGTGACCTTGGTCTTTACCATCGCTGGTTTTGCTCTGGTTCCTATGGTTTCGGAGACGCAGAACCTTGTGGAAAAATTTCCGGCTCTTCTGGAATCTTTAGCCAAGTACCCTCAATTTTCGTGGGTTTCGAGCACAGCAAACGACTTCGTTATTTCCAGCCTTCCTGTTACATCAAAGAGTGTTATTAATGTTACAATGGGTGCTTTTTCTGGGTTTCTTTCCGTTACTTCCATTTTGATTTTTACCCTTTATCTTTTGGCGGATTTTAACAATGTTAGGGAATACATTGCGGCCCTTATGCCAAAAAAGTACCGCGCTACTCTTGTTAAAATCGTCTCAAAAATAGAAAAACAGCTCGGGTCATGGATTAGAGGGGAGCTTGTTCTAATGACTGTAGTTGGGGTTTTTACCTTTGTCGGTCTTAATTTGATTGGGATGGGCTATGCGCTCCCTTTGGCTCTTATTGCCGGAACCTTGGAAATAATTCCTACCATTGGTCCTATTATCTCGTCTGTTCCTGCGGCGATAGTGGGGTTTTCGGTTAGCCCGTCTCTAGGACTTTTAACTCTTGGAGTTTATGTTTTGGTGCAACAATTAGAAAATAATCTCTTCGTTCCAAAGATCATGCAAAAGGCAGTGGGATTTAATCCCTTGGTCACTTTGATTGCAGTATTGGTCGGTGGAAAGCTATTTGGGTTTGTTGGGATGCTCTTTGCCGTTCCTGTTGTCTTAATCCTTCAAACAATAATTGAAGCGGTGGTTGAGGAGTGATAATCACTTTCCCAAAATCTCGCGGGTGATTTGTTTGTAGTCTTCCACATTGGGTTGATCAAAAGCGTTTACCCCCAAAAGCTTTGCTTGAAACACAGTCTCCACCATTCTAAATTGCATATAGTACCCAAGTAAAAACTCGTCGATTTTGGAAAGTGCAAATTCGGAAAAAGGAACACCAGCGTCTTTATATGCTCCCACAGTTCCTTTATAAATGGCTTCCATTACCTTGGGCAAGCGCTCCCCAAATTCTTCTGAATACATAAAATCCGTATAGATATTTTTTGGGCCACCAAGATAGAGTTGCACCATAGAATGAAGATCCATAGAGCCTATGGAAACAATAGGAAGAATCCCCTTACCAGTCTTGCCAAGACTTTCGGCGGTTAATTGTCTTTGCCACTTCCCAAGAAATTCCAAGGAGGGATTAAAGAAAAAATTATTGTGAATCCCGATACCTTTTTGATAATGCGCGACAGAGATCACAGCGGAGGTTGTGATGGTGTCTAGATTATCAAACGCCCCTTTAGCGCCGGAAAGAAGCTTTTTTATATCAAAGCCTAACGCAAGAAGTGGGAAAAGTCCGACTGGGGAAAAAACAGAATAGCGGCCTCCAACAAGCTTTGGTATTTCCAGCACAAAGTAATCTTTGTTTTTTGCCTCATTCCAAAAAGAGGAATCGAATCCGGTTGTAATAACTACCCTATTATTGATCTTGCCAAACTTCCGTGATAAAAAGTTAATAAGAAGGGAAAAATTTTCGTTAGTTTCCACGGTACTTCCAGATTTGCAAACAAGATCTAGAACAAACTCTTCCTTACTATTAAGTTGTGAAAGTTTGGAGATAATGCCGTTAATTGTTTTTTCGGAAACGGTATCGGCAAAAAGAATCTCTGGTGTTAAATCGGTTTTTAAGGCCTCGTAAATTGCCTGTGTTCCAAGGTTGGAGCCACCAATTCCAACTAATACCAAATGCTTAATTTTTCTAAGATCGAAGTTATCAGCAACCGTTGTTACATCATTTGCCCACCGTGGATCAAAAGGGAGATTTATGGAGCACTCTGGGTCTTCGTATTTCCCCGCGTTTAAAATGT
Source organism: candidate division WWE3 bacterium CG08_land_8_20_14_0_20_40_13 (assembly GCA_002774285.1). Classification (GTDB taxonomy): domain Bacteria; phylum Patescibacteriota; class WWE3; order 0-14-0-20-40-13; family 0-14-0-20-40-13; genus 0-14-0-20-40-13. The sequence continues at coordinate 3,454 of PEYT01000020.1, read as the reverse complement.
CTTTAAGTTTTTTAATATAGGGGTCGAGTGAAATCAAAAGTTCCGCAATAACTTTAGGATCCGCAAGGCAGGTTTCTTTGTATTTATATTCAACGCTCATAAAAAAAGAGGGTACAACAATCTATCCTTGTTTAGTGTCCTCTCCAATTTTAACCTCGAGAGGTATCTCGGCAACAGTTATATATAAGTCACTGTCCTCTTGTTTAATACTGACAACGAAGTTGTAAATTCCGTTGCCTTTAAGGGATATTCCTTGAATCTTGTTTATTTCCCTCATTCTCCTATTGGTTTGAGGAATAATGAGGTCTTTGTCCATGCGTTTAATCTCCTTACCTTTAGGGTCCAATAAGACAATCCTAATACTACCCTTTTCCTCCACCACCTCATTGGTTTTTGACCAAAAATTAACCAGTTCGTATTGTACGGGTATGCTTATACCCTCCGAGACAGATGTATCCGAAGAATCAAAAGGAGAGATACCAACCTGCAGTTGTTCGAAAACATCAATCAAACTAACATTGTTACTCTGTGAATCAACGACTGAGCGCTGACATAAAACCGACCAAATGTGTTTTATCATATACTAGACAAAGTAGCGTCGCTTAAAAAATTGGCTTTGTAGTTAGCTGGCACACCTTCGGACCCTCCTATATTTGAATATGCGTAGCATTCTTCGCTTTGTTCGGCGGAAGATTTGAAATCTCTAAGCCTTGAGAAATTTTGGATCTCTACGCCAATAACATTCGATTTTTTATTGTATTCAACATTGATACCGAGTACCAACTCTTGGTAATACTCTTCGGGACCGTTCTTAAATACAGCCCAAAATGTATCAGTTGTTTTATCGTAGTATTGCTTTTTTATTTTGTTCATATTTAATCCACCTGCCGTTTTTAATTCTGTTATTTATTTCACTATCTTTTTCGGGATGAATTGTGATTATTTTAACACTATTTTTATCAATGGGGTAAGCGATCATTATCTTTTGATCTTTCCCTGCGTACCAAAGTTTTTTTTATAGCTATGTAACTATTTTGTGATATATCTATGTAATTTTCTTCTGCTTTCAAAAATATTTTCTTGGGGTAATCATTCGGGAATCTCCTTTCTTTAAGACGATTTTCTAGATGCGGTGTGTATTCTAGAACCATAGGAAAATAATATCACAATCTTTGATATAATCGCTAAAGCGTTGCCGGGTGGTGTAGCGGTAGCATTTTGCGCTCTGAACGCAAAGATCCTAGGTTCGAATCCTAGCCCGGCAGCCAGTAAGAAGAAGGAAGCCGTCGGGAGGTAGCGCTTTCCGCGCCCGCCTCCGCGGAAAGCGCGTCAAATCCGCCTTTTTTAAAATGTGCGGACAACCGCCGATCAGTTAAAAAGAAGTTTGAGCCGACAGTTTTTGCCATGATTGACAAATCATGGCAACTATTTTTTGCGCGCGCGATTTTGTGCGCTGAAAGCGCACCATTTACGAATTCTTGGAAAGGTTCGAGCCACACTCAACGCCGTTTGTTGAAATTTCCTTAATTTTGTCTAAAAGAAAAAACGCAAAAATTTTAAAGAACTTTTTATAAATCTCAAATGGCGCATCCGGTGGACTCAACCCGATTGCCCGAATTGTCCGAATACGCCATTAAAAATAGCAATCGGTAAAAGTTGAGTCCACATTCAATATACAAATATTGCACTAACAAAACAAGGGGTATTACCCCCTTGCCTTGTCAGTACTATACTACCAGTTGGTATATTCTTTACTCTACACCTTCAAACTGGTGATCGACTGTTGCTCCATCGGCATCCTGATGACCGCCGCCTAGCAGATTTTTATCCTGCGCTTGTTCGTTGGCCGGTTCGTTGGCTTCCGCACTTTTCTTTCCTTGCATTTCAAGGGCTTCTCCTTTTTCAGGAGCAACCTGTTGAACTTGAGTTGCCGGAGTTTGCGCGTGTACCAGAGACGGACCAAATTTACCTATACCAATGGTCGCTCCGCCAAGGATAACAAAAGCAGCTACCATTAACGGAATTAGTTTTTGTTTGTTCATATTTTTTCACCTCCTTTCAATTACTAATTTATAACTATCCTCACTCTACAAAAGTAACAATGAGAAGAACGTGAGAGGGAAAAGCGTACAATATGAGAAAGTTATTTTGCGGATTTTGCAGAAACTACCGGTAAGGAAACAGCAAATGTACTTCCTTTACCTTCTGCGGAGTGTAAGGTAAGATTTCCTTGATGGCGCTTGACAATAACTCTGCAAATCGGAAGCCCTAATCCATAACCCTTACTCAATGACCTAGATGAGTCGGCTCGGTAAAATCTTTCAAAGATTTTTTCCTGTATGGCAGGAGAAATACCGATTCCTGTGTCTTTAACTGCTATTTCAATAATTTTGTTCTTTTTTACCAAGGAAACGGTTATTATTCCTTTTGATGGAGTGTATTTTATAGCATTGTCAATAAGATTGAAGAATAACTGTGTCAGTAAAGAAGCATTAGCGTACACCGCAATATTTTCCTCCGGCGGCTTAAAAATAATCTCAAGCCTTTTCTTTTTTATTTTTGAATTTAAGTGAGCAATAACCGAACTTACGGCATCGGTAATATCAACCGTTACAAATTGAAGGTCGTTTTTATTTTGATCTTCCCGCGCCAAAAACAATAAATTTTCAACTAGTGTTGATAGTTTATTAAGTTCTTCTTTGTTACTTGAAAGTACCTGTTGATAATTTTTATTTGACCTTTGTTTTTGTAATGCAACTTCCAGCTCTCCCAACATGATAGTAAGAGGAGTGCGTAGTTCGTGGGAGGCATCTGATACAAACTGCTTTTGCTGCTCATGCGCCTGTTTTATCGGCGCAAGAGTTCGGCGGGCAAAAAACCATGAAGTGATGGGAATTATCAAAAGAAGTCCGGCGTTAAAAATAACCAAGATATTTGCTAACCGATCCAAAGCCACTTCTCCGGCTATCGTAACAACGGTTACTTTACTATCGTCAAATTCCCCTACATTTTGTCCGGTTTGGTCATGCAGTTTTTTTACTTGGCTGATATAACTTTCGCCTAATGAATGTCCTACCCATATATACAACCCAAAACTGAATGACCAAAAAAGAACGAAGAAAAACAATGAGTAGAAAACAGTTAATTTAAGACGCGCTTTGGTAAACATAATTATTCATCAGTAAAAATATATCCCGATCCCCGTCTGGTATGAATTAATTCCTTATCTTTGGGTGCTGCTCGCAGTTTTTTTCGTAAATACTTAACATACGTTTCAACAATATTTGATAACCCTTCGTAGTTATAGTCCCAAACATGTTCTAAAATTTGCGTTTTTGTCAACACGACCTTTTGATTTCGCATAAAGTATTCCAATAGTTCATATTCCCGTGCAGTCAAAACAATACTTTTATCACCTCTTTTTGCAGTTTTGGTTGCCGGATTTAGGGTAAGC
>PEYT01000029.1 GCA_002774285.1 candidate division WWE3 bacterium CG08_land_8_20_14_0_20_40_13 | reverse complement strand
ACAAGAGTAATAATAGAGATGCTTAAAGAGATCAAGGCGAAAATGATTGGTGTTGCGACGATTGTAAAGCAAGGTGTTGTGGCGGAATTGCCAAAGCAGTAAGGAAACTTATGGGGGTATTTGGTGGAAGCGGGGTTTGCTTCCCTTCCATTGACTACCCCCTGTTTTTTTGCTATTGTAAGGAGCAATTAGTAATTTTTGAGTGTTGTGGGGTGGGTCAGTCTCGCCCTATTTTTTTGAATTCATATGCCTATAACAGAATTTTCATCTGCCTTAAATCAAGTTTGCAACGAGAGAGGAATTTCTCCCGATTCGGTTGTGGACGCTATTAAAACATCTCTTGTTGCCGCTTATAAAAAAGATTTTCCGGGAACGGCGGCAATTGATCTAGTTGCCGAGGTGGATAAAGAAACGGGTGAGTCAAGAGTTTATAAAACTTTGGATGACGGGTCTTTGCAGGATATTACTCCGCCGGGATTTGGAAGAATAGCGGCCCAAACCGCCAAACAAGTCATTTTACAAAAAATCCGTGAAGAAGAAAAAGGTGCTGTAATGGAGGAATATAAAAAAAGAATTGGTCAGGTTGTGGCCGGGCATATTTTTAGAATGGAAAAGGGTATGGCTATTGTTGATTTGGGGAAAACACAGGCCCTGCTTCCGCAAAGCGAGCAAATCCCCGCCGAAAGATATTATATAAATCAGCGTCTTAGGGTTCTGGTTAAAGAAATAAGAGAAGGGACAAAGGGTCCCGAGGTAATAGTTTCAAGAAGTGATCCCAGGTTTATTATGGAGCTTTTTGCCACCGAAGTACCAGAACTGGCTTCCGGTGTCGTTAAAATAGAAGCTATTGCAAGAGAGGCGGGGTCGCGGACAAAAATGGCTGTTTCTTCAAGTCAGGAAAGGGTCGATCCTGTAGGGTCCTGCGTTGGTCAAAAGGGGGTGCGGGTAACTAATGTTATTGCCGAAATTGGCGATGAGAAAATAGATATTATTTCATACTCTTCTGTAAGAGAACGGTTTATTGCGGCAAGTTTATCTCCGGCTAAGGTACGAGATGTTGTCTTGGATGTGGAAACCAAAACCGCTACGATTGAAGTTGCAGAAGATCAGTTATCTTTGGCAATTGGACGGGAGGGGCAAAATGTAAGATTGGCCGCAAAACTAACCGGTTGGAAGATAGATATTAAGGGAGCCAATTCCCCTCAAGAGGGGAGAAAATCAGATCAAAAAGACCAATTAGACAAATCGGAAAAAGTAAAAACAAAGCCCAAGACCAATAAAACAAAGGCTATAACTAAAAAGCTCAAGAAAACCAAGTAAAACATGCAAAAAAGACCGCCGGTTGTCACAATTATGGGCCATGTGGATCATGGCAAAACCTCTCTTTTAGACGCCATTAGACATACCAATGTGGCGCAAAAAGAATTTGGCGGAATTACCCAACATGTCGGCGCTTATCAGATAACATACAAAGATCGTCTTATAACTTTTGTGGATACTCCGGGGCATGAAGCTTTTACGCAAATGCGGGTTAGAGGAGGTAGGGTTGCCGATATCATTATTTTGGTCGTAGCTGTAAACGAGGGGGTAAAACCCCAAACTGTAGAGGCTATCTCTCACGCTAAAGCTTCCGGTGCTCCCATTATTGTCGCTCTTACTAAAATTGATATCCCCGGAATAATTCTTGAAAAAGTAAAAAAGGAACTTGCAGTAAACGGTCTTTTGGTAGAAGGTTTTGGCGGAGATATCGTTGCCGTTCCAGTATCAGCCAAAGAGAATAAAAATATCAACGAGCTTTTGGATACGATACTTCTTGTATGGGACATGCGCGTGGAGAGTGTTGAGAAGAAAGAATTTAGCGGTTTGGTTATAGAATCCCTTTTGGATAAAAAGAAAGGTCCTGTGGCATCTGTGATCGTGCAAAGCGGGACACTTGCGGTTGGAGACACGATCTTTGCTGGGAATTTGGAATGCAAAGTTAAGGCGCTAATTGGTTTTAATAACGAACAGATTAAAAGTGTCGAAGCTTCAACTCCTGTGGCAGTTTTAGGATTTAAAGAAGTCCCTTTAGTTGGATCGGTTTTAGCAAGTACCTCTCACGAAGTTCAAGATGATATTAAAGAAGAGATAATAGAAGTTGATGGCAAGGGAAAAAAGATTTTAAACATTGTAATAAAGGCTGATGCGCAAGGAACTCTGGAAGCCATTTTGGCGGGAGTTGTAAAACTTAAAAGCGAACAGGCTATTTTAAATATTCTTCATAGCGGGGTTGGGGATATTACACAAGGAGATATCCTCTTAGCCAGCACAGCGGGAGGAATTGTAATGGGGTTTAATGTTAGGTATCCTTCCGAAACCGAGTTTTTTGCTAAAGGAAGAAAAGTTATTGTAAGGACATATCACATTATTTACGAACTTTTGGACGAATTAGAAGGAGCTCTAGAGGGAGTAGTGGAGCTTGAGGAAGAAAAAATAAAGGGGCGGGCGCAAATTGTGGCTATATTTAATCTTCCTTCTGGAGATATTATTTGCGGGTGCAATGTATATGCTGGACGGTTTAAGGTGGGGGATAAGGTGGCTATTTGGGATAGCGAAGAAAATCTTAAAGATTTTTTAAAGGATCCCAAAAAATCGGAATTCAATCCTCTTTTTGAAACTAAGATAAAACGAATAAAACAAGAGCATGATTTTGTGGATGCCGCCCCCGCAGGCAAAAACTACGGTTTTTTGTTCGACCCTCAATATTTAACTCCCTCTGTAAATTTCATCATCCACAAGCACTAATTAGAATTTCTAATTCCTATTTTTTAATTATTGATTAATGTTCAAAAGCTACTGCAGAACTGTAAGATACGCTTTATCTAGTGGATCATACAAAGAAACTAAATACCTATAAATTTATTCTAACTCAGAGGTAGAAGAAATAAGAAGATAGAAGAAACGCTCTTTAATTAGAGAAAAGCACTTTTAACAAAGTAAGTCTTTAGTCAGTAAGTCTTTAGTTTATGTCTAGTTCTATGGACTAGACTACTGAACTATTATCTTTTTACATCCTTTCTTTTAAATCCTGTATATTCGGTTCTTCTGTTATAAACTCCCCAAGGACCTATTTTTTTGTATGCTCTAGAATTAAATTCCGATTCAACTTTTTTTCTTCGCTCAAATATTAATTCAAACCCGTTTTTGTTTTCCGCAAAAATCTTTTCAATTCTCGATATTGTCCCCTTTCCAACATGTAATGTTTTTTGAATTTCTTCGTAAGAAAAATTGTGTTGTAAGCACCAGGCAACTTCAACGCGTCTTCCTATTTTTATTCTTTCGTCAAGAGTAAGAATTGATTTAATTATATCTTCGACCTCCTCACCGTTTTTTGCCGCAAGTAGGGAATCCCTAACTCCATTAAAAGCCGAAAAAACTAATTTTTCTTCCAAATTTTTATATCTTCTTGGCATAGTAATAAATATTAACTGGAAATTGTTAAATAAACATTTTAATTACCAATTCCAATGTTAGTTCCATGGTCTAGTCCATGGAACTAATAGAATGTTATTGATTTAACGCTATCTAGTCAAGCAATAATTATTTAGTTTTGGTGCTAGAAAGAAAAGAGAAATTTAACCCCACCTTTTATCTGATTGAGGGTGATTTAGGATGTGCGCAACTTGCGGATGCAGAAAAAAAACTAAAAAACCCAAAGAGAAAAAAAATAATAAAATATACTACAGGATTAAATTTTGGTACAATGAGGGCCTTGTAGCTTTTAAGCGAAGTTTTTTTATCTTTGCCGATCTTGAAGGGAGGACGCGATGGAAGAAGGGATCCCGTTTTTTTCTCTTGTTGATCGTCAACGCAATTCGAAAAATGCTTGCCGATGCTCTTCGGGTCGGCAAAATTGCAAAGGAGAATTTCTAGAAGGGGGAAAAATGGAAGACAATTTTTGTACAGAGATTGCTCAACTGAATGATTTACGGGTGGGGCTGTCCGCGATAATTGCGGATACGCGGGATGCGGCCTTCGGCAGTTTGACTGGCCCGAGTGTGTTGTTTGCGGCCGTCCATGCGGACGCGTTGGCTCTAAGCCTTGCATCTTGCTTGGTAGAACTTCAGAAAAAGATGCACGATGATGCAGAGAGAGAGGGCAGCGTTCACTTTTTGGTGGGTGATTTAGAATATTTTTGGTAACGAAACCTCATCTTTTTTTGTCTTTTCAAGCGATAAAAATCCATTAAGTTTCTTAAACATTCCTTTGCAATCTGTGAACTTCGAAAGTCTCCTTTTAAGAAAGTATGCGTTAAGCCAAACCTTTGCGTTTTTAAACGACGAAAAACCCCTTATACTATTAAGTCGTGATTTTAGATGGGAGTTATATCCTTCAATTAAATTAGTGGTGTTTGGAGCATACTCAAACTGATGATAATTTGTTAATTCCTCTCTTCTCATATAAATATCGGCCAGCCAAGAAACACACTTCTCATCGTCACTATAAATATTATGATTATGTATTTTTGCAATCTCCCAAAGCAATTCTGGGAGACAAAGTCTTTTTACAAACATTTCATTTACCGCAAGATAGAAATCTAGATATTTTTTGCTTGTTTTTAATCCTAAATCCTCTTGAATATTATTCCTGTAATGCTTAAGGCAAGTTTGGATAACAACATTGGGAAATATGTATTTGGCCGCTCGCTTTATCGCGTCGGTATCGTCACAAACTACATATTTTAAGTTGTATCCTAGGAGATCCAAATGTTCAAAGAAGGCAAGAAAGGCTGGATAGTTTTCTGAAGGGACGAGAGCGAAGTGTGGAATATCGTGTGTTAGAAAATCTATTCCATAAATAGCTGGTATTTTATCTTTATATCCTCCGACATTTAAATATGTCCCATCAACTTCCGGTAATCCGCTAAATTTACTGACATCGCAAAATTCCCTTGTTACATCCAAATTGGAAGGTAGTTTATCGAGAAATTCTTTAACATTTTTATATACCAAAGATCCTACGCAATTTACCTGTTTTCCAATCTTTCCAAAAGAGACTCCGTCCAAATACAGATTGGCTAAATCCTTGGAAGAAGGTTTACCAAACGAGTAGTCTTTTGAGAAAGTTTTCCCACATTTTTTACAAAGATACCTTCTTACATAATTTCGTTTTTGATGTTTGATTACAAACTCGCTTTTAAGACATAGAGGGCACCTTGGA
>PEYT01000003.1 GCA_002774285.1 candidate division WWE3 bacterium CG08_land_8_20_14_0_20_40_13 | reverse complement strand
AAGGGACCACTCTTACTTTTACCCCCACTTCTCCAAAGGTAGGGGAGAATGTTTCGTTTAGTTTTACAAATGTGGCAACAGATAACGATTTTGGAGATATTATTAAATATATTGTTGATTTTGGGGATGGTTCTACACCAATTGAAGTAGCTAGCAATGTCACTTCCGCAACTCACACATACACACTCGCGGGAACCTACACAGTTTCTATAAAAGCAAAAGATGCCGCAGGACTGCGATCAGCAGTATGTAAAGACTTGCTAGTAACTGTCACAGCAATCCCAACCAAAGTTAATATTGGCAACTTAATTTGGAATGATACAAATAATAACGGTATTCAGGATGACAATACCCCTTATACCAATGGTGCTGGGTATGTAGGGCTTTTTCCAGCAACAGATACTAATTGTTCCAGCACTCCCGCGCTAGCTTTTAGCAATACAGCAGTCGGAAATTACAATTTCGAAGTAACAGCAAACTCCTCTTACAGGCTTAAGTTTGTTGCAATGCCATTACAGTATTACAATGCAAAATCAAATCAAGGAAATGACGATACGATTGATTCAGATGGTGACGATTGTATTCTAATAAATGTGGGGACAGTCGACGATTTATCTTTTGATTTTGGTTATGTGGAGTTCGGGAAACTTATCGTAAACAAAAAGGACTCGTTGGGAAATTCTCTAAACGGGGCAAGATTTAGTTTGGAAAGCACAGACGCAGGATATCCCTTGACAGAATTTTCAATAATTTCTGCAGGATCAGCCGCTGTTGAGGGATTGAAGTTGGGGACCTATGTCTTAAAAGAGATTCAAGCCCCCGTTGGATATGTTTTAGATACAAATGCTACGCGAAATATTCCCTTTACAAGAGGTCGTCAGCAGGAAACTAGCGATTTTATAAACACAGCGGTACCGCAACCCGTTGTTTGTGGTACTGCAACAATGACACCTGTTGCGGGAACGACGGTGGGAAACAAGGGTAAATACGATCTTTCGGTTTCTTATACTGTAACCGGAACAACGCAAGTTAACAAAGCCGTTTTTGAAGTAACAAAGTTTGACGGTTCCAAGGAAACCTTGGAATGTATAAGAGGCGGAGCGAGTACAAATTGTCAATTTGATGATACAGCGAAAGTTGTCAAATATAACGAGTATTCTGTAACTAGGGCAGGGGATTACAAAGTAAACGCTAAAGTGCAAGATAATTTAGGAAATTGGAGCCCGTAATATATGGATACATTAATGAGTTTGGATCAAAATAAATCCGTTAAACCAAAGCTTGTTTTAAGCCCAAGTTTAATTTATTTTTCAACGATCTATTCATTTTTGTTTTTGACTATCCTTTTAGCAAATGTTGTGTACTCCTTTCAAAACCGCGCAAGTGTTGGAGTTCCAAAAATAACTCCCGAAGTATTTGAAGTTGGGGGACAACAAGACGCCTGTGGAACAAATGTTTGTTGCGCAACTCTTTCAATCCCAAACACCCCCCCAGAATGTGAAAAGCTTGAGGCGAGTATAGTAGCAGGCACATGGGTTGAAAATTCCTTATTAGTAACTTTCCCCTTGACAATTTCTTTTCGTGGGCAGGGTTACGATGCTAATACATCTAGGGATTTTTACGATATCAGTTACTACTTGCTTGATTTTGGTGATGGGACTAAAGAGGAAAAGACTATTACTCCAGAAGGTTCTTTTGAGGATGTTTTTATTACTAGTCACCTCTTTACTACGAACAAATCGTATAATTTAAATCTGATTTTTAGAGATTACGATGGTAATAACTCGAATAGTTGCTCTTTGGTTCTAACCCCAGTAGAAACTCCACAGCACTACACTTGTTTGTCCGGATCCTGTCAACTAGCGGATGGGGCGGGAGCCAATGAATGTACTCCCGGTGTTGAGAATGTTTGCAAGTATTTAGCATGTACGAGCTATTCTTGTACTCTAGCTAATGCAACAGGAGATCCGAAAGTTAACGAGCAGGGGTGCACTGCTTCTGGAGAAATTTGCGGGCACCATCTTGCCTGTTCCAATAATTCCTGCGCTTATGTTCCGGGAACCGGAAGTAATTTGGATAATTGTACTTTGGAAGGAGCGCAATGCGGGACCTTGCCAAAGCATTATGAATGTGATGGAACGGACGGGGCTTGTAAGCAGGTTAATAATACCCCCGATAATACTACCAACAAATGTAATCCCGATTCTCAAAATCAGAATCAATGTAAATATTCGGTTTGCGAGAGCGATAATATTTGTAAAGAAAAGAACGCTAGTGGGGCCCCTGTAGAAAGCTCTTGTACCACGGTTGGGGGTAACTGCGGAGCTACCACAAAATCCTGCGAAACAATTCGGATTGAATTTGTTGGGGGCTTTACCACTCATTATGTTGGAGATACTGTAAAAATAACGGCCAAAGGGAAAAGTTCTCATACCGATGGCGTTAAAAGCTTTAAATTCCGCTTTGGGGCAACTGATTCATCGCCAGTTTTTACCTGCGGCCAAGGACAATCTGCGGGAGCGCAATGTACCGCGATTACCGCAAAAGATGCCACGGGGTTGCAGGAATCCACATTAACCTACTCGCTACAAAATACAGGGAAGTTAGAAGTTTATGGATCGGCCTGCGATATTAACGACTGTTCCGTTTTTACTAGATAACTATGGGTGTAAAAAGAGTAAAATTTATCGTCATTACTTTGCTAATATTTGCCGGACCGGTGTTTTTGGTTGCTGTATTTTTAGCGGTAAAAAATTTGCAGTATTTGGGTCAAAAAGCCCGTCAGACGGAGATCTTTCAAGCCGAGGGGGAGCAAGTAGCATGCTTTGTGGAAATAAATGTTTTAGAACCCCCAACATACGGGAAGTGTGATGCGGAGCTTTGCAAACAGGTGGCTTGTGCCGATCCCAGAGGCTGTCCCGCCAACGAATGCACTAATGACGAGGCGTGCAAAGAGGCGCCACCAGCCAAAAAGTATAAGGTATGCGAAAGCGAGGCTTGTGTAGAAAAGATTTGTTCCGATCCTAATAATTGTCCTGTTAACAGTTGTTCCACGGATACTAATTGCAAAAATAAAGTAGAAAGTAAAGATCCTGTGTGCAAAGAGATCTTGGCCAATCCCAAAAAGGGCACCGCGGATCTTAAAGTTCGCTTTAGCGTAGATGCCGAAGGAGATAATTTGGAAACCTATCAATTTGAATTTGACGACGGTGAAAGTATGGATTCTCCAAATGACACGGTGTACCACACCTACAAGAAGGGTGGGAATTTTACTGCCAGTGTTAAGATAGTGGATAGTGAAGGAAGAAGAACGGAAAGAGATGATTGTACTGTAAAGGTTAAAGTGGAGGAGGAAACTCACATGGAGTGTCGTAGCGAGGCTTGTATAGAAGTGGAAGGCGCGGAAGCGGACACTTGTGCAAATAGCTTGCAGTGCCAAACGGGAGCTGTAACCCACTTGGAGTGCCGACAGTCCTCGTGCGTTATGGTTTCGGGATCCGGATCCAGTATTTGTGCAGTTGATAAGGATTGTATAAAGGAGCCAGTAGCGCAGGTTCCGGTAACAGGTACCAACACTACCGCGATTATCGCTGGATTATCCTCCTTATTTCTTATAATATTGGGTATCGTGGCCGTAGCAATTTAGCTTGTCGTGGACGATCCACCTACTCGCGAGAGCGAGACAACTCGGTATATTCCCTGCCCAGAGAGACTCGCTAGGAGTTTTACTGCCTAGCTTTTGGGGAATCCCTATCCGGAATACTTCGCCCCGTCTTGCAGGTGGATCATTCATGGCAAGCCTCTTGTTCCCGTAGCTTAGTGGATAAAGCGTTGGTTTCCGGAACCAAAGACCGGAGGTTCGAATCCTCTCGGGAACGCCAGCTCCTTCTCTAATTGTAGACTTCTGCTTGGATGATAGGGTAGAATAAGCATATGCAGTCAAAATATCAACCAATAAAGGTACTAATGGTCACCGCAGAAACTAGGCCTTTCGCCTCCGTTGGAGGTCAAGGAGCTGTCGTTTTTTATCTTACAAAAGCGCTCAGAACGCTTGGCATTGACGCACGGATTTTTATGCCAAAATTTGGCTTTATTGACGAAAAAAAGTACCAGCTTAACTGCATTTACAAAAATCTAAAAGTTCCTACAGGTCATGGGGCAGAGAACAAACAACATTTAATTTGCAATGTAAAATACTTTAATGAAAAAAGTCAACCACCGGTGTATTTTTTGGAGAACATGGAGTATTACGAATTGCGGGAAAATGTATACGGATATTCTGACGATCATATTAGATGGGCGCTACTGGGAAGGGGAGTATTAGAATTTATCAAAAAGTCCTCGGAGAGGAAGTTTAAAGAGTCGTTTGTCCCGGATATAACTCACTGTCATGATTGGCACTCAGGCCTTGTGCCTGATTTTTTAAAGACTCAGTATAAGGACCAAAAAACCCTAAGCACTCTTATGAGTATATTTACTATTCATAATTTAAAGTTTCAGGGAGTCACCGACTATAAAAATTCCTCAGAGGTAAATTTGGATGATGGGAGAAGTCCCGTATCTCCATTTTTTTCCGATAGATTAAAGCATCTAAATTTTATGAAGCGGGGGATACTGTTTAGCGATCTTGTGACTACCGTTTCCTCAACCTACAGCAAAGAAATATTAACTCCGGAATATGGCGAGGGGCTGGATCGACTTTTAGCCGAAGTGCGATCAAAAATCCACGGCATTGTTAACGGTATCGACTACGAAGACTTTAATCCCAAAACCGATAAACGGTTAATAGCAAATTATGATCAGGAAAATCTGGAAGCCCGAGTAGAGAATAAGCTGGCCTTGCAAAAAGAATTTAGCCTCAAAAAAGATTCCAAAATTCCCATTCTTTCTTATGTAGGTCGTTTGGATGATCAAAAAGGGATAGATCTTATCGTGAAGGTAATCTCGTTGCTTTTAAAAGACTTCGATATTCAGTTTATTCAGGTGGGTGGAGGATCGTCACACTACACGCTAAAATTCCAAGAGCTAAAGGAAATGTATCCTGAAAAGGTTGGAATTCACCCGTTTCCAAATTTTGACCTTCCACGCCTTGTGTTTTCCGGAAGCGATATGATATTAATGCCCTCCAAGTTTGAGCCATGCGGTTTAGTTCAAGTAGAGGCTATGCGTTATGGCTCAATCCCAATTGTGCGCGCCACTGGCGGTCTTGCTGACACCGTGGAAAATTTCGATCCAGAAACAGGGCAGGGGACAGGATTTGTTTTTAAGGACTACAGCAAATATTCATTTTTCGCGCAAATTGTAAGAGCGTTGGAGACATACAAATATAAAAAAGTGTGGAAAAAGATAATAGCTAACGCTATGAAAAGTGATTTTTCGTGGAAAAATAGCGCGCAAAAGTATGCGGATTTATATAATGCTTTATTGAGAAGTCGGAATTCAGAAATTTAAACTTGTTGTTTTCTATCTTTCTCCACATCTATCAACCCGAGGATCAAGTTGACGAGGTACTAGACCGCATCGTTAACGAATCCTACCGCCCTATATTTAGATTTCTTATCGCAAATTCTAACGCAAAGCTTACCTTTAACATCAACGCCGTTTTGACCGAGCTGTGGGACAAGAAAGGATATAGTGATCTTATTGATAATGTTAGAGTGCTTTTGGAAAGGGGTCAAATAGAGCTTACGGAAAGCGCCAAATATCACGCTTTTTTGCCCTTGATACCGAAGAGTGAAATATTGCGCCAAATACGGCTTAATCACGAAACCAATAAGTTTTACTTTGGTCCAAAATATCAACCCCAAGGTTTTTTTTCTCCAGAGATGAGTTATTCGGCCAAGATTACAAGTGTTGTTGGAGAACTAGGGTACAAATATATTCTGGCCGACGAGATTGCATACAACGGGAAATTGGATCAGGCTAAATTTGATGCAATTTATAAAATCAAGGGAACCGATATAGATATCTACTTAAGGCATAAAAATCTCTCTAACCTTATTATGGGGGCTAATGTTCGTTCCATTGCCGAAATTGTTCCTGTTATTAAAAAATATTCTCATCGCCCAAAGGGCGATAGCCCCAATTATATCCTTGCCGCTATGGATGGGGAGACATTTGGTCATCACAGGCCCGGTTTAGAGAATCTTTTGTTTGACTTGCTACTTTCTCCAGATCTACAAATTAAACAAATAGAACATATTGGGCAAATAATTCATAGGGTAGAGGAGATTATGCCAGTTGACTGTACTTGGGCATCCTCCGAAAAGCAGATCGCGGAAGGAACCCCTTTTAGTTTGTGGTTTGATCCCGATAATACAATTCACGCGTTACAATGGGAACTGACACAACTCGCAATCTCTGTAGTTCAAAATACGACTAATTTGACTAATGAGGAAAAAATGGGGTACTACCCCGATGTGGTAGTACCCCCTATAGAAGCGACTGCTAGAAAACTATTGGATAGCGCCTTACACTCCTGCCACTATTGGTGGGCTTCAGCTAAACCGTGGTGGTCTTTAGAAATGATAGAGCAAGGTGCTTATAAACTTTGGCAAGTAGTAGAAACATCAAACGGGAGTACTGTCAAAGACAAAGAGCAAGCGCTAGCACTTTATCAGAGGATACTTGCAACTGCTTTTAGTTGGCAAAGGACCGGGTTTGTTCGCAAATTAGCAAAATACGAGGGGTCTTGGCGGAAAATTCCTTTTAAAGATCGTGGAAAACAGGGAGAGTACCAAGCGCTTTTGGATCTTCTAAAAAAGCAAGAAGACATCTCTTCCAAGAAGGGGGAGTACGAGCAAGCAATTAGATGGCGAGACGCGCAATATAAGTTAAAAAATAATTTGGATGTTTACGATGCGGTTCATATAATAGATCAGTTACGGTCATTTGTAGATTTTAGAGAGTTTGATGACCTCGTTAAAAAATACGCTGGTTATAAATCCATTTCCCCCGGTCAGCCCGAAAAATGATTTAAAGCATTTTTGATATTTTACCCTTCTGTCTCCTCCGCTTTTTCTAATTCTTCTTTCTCTAAGGTTGCACATATAAGAGATAATATATAGAATCCCCATATGGAAATCGATCTTCCTCAAGAAATATTAAATATTATAAGAAAGTACAAATATCAAGCTGTGGAGGTTTTGCGGCGACCCGATGGGGGGCTCATCAGATCGTTTGTAATTGTTTTATCCAAAGATCAGAAAAATGATAAAAAGTATATTCTTAAATTCTTTTGGTTGGGAAGTGGCGATTCTAGAAAAAGATTTTTGCGAGAACTTAAGTTTTTATTAGCCCGAGACCGTTTCCCCAACGTCGTTAAATCTCATATTTTACCTATAGTAGAATTCTCCTTTGGAGATGGTTTTCGAACCGATACAAGACCGTGGTTTATTACAAAGCAGTATAGTGGGCAACCGCTTGCTAAATTCATAGGGGACCTTGGAATAAAAAAAGGACTTTTTACAATTCCCAATTTTGAAAGCCTCGCAAAATTCCTAATTTCGATGTGGGAGATCCCAGAAAAGGATCTAGATTTATGGTTTTACGACATCTATCATGCGGAAACCGAAATTTCGAATTTCTATAAAAATAATCCCGAATTATTAAGTAAGGTCGAGTGGGAAAATCTAAAAAAATTTATAAATATAAATTCTGGGAAGGTTTTTAAGAATCTAAAAATTTCTCATAGAGATTTGTATCCTGAAAATATATTAGTACGACAGGAAACTATGTCAAATAAGGGTATACAGTTAAGATTTAAGATGATCGATTGGGAATATGTGGCAAAAGTACCAATTGGATGGGACCCTGCCTTCTTCGGTCTGTTGTTTTGGCGGGAAAGAATATGGCACGATAGGATATACGCGTTGTTCTATTCAAGATATCGCGGCCCATCTTCCGAGTTCAATTTGTCATACCGTTGGTGTAATGCACTGCTCGCCCTGCGTTTTCTGTATCAAATTACAGCATTCGGCAGTTTCTATCACGGTTTATCCAACGACGAAACCTGTTATTATAAAAAATATTTAATTGCTTCTATTAAGGACTCTATCTCGGGACATCTTGTTAGTCCCGATGATACAAGGTACATGATTTCCGGAAAAGTCATATCGCAAATCCTTAACAAATACAATATCGGCCATTTTGTATCATATACCCTTTATTATTTAAGTAAGGGAAACACGGTTTTTAAAGTTAGTACCACCACAGGATCTTTTGTTTTTCGGATCTATAACAGCTCCCGAAATTTAAATGTTATCACTCGGGAATTAAGACTATTTGAGAAATTAAGGGCCAACATGATTCCTTCTTACCATGTTTTTACCAACAAAATGGGGCGACGGATTTCTACTGTCAATTTGTATAATAAAATGAGAAGAGTTGCTATTCTTTCCTACTTGAGGGGAAGTAGCCCCACAAGGCACGGCATTAATAATGACTTATTGATACAGGCGGGCGCTACCTTACGCAGTATTCACAATCTAAAAATTTCTCATGGCGATTATAGCAAGCGGAATGTGCTTTTTTGTAAAGGGCGGGTTTCTGGAGTAATTGACCTGGAATTTGGACGAGAGGGGGTGTCTCAAAAAAAGCTTAAGTTGGATCTTGCTAAATCCCTTGCTCTTTGGTGTATGAGCGTGACACTAAATGACCTAGATATTAAGGAGCGAGTGCTTAACTTTTTAAAAGGCTATTGGGGAATCTCATTTTCCCCTGCCAAAATGCGTAGGATTATCCCGCTAGTTATTTCTGCTTTGGATAAGGAAGAGAAAATTCACTGGGAGATTTATAAGGGAGGTGGGGAGGGGTTTGGGGTCATACGGACGGAGCTTCTTAAAATTTAATTTAGTGCTAAATTGTAGATCTCTGCGTACTTCTTTGCCGCCGCGGTCCAGCTAAAATCCCTTTGCATAGCGGTCAATACTAACTTTTTCCACTCCTCTTTGTATGAAAAGTAGTTAAGCGCGCGCTTTAGAGAATCCATAAACTCGCTGTCATTAAAATTTTCAAACGAAAATCCCGTGACTCCGGACTCAACAGAATCGGCAAGACCCCCTACTCTGCGGACAAGAGGGATTGTTCCGTATTTCATTGCTACCATCTGGGTTAAACCGCATGGTTCAAAGCGCGAGGGCGCTAAAAAAATGTCCGATCCGGCAAAAATGCGGTGAGCTAGCGGGTCATTAAATTCTAATTTTACCCGAGCCTGAAAAAAACCCTCTTTTTCTAGATCGGAAGCTTTCATTCGCAAACGGTTTTCCAAGGAGGGATCGCCGGCTCCAAGTATGACAATTTGGCAACCAAGGCCTAAAATCTCGTCAAGGAGCGAAATTATCATGTCAATTCCCTTTTGCGTGGTAAGTCTGGCGATAAAGGAGATAAGAGGTTTTACGAGATCAACTGGGAGGTTTAGCTCTTGTTGAAGAGCAATCTTGCATTGCCCTTTTCCTCCTAAAGACTCGTGACTGTAATTTTTCTTGATACTGGGATCTGTCTTGGGGTCCCATACCTTATAGTCCACCCCATTTAAAATGCCGTAAATACGGCCTTCTCGGGCGTTTAGCACATCCTGCATCCCTTCGCCAAAACTGGGTGTTAAAATTTCTTTAGCGTATGTCGGCGAAACTGTCGTAATGTAATCCGCTGACATAATCCCTTGCAAAATAAAATCGATATTGGAATCTTCGGCATCCCAAGAAAGAAGTTTGCTTTTGTTAATATATATCCCTAATTTATCCACGATATCGGTGGCACTAAAACCCTGATTTGCTAGGTTGTGAATAGTAAAGATCGTAGGAATCAAATTACGCGTCAATTTCGGCAAAAGACCGGTGTGCCAGTCGTTACAATGGATAATATCGGGACGGAAATCGCACGAGGGGTTTTCTAAAAAAACGCTGGTCACCGCCTTGGAAAAAAAGGCAAACCGGTTAACCTCATTTTGACTTACAGCAAAGGCGGTAGGGCTACCATAAATTCCGCCATTTGATAAATATGTTTCATTTTGAATTAAGTATAAAGGAACACTGCTTTTTGGAATTACGGTTTGATAAACATTTACGGGGGTGCTAACGCCGGCAAAGCGGACTTCGGTATGAAGAAGCCGGTTTTTAAATAGTTCTTGGCATTGGTCAATTAATGGTTTGTAGGCGGGGATAACCACCGCGGTATCTACTCCAATTTCCTTTAAAGTTACGGGGAGCGCCCCGATTACATCGCCAAGACCTCCAACTTTGACTACTGGCGCGCATTCCGAGGCAACAAATAAGACTTTCATGAGTTTAGTTTATATTTCATAAAATAAATTCGCAATGATCTGATCTTTCATGAATGCGGGTTTCACCCTAGATGGTGAAACCCGAATAAATCTATTGTAGAATTAACTTATGAATAAACCGCATTTAGATTTTATGAAACAGGCGTGCCTTCTTTGCGACAAATCTTCTTGTGGCTATAAAGTTGGGTGTCTTGCAGTAAGAAACGGAAAAGTAATTGCGGAAAGTTTTAACAAGACGCTAAAGGGTGAAAAATACTGCCAAAATGGTACCTGTATTCGCAAAGAGTTGGGCCTAAGCGGAGGAAAAGATCCAGATAAAGTTTGTACCTCTCACGCAGAAATTGGGTTGATTGCGTATTGTGCCAAAAAAGGTATCAAGTTGGAATCATCTGACATATATTGTACTACCTTCCCTTGTTATATTTGTTCCAAAGCGCTTGTTCAAGCAGGAATAGGGAAACTATATTATATGAGCGACTATGCCACAAACGATGGTTTACGGTTTTTTGAGGCTTCTAAAATTCCAATTGTAAAAATAAAAGAATCTGTCGTCTGGAAAAAATAGACCGGGGGCCCCCTTGACATCGATCCAATCGTTGGTATAAAATTGTACTAATTATGGAATCGCTTCCGATCATAAAGATATACCAAAAAATAAAAGATCTTAATCTTAAATTTGTTGATTACTTAACACTGGCGCAGGTTACTGGGTACTCAAATAAAAATACCTTGTATAAAATAGCAGGACGGTTGGTTAAGGCAGGAATCTTAAAGAATCTTATGGGCGGGAAGTTTGTTTTAGGAGAGTTTAAAGCGGAATCTTTTGAAATAGCAAATTATCTATATCAACCATCGTACATAAGTTTAGAAAGTGCGTTATCTTTTTACGGTATACTGCCGCAATTTTCTTATACAATAAGCTCCATCACCACCAAAAAAACCAAAAAAATTTCTGTAGATGGTAAAGAGTTTTCGTTTAGCAGTATAAGTCCCAGTCTTTTTTGGAGTTACAAAAAGGAAAAAAATTTTCTGATCGCCAGTCCAGAAAAGGCCTTGTTGGATTCGCTGTACTTTTCCTTAAAAAAAATAATAAATTTGGATAAGGACGAGTTGGATATTACTTGTATCAATCGCAAGGAACTACTGCGTATGTCCAAACTGTTTAATAACAATCAACTGATTTTAAAAGCTACGGAGGTACTAGAATGATTAGCGAATCTTTTGTTAAAGAATACGCGTCAAAAAACCAAATCGACCCATTTTCAGCGCTTCGCGAATATCTGCAAATAGTGTTTTTAAACGCTCTTTACGAAAGTGAGGAGGCTTTAAAAGTTGATTTTAAAGGGGGGACTTGTTTGCGCATAATGTATAACTCTCCAAGATTCTCCGAAGATTTGGATTTTAATTGTTCATTAAGCAAGCCTGTTTTAGGTAATCTTATAGAATCAGCGGTTTTGCGCGCTTCTAAAGATGTTCCTGGCGTTTACCTTCGCAATATAGAATCCCTTGCAGGAATAAGTAAGAAGATTTATCTTAAAACCCCGTTAGCGCCTATGCCATTAACTATAAAGTTGGATTTTTCTTTTGGGGAGAAATCCCTAAGGGTTTTACAAAAGACAATAGCGACCGAACTACCGGTGCAATCCTATTCGATAGTAAGGGTCATTTCAAAGGAAGAGATCTTGGCCGAAAAAATACGAACAATTTTTCAAAGAACAAAAGGGAGAGATATTTATGATATTTGGTACTTGTTAAACAGTAGGATATTAATTGATAAAGATCTTGTAAACGAAAAACTAAAAATGATTGGGAAGAAGTTTGATTTGGAAGAATTTACTGATAAAGTAGCGTCTTTGGACAAAACGCAGATTGAAAAAGATTTGATAAAATTCCTCCCCAGAAATCAAAGAGCGGTTGTAGGAAAGCTTCAAGAACTCACCCCCGGCCTTGTAAATATTCTATAGTTGTGGTATAAAGGACATCATTTTTTTTATACTCTTGCTAAGTTTTTTGCAGGGTTATAGGCAAGAGATTTGTTTTAGAGAGAAAAACCCTTGTAACCCCGCTTAAGAGTCGTAAATACGACAAATACTGTTTGGAACAACCGGGGTGCAGTACAGAAAGGTCAAAAACCATGTGTTAATGAGCAAGATGGGTTTGTTAAATGACGGTGGATATACTGTTGCCTGCGCCGAGAGGGCTTTTTTGGATATTGTTTTTCTTTATAAAGATTATTATTTTGACAATCTAAAGATTTTGGATTGGGATAAGGTTTTTAGTTTATTGCCGATTTACAAAAGCAATGTACTAACAAAAAGAATTAAAGGGCATTTTAAAAGCATAAAAAATGAGATTTGACAAAGAAAAGCACTCATTGCTTCTTTCCAACTTGGTCAAGGAAATTTACAAAAAACCCTCTCTTGCGGCAACTTTGGGATTTAAAGGCGGTACGGCGGCTATGTTGTTTTACGATTTGCCGCGCGGTTCAGTTGACTTGGACTTTGATCTATTGGACGAGAGCAAGAAAGATAAGGTTTTTAAAGAAATAAAAGATCTAGCGGACAAGTTTGGAAAAAATCTTGAAGCTGTTGAAAAGCGCCGCACTTTATTTTTTTTAATAAGTTACGAGAAAGGGGCAAAAAAGATAAAAATCGAGATTTCCAAAAGACTTGGAAAAAGCGAATTTGAGGTGAGGAGCTTTTTGGGAATTTCCGTAAAAGTAATGGAAAAAAATAGCATGCTTTCCAATAAGCTTTGTGCGCTTATCTCAAGAAGATACCTTGCGGCGCGCAACCTTTTTGACACTTGGTTTTTTCTAAAAAATGGGTGGGAGTTTTGCCCCGAGGTTGTAAAGGGCAATTTGGGGGTAGAGCTTTCCGAAGCCCTTAAGAAAGCGATTTTGTTTGTTGAAAAAGTTACAAGAAACCAGATACTCTATGGTTTGGGTGAATTTATAGACGATAAAGACAAAAATTGGCTAAAGGATAATCTAAAGGATGAACTATTGTTTCAGTTAAAACTTGCGGCGAAAAATGTTAGGAAAGAAGTTTAAAGCCGTTTTTTGTCCAGTGAGCGTCAAAAGAAAATATCTCTTTTATTCCAAAAGATTCCGCGATAGCAAAGTAGACACAATCGTTTAAAGAGACATTTTTGCTCTTAATCCCTTCCATCTTTTCAATTCCCTTTTTTAGAAATTTGTCCCCGGAAATCACGGTTATTTGCGGGCTGTTTAAAATGCTTTTTGCAATAAACGGCCCCAGACCTTGTTTTATGTGCATATTAGCCACAGTGGTAGCTTCTAGGATAGTGTATGTACAAGTGAAGATCTGGCGGTTTTCTTTAGCAATATTTCCAGATATTTTTACCGCTCTCTCAAAGAGAGAGTGATTTGGTGCGTTAAGGGCGATAATGGCGTCGGCGTCTACGAAGGTACTACCTTTTTCCATACAGATAAAAGTTAAAATTTTCCACAATATCCTTTGGTGCCTCATAACGGTTTTCTTTTGCGATTCTTGCCATTTTAGAAAGGGGACTAACGCCTTGGGATAGGTACGAGTTTAGCGCCTCCCTAACAACTTGCGAGCGGGTCTTTTTCTGCGTAATAACGCTAGTATTAAGAGTTTCTACAAGTTGTTTGTCAAGTCTAACGGTAAGCATAGTTTCCATGTAATACATAGTATGTAATACAGTACTGTCTGTCAAGTGCAAAAATTTTGTTCCGATTGTTCTAAAATTGTTTCGGTGTAAAATTAGGGTTATGGGGAAAGAAGAATTAGTTAAATGGTCTCATCCTGGGGGAAAATTTAGGAGGATTGGACCCAAGAGTTGTACCGACGCTAAACTTTTATCAATAATAATCGGTACGGGAACAAAAGGAACGAGTTCCGAAAGTATCGCGAAAATAATTTTAGAAAACTTTGGTAATTTTAGAGGGATTGTTGGGAAACCTCTTGATAGTTTCTACAAAATAAAAGGTTTAAAAGAAGTTAAAGCGACTAAAATCGCCGCGGTTTTCGAAATTGCGCGTCGAATTGTGGAAGATTTATGATAAATTTATGGAAAAAACAAGCGTTATAATTCCAAACCCTTATGAGCAATTTTTACACATAAATCATGCCCTTGTCGCCAAAACCTATAAGGGTATGTACCAGTTGCATAAATACTGGGCAAGGAAGCCCGCTAATGTCGTTGCCGACTACATAAAAGCCTATTCCAAAGAAGGAGACATTGTTTTAGATCCTTTTGTTGGTTCCGGAACAACTGCCATTGAAGCTATAAAAAACCAAAGAAAAGCTGTCGCTTTTGACCTTAATCCGGTTGCGGTATTTATTGCCAAAATGACATCTTGCAACATAGATATTGGAAAACTTGATGATTATTTTGCGCAGATAAAAGTCTCTGCTAAAAAAGAAATTGAGCAGATGTATAAAATGCCCTGTCCCAAATGTCATAAAGAAAGCATTGTTGTGGCAACAGTTTGGGAAAATGACAATCCAAAAAAGGTTTGGTACGAATGTTCTCGGTGTGCCAAGAAAAATCTTTTTAGATCAGGCAACGAAGGCGATAAGAGATTGGCAGAAAATATTAAAGAAAACAATCTTTGGTATCCCAAAGATCGTTTGTATTATGAAAACGGTCAACCATTTAAAGAAAAGCAAATAACAAATTCAGTTGACGAGCTTTTTACAAAAAGATCTTTGGCGGGGCTTTCATTAATCTTCGATAACATTAAAAAGATAAAAGAACCTTTATATCGCGAGATGCTGGCTTTTGTTTTTACTTCTTCCCTTGCCCAACTTACAAAAATGGTTGCCCCGAATTCCGAAGACGAATTGGGAGGCGGGGTAGGCTGGATTGTGCATTCTTATTGGTTGCCGGAATCCTTTAAAGAGCTTAATGTTTGGCGTTATTTTGAAAGCCGTTATCAAAAAATAAGAAGCGGGAAAATAGAATCCAATAAAGAAATAAATTACAAAGAGGCTAAAAAGTTTACCGATTTGGAAGAAGGAAAAGCCAACATTTACTTGCAAAAAAAGAATGCTTTGGAAATTGGGGAGTTAGTGCCTCCTGAATCGGTGGATTACATTTTTACCGATCCGCCGTATGGCGGTTCTATCCAGTATTTTGAATTAAGCTCGCTTTGGGCTTTTTGGCTTGCGGGTTTGAATTCCAAAGAATTTGCTCTTTCTTACAATGACGAGATTACAATCAACAAAAGCCAAGAGAAGGATTTTGATTATTATCACAAAATGCTTTCGGCTTCCTTTGCCCAAATGTACAAAGTTTTAAAGTGCGACAAATATTTGCATGTAACTTTTCATCACACCGATATTAAAGTTTGGAATTCCATAATAAGGGCGGTTGTTGGCGTAGGATTTGATTTAGAAAAAATTGTTTATCAACCGCCTTCTACAGTTTCAGCAAAGGCGCAAAATCAGCCATACGGTAGTGCCAAAGGCGATTATTATATTAGGTTTCACAAGATCAAGGATGTTTTGCGAACAAAGGAAAACGTTGACGATACGAGATATGAAAGGGTTGTTATTGAATCTGCCAAAAGAATAATAGCCGAAAGAGGAGAGCCGACCGCCTACACCTATATTTTAAATGGAATAATCCCCGCCTTGCAAAAAGAGGGGCTTTTGTTAAGTAGCCCCCTTGGGATTGATGAAGTTTTAAAGTCGGCTTTGGGAAAAGAATTTGTTTTAGAGGGACAGAGATGGTGGTTTAAAAACCCGCAAAACATTCCGTTTCTGGACAAAGTTCCTCTTTCCGAAAGGGTAGAAGAGGCTGTTTTTGGGCTGTTGTATTCTAAAGTAAAGGTTTCTTTTGATGAAGTTTTGCAAAATATTTTTATTAGTTTTTCCAACGGCTTAACTCCTGATACTTCGGATATAAAGGATATTCTTGGAGAGTATGCAAAAAAAACAAATGATGGAAAATGGCAACTTTTGGCTAACGAAAGGCTTATTTACACGCAACACGAGAGATTAATTTTTTTCTTATGCGAAATAAGATCTAGGCAGAGGGGGGAATTTTTTTGCGGACATCCTGAAATTATTATAGATGGCAAAAAAATTACCGATTTAAAAGGCTATGTTAATCCTAAATCATTAAAAGGTGTAGCTCCTCAAAATATAACTAAAGTTTCG
This sequence comes from candidate division WWE3 bacterium CG08_land_8_20_14_0_20_40_13, assembly GCA_002774285.1. Lineage (GTDB taxonomy): Bacteria > Patescibacteriota > WWE3 > 0-14-0-20-40-13 > 0-14-0-20-40-13 > 0-14-0-20-40-13. The sequence goes on along the minus strand of PEYT01000003.1, from coordinate 894 downwards.
GAAATCGATGTTGTTTTTGTCAAAGACAATGTGGCAACTTGCGAGTTTGAAGTAGAAAATACCACGGGGATTACGGATTCTTTAGTAAGAGGTGAAAACATCCCCTACAACTGTAAAAGGTATATCGTAATACCTCAAGAAAGAGATCGTTTACTATCTAGCAAAATGATGGAACCGGCTTTAAGGCAATATTTTGATGAGGGTAGATGGAAGGTTATATATTACGGATCTTTGGAAAAGATAAATAAGAGTCAGCCAATCGAAGAGCAGCTTGGTGATTTAGTCAATAAAAAGCAGATTCAGTCAACCGCAGGACAACAGAATTTAGAGTTGTAGAAGCAAAAAATCCCGCTTTTGACGCGGGATTTTTGTTTCCTAATTTCGATTAAGCTTTTGTCATTTTAACTCTACTTTAGCTCCTGCGGCTTCAAGCTTTTTCTTTGCTTCTTCTGCCGGTTCTTTTTTAGCTTTTTCCAAAATTACTTTTGGTGCGCTTTCTACCAAATTCTTGGCTTCGATAAGACCTAGCGCCTGATTAAGCTCGCGGACTACTTTGATAACATCAATCTTCTTTTCTCCGCACGCGGTTAAAACTACATCAAATTCGGTTTTTTCTTCTGCTGGGGCCGAAGCTTCAGCGGAGGTCGCGTTTGACGCAACGGTGGCAACTGGCGCACTAGCAGAAATTCCAAATTTTTCTTCCATTGCTTTAACCAAATCGTTAAGCTCCAGCATGGTCATTTTTTCGACCATTTCTAAAACTTTTTCTGCGTTAGATGATAATTTTGTTTCCTTTTTTTCTTCTGCCATAAATATCAACCCCCTTTTTAATAAATTCGAAATTCGAATATCGAAACTCGAAACAAACTTAAATTTTCAAAATCCTAAATTAGA
>PEYT01000002.1 GCA_002774285.1 candidate division WWE3 bacterium CG08_land_8_20_14_0_20_40_13 | reverse complement strand
TTGTGGATGTTAAAAATTGGACTTTATTTAGAAATTTATTCGCCTTCTTCCTTCTTTTCCCCTTCTTTTTTCTCTGCTTCTCTTTTAGCCTTTTCTTCTTCGGTAAGTTCCTTTGCGGCTTCCACTTTGGAGATAAGCTCTTGCTCGGAAACCGGCACTTCCTCCTCTTTTTCCTGTTGCTTGGCATAATCTATTTTAACCACCAATTCCTCGGGATCGGCTTTTACCGCAACCTTATCTCTATCAATAGGGAGGTCCTTAACGGCAATTGCATCGTCAATTTTTTCCAAATGGGAAATGTCCACCGTGATATTTTGCGGAAGATCATAAGGTAAGCACTCCATCTCAATCTCACTCATAAGATGTAAAACTATTCCTTCACCAGATTTAACAATAGAAGATTCTCCTGTTATTTCGACTGGAACCTTGGCCGTTATTTTTTCTGTAAGTTTTACTTTATGAAAGGTTGCATGAATAACGCGTCCGGTTACAGGATGTATTTGCACATCAGAAATTAAAACTTTTATGGGGTTTTCGCTTTCTATTTTTAAATTAATAAGGGCAGTTTCTCCCGCTGTGTTATAAAGCGCGGTAAACAACTTTTCATCCACCTCCAAAGACATTGGAGAAATTTCTTTTCCAAAAACGGATGTCGGTATCGTACCGACTCTTCTTAAAGTCTTAACTTTTTTTCCTTCTATTGTTCTTTTTTTTGCAATAATTTCCATATAGAATTTTTTGAAAGCTGTCTAAACGCTTCTGCCACCGCAAGTTCAGAAAGAGGAAGACCAAAAAATTCTTTTAAGATGCCCTCCATCTCTTTTAAATCCCCGCTTTCTTTTACTTCTTTTAATTTTGGCAGGAGAGATTTATTCATGTTTATCGTAACCGCAGCATTTTAAGATATTAGAAGGCGTTAGTCAAAGGTTATTCCTTTTTCATCCCCAAAAGAAGGGCGGTAACCGCTGTCGTAGTTGGAATGTATCCCCAAACCCCTATCCGAGAAAACACCAGATTGGTAAGGGAAGGTATTTCGGGAGCAACCACATTTATTGTGCCGTACATTTTATTTTCCGCGCTGGTATCTATATTTAAAATCGCGGCTTTTTTAAACAACTCCCCGTTATCGCTAAAAAAACTCCCCAAATCCCCTAACTCCTTGGCTCCAACCGTTACGACAAGATCAAACCGCGGACCCATAAATTCATAACCAATTTTAGAAACATCAAACGACTTTTCCACCGGGGAAATTTTCATTTTAAAAACCCCGTCGTCGGTACTGTAACTGACCCTTTCAATCGGAGTATCACGGTAGTTAAAACTTATTACAAGTTCCGCTGAATCAAAAGCGCTTTCTATTTTGGCAAAAGGAAAAAATACAACAGCAGTTTCCGGATCCCCATTGTAAAAGATTTTTACGGATTTTCCTTCTTGCGCGGCGATATCATAAATGGCACAAGCCGCGGCTAGGGCGTCCTTTCCCAAAATCGCGGGGACAAATATAGCAACGCTTCTAGCGTCCTTAAACAAATTTTTTACCAGAGTATCTTCGTTATTTATTATCATGGCTTAAGTTAAAACTGCCTTCCAGCTAAAAACTATAGGGGAGCAGGGGATAGTACCAAGACGGGGGGTTTAAGTCAATATGTAATCCCAGCGCACTACCATTTAAAGACAACATATTTAAACTTTATAAAATAAAGTTTGTCAAAATTGGCGTAACTTTATAAAGTTAGTGAATATCATCTTACATCATTCTGCTTTATGCATATTCCAAAATCCGTATCAATTCCTGACGGCGGGTAGGGATATTTGCATTGATAACCCGGGAAGCACTCCCTAAACCAAATCGGGGGTTTTCCACAAACTTGACCGGGAAAAGAGTAATTTATCAAAATCGTTCCAAATATTAGTAAAATGACTAAAATAATAAATATCGCGAGAATCAATTTTTTCATACAGCTTTTATCTTAATTGACCGAGCGACTGCTTTAGATACTTTTCTATCAAGCACGCTGGGAAGAATGTTGTCTACAGATAGGTCAGCATTTTTTATGTAACCTGCCAGCGTTTGCGCAACTGCTATTTTAATACCATTGGTAACTACTTTTATTTTATTATCCAGAAGTCCTCTAAAAAGCCCTGGAAAAACTAAAACATTGTTTATTTGGTTGGGAAAATCGCTTCTTCCTGTTCCCACAATATAAGCCCCCGCTTGTTTTGCTATATCTGGCATTATTTCCGGAACCGGATTAGCCATCACAAAAATTATTGGTTTTTCTGCCATTTCTTTAATATATTCTGGTTTTAAAATTCCTGCCACGCTAACCCCAACAAAAACATCAGCATTTATCAACGCGTCTTTTAAATCTCCGTTGATGTTATCGGGGTTTGTTATGGTGACCATACTGCTCTTTACACTATTCAAATCGGCGCGACTTTTGGAAACAATACCAACCGAATCAACAAGAATTATTTTTTTAATTTGGTAGGTAATTAAAAGTTTTGTGATGGCAATCCCAGCCGCCCCCGCTCCACAGATGACTACTTTGATATTCTCTTTTTCCTTTTTGACTAACTTTAGGCTATTTATTAATGCCGCTAAAACCACGATGGCGGTTCCATGCTGGTCGTCGTGAAAAACTGGGATATCTAATTCTTTTATAAGCCGCTCTTCTATCTCAAAACACCTTGGAGAAGAGATGTCCTCCAAATTTATTCCGCCAAAAGTAGGCGAAATAGCTTTTACAATTTGGATAATTTCCTCGGTATTTTGGGTAGCTAAAACAATCGGGTATGCGTCAATCCCGCCAAATTCTTTAAATAACAACGCTTTTCCTTCCATAACAGGCAACGCCCCGTAAGGGCCAATGTTTCCAAGTCCAAGAACCGCGGAACCATCGGAAACCACAGCGATAGTATTCCCTTTAATGGAGTACTCGTACGCTTTAGAAGGATCGATTGCTAAAAGAGTTGATACTGTGGCAACTCCTGGGGTGTAAGCAATGCTTAAATCGTCTTTGGTAACAAGACTCCCAAATTTACTTTTAATTTCTATTTTCCCTTGATGTATTAAATGTTGTTTTAACGATTCCTCTTGGTAATTCATAAGGACGATTTCAAGTTTTTCTTTGGCGGCTAAATTCTTTCTAAAAATACGTTTTCATTTTCTCCATAGCTTCATCAACCTTTTTCAAATTTTCCGAGGTCTTCATATTCTCTCTCGCATATTCCATTATCGGTCTGACCGATTGGATTTTTTTTCCAAACTTTTCTACCATCCAATCATACCGAGGAAAAATCCAAACATGGAAGTGATGAGACGTATCTTCTTCTTGTATGAGGTAGATGACTTGGACATCAAACGCCTGTCTCATCGTTTTCCGTAAGCGACAAAGAAATTCTATAAAATCTAATCTTTCTTCTTCGATAAACTCGTCGATACTTTGCAAGTGTCTTTTTGATGCGAGGATAACAAATCCGGGGATAGGAATTTCATAATCTTGATGTGCGTCAAAATATTTTGTTGAGGCAATAGAACCGCCCGGACTTTCTACTTCGCCATTTTGGATAGCACATCCAAGACACCCTAGTTGCTTTTTGTTGCCCTTGATATCTTCAATTTCTCTTTTTTGGTCCATAGATTTTATATGACTTTTGCCACTACTCTAACTGGAGCCGCTTCCGTATGCAGTTTCGCTGGCAAGGCAAAAACTTCAAAGCCCTTGACGCCGACCAGTGATTCTAAATTAGTAAGATTTTCGATAATTAGAATTTCTTTTCCAAGTAAGAGTTTATGAACTTTGAAAGGTGGCCTGTCGGGACTTGGCGTATCCATACCAACTATTTTGACACCAAGTTCGATTGCTTTGCTAGCGAAATCTTCTCCAATTTCTGGAAATTTTTCGTAATATTCTGCTTCGCGATATTTTTTGGAGAAACCAGTCATCACAAATACAATGTCATCTTTCTTCGCACCGCTTTTTTCAAGAAAATCAGCATTCACGATTGACGCGCCTCTCGCGTCAATCAAACAACCTTTACCGAGAAACTTCTCAACATCAATATCAGAAAGCCGTTTGCCGCCCTCTAGCATGTGGAGAGGCGCGTCCATGTGCGTTCCGACATGCATTCCGGTTTTTATTTGATAGTCGGTGTAGCCCTCTTTGCGTAAGTCGGCTATTTGCACCAACTCCGGAATTGGATCACCGGGGTAAACCGGCATCTCGGCGTCAAATGTATGTGTTAGGTCAATATATTTCATATTTATTTCAATAAATCTTCCATAGATACACCGAGTGTTTTGGCGATTTTGGCGATCATTTGAACGCCCGGCTTAGTTACAAAATCGCCCTCAATCTTGGCAAGAGTTGAGTATTTAAGACCAGCTTTACGCGCCAAGTCATCTTGGCTTAATCCTTGCTTAGTTCTTAACTTTTTAATGTTTTCCCCAATAGTTGCCATAGTATCCAAGTTTTGATAGTATAAAAATATGCTATACTTTTATTGTAAGATTATGATAACAAATTTTTTGATTTTCTTCAAGAAAAAAAGCCCGCTTTTGGCGAGCCAACAAAGACATTTCCCAACTGGCGGAAGGGGCGGGATTCGAACCCGCGATGCCTTGCGACATACAGTCTTTCCAGGACTGCGCACTAGACCAACTATGCGACCCTTCCACATAAAGAAATCAGTCTCTTTCTAAGAAACACTCTTCCAGACCCAGACTTTAGGTATTTCTCAAAATCAAGTGCCGATGTTTGACTGTCAAACGCAATGTAAGTCGATACAATCCAGGGACTGTATTTTGAAGTATGCTTAACATCACCTTTATTATGTTTTTCCAATCTATTTTTTAAGTCCTTAGTATATCCAGTGTAAATCTCATCCTTCTTGACAGTGCTTTGAAGTACATAAACATAAAACATATTAAAAACAAGATGTCCTTCTTCGTTAAGAACTTCGGTGGACAGCCTTCGCAACTAAAATCCTAAAGTAAATCTCCGCGGGCTTTGGCCCGCGGCATCTTCCTTTTTCGCAAAAATATTTCATCCATCCCCGCGATAAATCGCGGAGCTTTGCTCGAAAGTAAACAGAATCACTTTGGAAGCTGGGTTTTACCAGCCGAAGCCTCTGGCGAAGGCTGGTGGGCACGGAGGGATTCGAACCCCCGACATGCCGCGTATAAGACGGCCGCTCTACCAACTGAGCTACATGCCCATTAGAAACACTTACTAGCGAGGCGAGTTAGTGTTTCTTATGTCCTCCGAAGTTACGACATAATGTCGGAACGAAGGGGGACGGGATTTTAAACACCCTTTTGATTTTACCAAATCAGGAGGGTTTTTGCTTTAACCCATATTGGTTTTATCTAATTACTAAATACTAATTACTAACTACTTAAATTTTCGCCCGCGCGAAAATTTGGTATAATGGGGATTATGTCTTTTAAAGAAGTTTTGGATAGCTACAGAAAAGTCACTGTTGGTAAAAGCGAAAATTTAAAAGAGGCTACAATCAAGGTTTCGGCGGCAACATCGGTCTTGGCTTTTCTATATGAAAAAGCAAGAATCGCTGTAGAATTTAAAGAAGAACATCTCCTCCGCAAACTTGCAATAGAGCGAATTCTTAACCGCCGTATTAAGCTTGGAACAAACCGCACAAGTATTTCTACATACCTTCTAAAGGAACTTATCCGCGCAAGATATTTACCAAACGATATTGTCCCAGAAAGCAAAGCCCAAGAAATAGATGTAGTTTTAGAAAAATACTTCTTTCTAATGGACAACTATCCCACGGCTTTTAGAATAGCCAAATGGGATGTTTTGGAATGGCTTATCTCCTGTGTTTCATGCGAGATAGAAAACCTATTATCCCCACCCACCGCCCGTGATTCGCTTGCCAGACTTATGGCAAATCTGCTTGCAAGCGAAGTGTCACTTTCCGAAGACGAATTGTTTGTATCTTGTCAAAAATCATTAAATAAAGCCGATAAACCAATTTTGCGACAAATTCTTTTTATAAAAAAGTTTCCTTTTTGGGAAGGGGCTTGCACAAAAGAACAACTTACCGAGGTAGCCGATAATTTAGAAACTGCAATTAAAGAAATAGAGGAACGGTTACTAAATATGGAAAAAGGGCGGATTTATAAATTGGCAAAAAGCCAAATTGCCCCATTTGTTATCTTACGGGATATTTTGGACAAAGACCTAAGTTTTCCAACAACCTATCAAGATGAAAAGCTGTTAGAGCAAAAGGTTAGAAATATGTGTTCTTTAAAATATGCGCAAACCGCCGACAGATTAAAGCGGGTGGTTTTCCGTTCTGTAATTTACATATTCTTGACTAAAATGGTGATTGGTATTTTGGTAGAACTCCCTTTGGATCGCTTAACACTGGGACACATTAACTTGCGCGCCGTATTTATCAATTTAATATTCCCTCCAATTTTAATGTATTTAGTTGGTAGCCGTATAAAAGTTCCCGGGCAAAAAAATACCGGCGCGATAGTAAAAAGAATGAGAAATATTGTAATCGATGGAAAATTAGCTCTTAACGAAAACGAAAAACGAATCGGGCTTCCCTCAAAATTTGGGATTTTACAAGCGGTTTTTAGAGTAGTGTATTTTTTGACCTTTATTTTAAGCTTTGGCCTTATCACCTACGGTCTAACAAAAGTTGGTTTTACCTTTGTAAGCATTGCCGTGTTTTTATTCTTCCTTTCGGTGGTATCGTTTTTCGCCTATCTTGTCAGGCAATCAACAAAAGATATTGTGTTGATTCACGATGATGATAGTTTTTTAGGTTCTGTTTTTGATCTTTTCTTTTTACCTGTTTTGCGCGTCGGGCAACGGCTAAGTGAGGAAGTGGCGCGGTTAAATCTTTTTGTCTTTTTCTTTGATTTTATTATAGAAGCCCCCTTAAAAACCCTAATCGAAATCACCGAAGACTGGTTTGCTTTTGTCCGCGAAAAGAAAGACGAGGTGGCTTAATTTAGGTATACCTATCCGCTACATTGCTAGCGCCATACGCTTCTGGTTTTGTTTTTACATTAAACCCATTTCCTTTAACCATCCCCACAATCTCATTTATAATTTCCCTAGTATCACCAACCTGTCCAACATCCACATGTATTTCGATTTCCAATTCTTGGGGTTTGACCTTGTTTAATTTATCCAGAAGTTTTCTTGCGAAATCTAAAGAGATTAAAGCTTCTTCATACATTCTTTGCCGTAAAGAATGGGCTTTAGGTTGAGAAACCTTTTCCCAAAAATAAATCCCGCCCTTGCCAATGCGGTGAATTACAAGAGCAGTTACATAGTCAGTTGTATTTTTTCCATTTGTACGCGAAGTTGAATCCGTACCAACAATTATTTTATAAGTATCGTCTTTGGCGAACTCTGTATATTTTATAAGGGCTGTAATTGTTTGATCAAAAGTAAGATGGCCAAGTGTGGGACTTTCCATACTAAAATTGCTCTAAAATTTTTCTTTGCTCACGGGAGAGATGGGTAGGAACCACAACTTTTACAAGAACAAAGTGATCCCCCCGTCCGTGACCTCTCATTATGGGAAATCCCTGTCCGCTTATTCTAAATGTGGTATCGTGTTGGGTTCCCGCGGGTATTTTAAGTTTTATGGTTTTTATGCCATTTGCGGAATTTGGATCAATAGACTCTACATCAACATTATCTCCAAGCGCCGCTTGGGGAAATGAAATCTTAATTTGGGAATAGCAGTTAAAATTTTCGTCCCTTTCCATATTAAGGTGTTTCGGTACGCGAATCGTCAAAAATAAATCTCCAGCAATACTCCCTTGGTGAGCTGGTTCCCCCTCCCCTGCATATTTTATCTGCGCTCCGTCGTGAATACCGGCAGGAATTTTAATTTTTAAGCGTTTCCCGTTTATTGAAATTTCTTTCTCGCACCCTTTTAACGAATCGATGAACGATATTTGGAGAGAGTAAGAAAAACTTTTACCCTTGCGGGTTCTTTGTCCGTTCCCATATCCGCGAAAACCAAAAACCTGTTCAAATACATCAAAGGGGTCAATGCCTCCGCCAAAGTCAAATCCTTGAGATCCTCCTTGAGAATAGGAATAAGTAAAAGGTCCCCAAGATCCGCCCTGTCCCTGTGAAAATGGATTCCATCCGGCGCCTTGAGCTCCCCCAGCTGTCGCGGAATGCCCAAACTGGTCGTATTGCTTTCTTTTTTGCGAATCGGAAAGAATTTGGTAAGCTTCGTTTATTTCTTTAAATTTTTCTTCCGCTTTCGTTTTATCTTTAGCGACATCGGGATGAAACTCTTTTGCAAGCCGTTTGTATCCCCGTTTAATCTCCTCATCCGAGGCGTTTTTTGAGACCCCTAATGTTTCATAATAATCTTGTTTCATTACTCAACCACTTCCCCCTCTTTTGGTTCATCGCCTGTTGGTTTGTCACCGGCATTGGGGTTGCCCTCTGTGGGTCCCTGTCCGGGTTCAGGTTGGGTTTTTTCTCCCTGTCCGTACATCGCTTGCCCAATCTTTTGCAGTTCCAAAGAAAGCTCCTGGGTTTTTTCTTTAAGATCTTCCAAAGATCCCGTGGGAACAATATCTTTTAGGGCTTTTGCCTTTTCTTCCACTATCTTTTTTGCTTCGGCCGTAACTTTATCTCCCGCTTCCCTTAGGGTTTTCTCTGCGGTATAAACCAAATTATCAGCTACATTGCGGACCTCGGCCAATTCCCTCTTTTTTCTATCCTCTTCTTTGCTTTTTTCGGCATCAGCCACCATTTTTTCGATGTCTTCTTTAGAAAGCCCCGTTCCCGACTGGATAGTAATTTTCTGCTCCTTGCCCGATGCCTTATCTTTGGCCGATACTGCTACAATGCCATTAGTATCAATATCAAATTTTACTTCTACCTGTGGAATTCCACGGGGTGCTGGGGGGATACCGTCCAGAATAAATCTTCCAAGAGATTTGTTATCGGCCGCCATTTCGCGCTCTCCTTGTAAAACATTTATCTCCACCGATGTTTGACTATCCGCGGCGGTAGAAAATACTTGAGAAGCGGATGTCGGAATCGTTGTGTTGCGTTTAATTAACGAGGTAGAGACACCACCCAAAGTTTCAATACCCAAAGTTAGTGGAGTAACATCCAAAAGTAATACATCTTTAACATCTCCGGTTAAAACTCCTCCTTGAATTCCTGCTCCCACCGCGACGACCTCGTCAGGATTTACTCCTTTGTGCGGCTCCTTACCAAAAAACGCCTTAACGGTTTCTACCACCTTGGGCATTCTTATCATTCCCCCGACCAAGACCACCTCGTCAATATCAGCTATTTTAAAGCCGGAATCTTTTAACGCGGCTTCGCAGGGAGGTACTGTCTTTTTTATGAGATCTTCCACGATTTGTTCCAATTTGGCCCTCGAAAGCGTTACATTTAAGTGCTTTGGCCCTGTTTGATCTGCTGTGATATAGGGAATAGAAATTTGTGTTTCTTGAGTGCTGGATAGTTCTATCTTAGCTTTCTCTGCCGCGTCTTTAAGGCGCTGCATTGCCTGACGGTCCGCGGAAATATCCACGCCGTTTTCCTTTTTAAATTCCCCCAAAAGCCATTCGATAATTTTGTTATCAAAGTCATCCCCACCTAGATAGGTATCACCATTGGTACTTTTTACTTCAAAAACTCCGTCGCCAATCTCAAGTATCGAGATATCAAAAGTACCGCCGCCAAGATCGTAAACTGCTATCTGCTCGTTTTTCTTTTTATCCAAACCGTAAGCCAAAGATGCGGCGGTCGGTTCGTTAATAATTCTTTTTACATCAAAACCCGCTATCTGTCCCGCTTCTTTAGTGGCTTGGCGTTGGCTATCGTCAAAGTAGGCTGGAACCGTAATTACGGCTTCCGTAACCGGTTGCCCCAAATAAGCTTCGGCGTCGGTTTTAAGTTTGGCCAAAATCATGGCCGAAATTTGCTGTGGGGTAAATTCCTTTCCTTCGATCTCCAAAACCGCCATCCCATTTTTCCCTTCCTTAACGGTATATGGAATAGTTTTAAGGGCTTTAGCTATCATGGGATCGGAAAACCTTCTTCCCATTAGTCTTTTGACAGAATAAACAGTGTTTTTTGGATTTACCACCTGTTGTCTTTTTGCCGCAACGCCGACCAAATTTCTAATTGGATCCACAACAGAAGGTGTGGTTCTTCCCCCCTCGGCGTTCGGAATAACTTTAGGCTCCCCACCTTCCATTATTGCCATGCAGGAATTTGTAGTTCCAAGATCTATCCCTAAAATTTTGGACATATATTATTTGTCGCCCGTGACATCAGAATCGTCTTTAGATTCCGACAGATTCTGCCGCCGCAAAGCTTTTACCAACAACTACTTTGGCAGGGCGCAAAATGCGCTCTCCAATTTTATAACCTTTTTCTAAAACTTTTAATATTTTCCCGTCTGTACCGTCTCCTACCTCAACGGCATCGTGCATTAAAGGATCAAAATTAGTATCCTGCGCTATAATTTCTTCCACGCCTTCTTTTTTTAAAATTTCCCTAAAATCTTTTACTACCAGGTTTACCCCCTCATCTTTTGTGTGTTCCTGCGCTTTTTCTAGGTTGTCCAAAACCGCAAGAAGTTCCCTAATAAATCCCGCCAAAAAATATTTGGCGAACTCCTGTTTTTCTTCCGCTACCCTTTTTTCTAGGTTTTTATAATCCGCAAGCGCCCGTTTCCAATTATTTTCCAATTCAAAGATTTTACTCTCCATTTCCTTTGTTTTATCCTCACAACACTCTTCATACTCTTTCGGATTGATATTTTCTTTCTCGGTATTTTCGGGTTTCTTCATTTCAAATTAAAAATTTATTAATTACCACCCTCCTCCCAACTCACAAAGTAAATTCCTCACAAATCTAATCTCCGGAATAATTTTCCCGTACGGCATTCTGAATGGTCCGACAACGCTTAACCTTCCTACAGTATTTCCACAACTAAAATTTGCCGTGACCATTCCCGCTATGTCCAAATGAGGCATTTCCATTTCAGGCCCGATAATTACGGAAACATCGTTACCGCCTCTAGCGTGCGCTGTTATTGTTCTAAAAGCGTCAAAATCATCTAATACACCAAAAAGGGCTTTGGCGCTATCAATATCAAAAAACTCCGGGTGTTCCAGAATATTCACTGTTCCGGCGTAGTACATTCGCCCATCGTCGGTATCAATAACAGATAAAAGTCCCGAAGCCTCGGACAAGGTAAGTGCCGCTTGACGCAAAAACTTGTCCGCCTCGTACCGGTTTTGCCAAATCCTCTGCTTCATGGCAACTTCCTGTAGTACAGGAACATCTCTCTCATCCATCAAATTTTGAATATAGTATCTCATTCCAACCGTTGTGGGAACCCTTCCAGCCGAAATGTGTGGCACCCCAAGAAATCCCTTGCGCATTAGCTCTGCCATTTCGTTTCTGACCGTTGCCGGACTTACTTTTAAGTTGTGATTTTCCACAAGATCTTCCGATCCGACAGGCTTTGCTTTGTCGATATAGTCATCAACTATCGCTTTTAATATAACTATTTGTCGTGGTGTAAGTTCCTCCATTGGCAGTAATATAGTATGAGTGATAAGATTTGTCAATAACGATTACATGGTTAAAAACGGCGTTCGGTGTGGAGCTCCCGCATACTACCGCGGGGCGCGTCGTTGCTACGATCATCTCTAACCGGAAGGTTGCTGGTTGGCGCCAGAGCATTTACTAAAGTCTGAACCTCGTCCCCAAACTTGAAATAGCAAATCCGCCAGTCGGTTTTTTTGTAAAACCTCTGATATAGAATCATACTCGTGGTATTATAACCACATGAGCAAAGAACAGCTGATAAAGCAAATGAAAACTACAATTGAACAATCTCCACAAAGGGCAGATATCAGAAAGCTGTCTCTTTTTGGTTCCTATCTAACTGGAGAGAGTACGGAAAATAGCGATATTGATGTACTTGTAGAGTTTTTACCAAACGCCAAAGTTGGATTTTTTAAGATGTACGATGTCCAAAAAGATTTGGAAAAAGCAGTCAACAAGAGAGTCGATCTTTTAACGGCTAACCAATTAAGTAGGCATTTTAGAAGTGAGGTTTTAAAACATGCAGAAGCTATCTATGAAAGATGATTTTGTCTATTTAAAACATATATTGGAGTCTATCGAAAAGATTGGGCGGTTTGTTGAGGGGTTAGATTTTGAGGAATTCGGGGACGATGATTTGGTTTTGAGCGCAACTGTCAGAGAACTAGAAGTAATTGGAGAAGCAAGCAACAAATTAAGCGCTGACTTTAGAGAACAACACAAAGAAATTCCTTGGGATAAGATAATTAATATGCGGAACAGGTTAATACATGAATATTTTGGTGTTGATGAAAAAATAGTATGGGACACCTGTAAAGAGGATATCCCAGATCTAAAAAGAGCCCTTGAAGAGTTGGTTCCTAAAAATTAATTCTCTAATTTACCCCCCAGCGCTGGAGTAGCTTTTTAGAGCATGGTTCCAGAATAGATTTGAGGCTTTCAAAAATACCGCGGCAAGAAGTAATGCCTCCGGCACCCACCAGATATTTCCCTCACCAATAAAAATCTTTGCCGGAAAATTGGCCAGAAAAGCCAAAGGGATAACAAAAGTAAAAAACTTCTTTAGAAATCCTTGGAAAATATCAAGCGGTCTTTGACCAATGTAGTAAATATTCTGGGCAACAAAGGGGAGAGGGGTAGCGTTAGTTAGCCACATAGATAAAGTTGTTACCATCATGCCAAAAGAGTAGGCGCAAATTACTCCACAAACATAAGTAATAGTTCCAATTGGATGAAATAGGTTGTTTATTTGGGGATCTCGAATTGCCCGACCATCACATCGCAGACACAGAAGATGGCGTAAAGAAAAGATGGGAGGAAGTTAAGAAATTGGTTCTTGAAGCCGACAAGAAATATTAAAGAGTAAGAGGAGGTGCAATGTATCCCCCCATGAACACCTTCGGACACAAAAGCATCTTGGCACCGAAGTCGCGGGATACATAATGGACATACTTGTCCATTAATTCAACCAGTAAGACTCTTTCTTTATGATGAAACTTGTCAAAGATATTGAAAACGCTACAAGAGCCTTTACAGAACCTTTTGTTGAGAAATTTCAAAACACCAAGAAGTTTTAATTGGGATATTGATCTAGCTTCTAATTCCAAAGGCATCTCCTAAAAGCAAGATGTTTTCCCTTAGAATAAAAAGGGAAAAACAAAAATTCACAAATGCCTAAGGTAGTTGGTTAAATATCATATATGTCTTTTCGGTAACCGATATATCAAACTAAAGTCGCGAAGACGGCTCTCGAATCTCAAAAACTACCCTGTAAGATCCAACACGCATTTTATAACAAGATTTAGAGAAGACCCGCGTCTGACGCGGGATGGATTTTCCCATTAATTTCTTTCGCCAAAGGCGAAGGCGTTACATAGTACCGCACCTGCCCGCACAGACAGGCTTACGCGTGGGAATCTATAAAGTCCTTTTAGAGGTTCGGTAAGTTCCCACACCTTAGAGGTGGAAGTTTTTTTGTGCTAAAATTTTCCTATAATGAAGAGGAATAAAAGATTAAAAATATATGCTTTCATAGACAGCCAGAATTTAAATCTTGGTACGAGCAAAGACCTTTACCGCGGGGAAAAGCTCATCTACAAAGGCTGGAAACTAGATTTTAAGAAGTTCCGTCAATATCTTTGGGACAAGTATTAGAGTCAGCAAGGCCTTCCTATTTATTGGTTATATTGCGCAGAATGAAGATCTTTATGATTTTTTAAGATCGTTTGGGTACATACTCGTTTTTAAACCTACAATAAAAGATAGCATAGGAAAGCCAAAAGGAAATGTTGATGCCGAGTTGGTTTTACACTCCGCGGCTATTGAATTTTCCAATTATAACAAGGCGATTGTCGTTTCTGGAGATGGGGATTTCTGCTGTCTTTACGACTTCTTAATCAAAAGAAGAAAACTTCTAAATATCGTGGTTCCTAATTCCAAGTCGGAGTCTACACTCCTTACGCCTTTTAAAGATCATAAAACTTATCTAATTTTTGAGAAAAAGAAACTGGAATGGAAGTAAAAAATTTTGGGAGGCGTTGCGCATACCACTTGAGTATGAGTTCGTTTCTCCCTAATGATTAGGTCGATTGTTGCAAATTAGTTTTATTTTGTCAATATGAAGACGGGTTTCTTTCTCTGTTCCGCCGAAGCGGAAGAACCGTGGCTAATGCTAAAATTATCAAACAAATTAGCGGACTATGGGGTTTCTAATAAAACCAAAAAAATCATTAGGGCAGAACTTTTTAAGGAGTGAAAAAGTACTCCAAGAATTTGTCGAATCTTGCGATCTTTCCAAAGATGACTTTGTTTTAGAAGTTGGCGCGGGAACGGGAACAATCACTTGCGAACTTGCAAAGCGGGCAGGCTCCGTCATTGCCATTGAATTTGATAAAGATTTGATCCCCCAACTTAAAGAAAACCTTCGAAATTACCTCAACATCGAGATTATCAACGGCGACATTCTTTCTTTGTTTAAAAATTTAAAAATTGAGAAATTGATTTCAAATTTCAAATTTCAAATTTCAAATTTTAAAATAGTTGGCGCGATACCGTACGATATTACCTCGCCTTTGATTCATGCAATTTACAACTTACCCCTTAAACCTTTAACCTTAAACCTTATTGTTCAGAAAGAAGTAGCGCAAAAGATATGTGCTAAAGCTCCAAACGCCTCGTATTTATCAAATCTTGTCGCATCTTTTGGCACAGCAAAGATTATTAAAAAGATTCCGCCCGGCGCTTTTTACCCAGCGCCAAAAGTGCACTCGGCAATATTAAAAATATGTGTCTATCAAACACCCGATAATTTGGATATAAAAAAATTCTCCGACTTTCTCCACCGCGGTTTTAAATTTCCAAGAAAAAAGATAAAACAAGTTTTTGATGACAAGGTACTGTTAAAAGCTAAAATAGACCCAAACCTCCGCCCTTCAAACCTTACAACTAGCAATTGGAATAGTCTACTTGAACAATGTCAATGATTGGCTTAATGGACATCCGTGTTGGTAATTTATCTATTTTTTAGGGGCGAGTAAAGATTCTATCTGAGACTTAACTTCCGCCATCGCGGACCCAGCAGAACCGCCCTTGGCTACTCTTGTTATTGCAGATTTTATCGAATTAGAAAAAGGGTCGTTGCCGCTTTGATCGGCAATGAGGTGCGTGGTTGCCGTTTCCGAACCGTCAATATACGGCTTTAGTATTTCGTTTTTGGATATATCTTCCCGCAACTCATTTAAAGAGTATATTTGCCCAAAAGGCCGATACTTTTCCTGAGCCTTGTACTGATTTAGCTCCTGCTCACGGCTAGTCGCAAACTTTATAAAGTCCCAAGCCACTTTGGGATTTGCGGAATTACGGGAGACCACAAAAACCCAATACGAAGACCAGTTTTTATCTGTCAGTCCGTTACTTCCTTCTACCGGAACTTGGGGAACCGGCGCGGTGCCAAAATTTAGAAGAGGGCTTCTGGTAATAATATCAAGCAAAGTCCATGACGGGGCAAAAATCATGGCTACCTTACCCTGACTAAATTCCTTAATAGAATCCTGTTCGGTTTCGCCCCACACTTTACTTGTTGTATAAAAACTGGTGTAAAAAGAAAGGGCGTCCGCCGCCGCCTTCTCGTCCAGATTTTCCGGGATTTTTACAGAACTTTGCGCAAGCATTAAACCCAAAATGTCTGGGGCAAAAGAAATGTTAGTGGAAAGACCCATCGCGGCTCCGGCAAAATAAATTTTTCCAGAAAGATCTCTTTTAGTAAGACGCTCCGCATCCTGTTTAAACTCTTCCCATGTTTTAGGTGGAGACTTGATACTCTCTCTATTAAAAGCGTCTTTATTGTATACGAGGGTTAACCCATCATAGAGAGGAGGGACACAAAAAACGGACCCTCCGGTAACACAGGTATCGGAAGCGGTTTTAAAAAAGCTATTAGAAAGCTCATCCGCCGTAATATTTCCAGAAGGGACAAGATATTTGATAATCTCCGGAATCCAAGTGGCATGTACCAAAACTATATCAGCGGCGGTGTTTTCGGCAAAACGCGACAGGATAAATTCTTTATATTCGGAAAGGCTTTTGTAGGATTTCTGATCATATTTTATGGAAGCGTCCGGATAGATACTTTTAAAGTCTTCAAACATGATGGCGCTTAAATCAAAGTTTTCGCTAAGCCCCCAATACTCTAAAGAAATGGGACCCTGTATGCGTCGTCCAAGCCCTGTAAGTTCCATAAACTTGGCAGGTAGACCTAACCTAAAAACTGTGGCGCCAAAAAGCAAAATGAGAACGGGAGCAATAATAAAAAAAAGTTTCTTGGACATGATGTTTTCCAATATATCACCTTTTAAGTTTTAACGCAGCCTGATGCGTTAAAATCTCGATTCTGTCGTATAGCGGTTCTTTTAGGCGATTTGTATATCCTTTTTTCCGTAAAGCAGTCATAAGCAAAAAATCCGTCAGATGGGGGTTTTTAGGAAGTATGGGACCATGAAGATATGTTCCTATAAAATTTTTGAGAAATATTCCCTCTCTTTTTTCTTTACCGTTATTTCCTGATCCCATAACAACTTTCCCTAAAGGAGTGAGATCCTGCCCTAAAAAAGTCCGACCGCCGTGGTTTTCAAACCCCACTAAAAATTTGGAAAAACCCGTGGGAATTTTTGTCGTTGATATGTCAACGATTATATTTCCAACACACCGTGGAAAATCCCTTCCCAGATGTTCTGTGTAAAAATCTGCAATCCCGAGGCCCAAAATGGGATCGCCAAAAAACGGTTTGTAGTATTTCCCTAAAAGCTGATAAGCCCCACAAATAAAAAGCCCTACTCCGCCTTTGTTAAAATACTCTTTTACAAAAGGACCTTTTTCCCGCAAAAAATCCTCCGTGATTTCTTTTTGCAGGGAGTCGGGACCCCCTCCCATAAAAAGGATATCCGCTTTCGCAAAAAGAGAGCTGGCGCCTGTAGTTCTACTATCAATTTCTATAACATCCAAGACAACGCCCATTTTAGCGCCTCTATAAACTAACGCTTCTATATTTCCTCTATCGCCGTAAAGGTTAAGTTCGTCGGGGTAAAGGTGTCCAATTATTATCCTTTTCATGGTATCTTTCTCCCTAATAAAAATTTTCTTGTCTCAAGCATCGCAGAATAGGTAGGAAACACGGTTACATATCCCCCCTTGCTTGTAGCTTTATTTAAAACGGTATCTATCTCTGTATCAACAACAAGAGAATCGGGAGAGGTGCCAGCCAAAACAAGACGCAACGAGAAATCCCAAGCCCTTGTACCCGTAATAAACACTAAGTCTCTTGCCTTTTTGCAAACTTTCTGTAGAAGTGCCGAATCGATATCATAAATCCAACTTACATCCCGACCATCGGGGATATTATCATTTAAAATAAAAATCGGAGTAAATTCCTTTTGTGGTTTTTCAGCAACAACAAGACTTAGATTGGCATTAAAGCTAGCTGGATTCTTGGCAAGAAGGATGCTAACTTGACAATTCTTAAAAGTAATCTCCTCGCCCCTTCCAAAAGCGTGGCCTAGGTTTTCCACAAATCTCCGAACAAGGTCCCCTTTAAACCCTAGTCCTTCTAAAGCCATAACCGCCGCGGTTTTGTTAACTTTAATAAATGTTTCTTCTTCAGGGATGACTCTATAGACGATATTAGGATTTTTAGTGATTTTTGGAAGTTTGGTCAAAAATTCGTCGAGCGGGTTGTATATAACAACTACTTTTTTTGATGCCTGCTCTAACACCTCAACAATCCTCTCCAAAGTAATATCCGGTTCACCGTAGCGATCCAGTTGATCTCGGGACAAGTTTAAAAACACCAACACATCGGGAAAGCACTGTTTTAAAAAATACGGTGCCGCGCCTTCGTCAATCTCAAAGATTCCGTAACAAAAAGAGGATCTCCCAAGGTAATCAAACCCGGAAACTATACTGGAAGCCACGCCGCCAGAAAGATTAGCCCCCGTACTGTTGGTTACTACAGATAAATTCCTCGCGGTAAGAAAACGCGCTACGAAGGATGTTGTGGTAGTCTTGCCATTAGTGCCAGTTATGTAAACTAAACCGTTGTTAAATTTTTTTAAAGATTTGTTTAAAAATTGTGGGTAAAACTTGCAAATCAAATGACCGGGCCATGTAGCGCCAGCTCCTGTGCGGAGAAGTTTTGAAACATTTCCTAACACCTTCGCGATAATTGTTATCAACATAGATTTTTGTAATATTACTTATTCTAATACAATAGTAGTAATAGACAGTGTGGATATGTCTATAACTCCTGATTTCCTACGCTATTCATAACCCCCCGGTCTGTTATTTATTCACAACATAGTATATCTTTTTGTAGCGGGCTGTTTACTCTCCGCGCTTGTGGTCTTCCCTTGATGACAAGATAACTAATTGTTAATGTATTGTTAGCATTTTTATAAGCTCCTTGACAGGACATTTTGTAGTATATAAATTTAGGATATGTCCGATAAAGATGGAAAAGTTGTGGCTTTGCAAAACGCGTTGTCCCAGATAGAAAAAAACTTTGGTAAGGGTTCCATCATGCGTCTTGGGGAAAGCGCCAAAGAAAAAAATATAGAAGTTATTTCTACTGGATCCATCGCTTTGGATCTAGCGCTTGGTGTTGGCGGCGTTCCTCGTGGGCGGATAGTGGAGATTTTTGGACCGGAATCTTCGGGAAAAACTACTCTGGTGCAACACATTATCGCAGAGGTGCAAAAAAAGGGCGGAACGGCGGCTTTTATTGATGCGGAACATGCGCTGGATCCGGTTTATGCTTCCCACTGCGGTGTTAATCTGGACAACCTTTTAATATCCCAGCCCGACAATGGAGAGCAGGCTCTTGAGATTGCCGAAACCTTAATAAGAAGCGGTGCGGTTGATCTTATCGCGATAGATTCGGTGGCGGCCTTAACTCCGCGCGCCGAAATAGAAGGCGAGATGGGAGATTCCCATATGGGACTTCAGGCTAGGCTTATGTCGCAAGCCCTCAGAAAAATTACGGCGGCGGTATCGCGTTCCAATTGCACGGTTGTTTTTACTAACCAGCTTAGAGAAAAAATTGGTATTGTGTTTGGTAATCCCGAAACAACTCCGGGAGGGCGTGCGTTAAAGTTTTATGCTTCCGTCCGTTTAGAGATTAGGCGCGTTGCTTCCCTGACGGAAGGAGAAAAGGTAATAGGAAACCGCACAAAAGTTAAGGTGGTAAAAAATAAGATTGCGCCGCCTTTTAGAGTTGCGGAGTTTGATATATTATTTAATGAGGGGATTTCAAAAGAGGGAAATCTTATAGATGTGGGAGTAGAGCTTGGAGTAGTGGAAAAATCAGGTTCGTGGTATTCCTTTAAGGGACAAAAAATGTCCCAAGGAAAAGAGGGCGTAAGACAGCTACTAAAAGAAAACAAGTCGCTCCGTGACGATATAGAAAAGTCTATTAGGGGCGCTTTAAAAAAGGATCCGGAGATGCCTTTGGAGATAGGGGAACCTGCTTCCGATAGCTCTCCTGACTAAAATATATGACAGGATTTGTGCAAAATATCGAAGAAACGACTCTGGAAAACGATTTTTTTAGAAAAGTTTTGTTTACTGGAACTTACTGTCAGCTTGTAGTAATGTCTTTGGCTCCGGGCGAGGATATTGGCGCGGAGGTTCATGAAACGGTAGATCAGTTTTTTAGAGTAGAAAGTGGCGTGGGAAAAATTGTGATGGGTGGGGAAGAATCTCAAATTTCCGACGGGTTTGCTATAGTCGTTCCTGCTGGTGTGGAACACAACCTTATAAACACTTCGCAAGAAGAACCCTTAAAACTATATACAATTTATAGCCCCCCAAACCATCCCGCGAATAGGGTCCATAGGACCAAAGCCGAAGCCTTGGCCGACGAGACCCACTAGCCCCATACCCTATAGGTATTGACGGGAGGATACGGTTGTGTTAACATCCTCTGACTTTGTCCGCAAGTTACATAAAAATGATTCCTTTTGATATAGCTCAGCAAAAATTTAGAGAACATCTTAAGAAAAAAGGCCGCGCCGGTGCGACCTTACTTGCGTATTCCAAAGATATTGATCAGGTTTTGAAATTTACTGCAAGTCGTGGGAGGAATTTAGTTCATGAGATTATAAAAGAGGATCTGGACGGTTTTTTGGACCAGCTTAAAAAGCAAAATTACACCTCAAAATCTATTTCCCGAAAAATAAACAGCCTCCGCACCTTTTTTAAGTTTTTAGTAGAGGAAAAGGTTATAAAAATAGATCCAGCCAAGCTTCTGGAACATCCAAAACTTTCACCAAAGGATCCCAGAGTTCTTTCTACGATTGAATACCGAGCTCTTCGCGACACGGTCAAAAACGATATACGGACTGCGGCGGTTTTGGAGATTTTTTTGCAAACCGGAATTAGAATCTCAGAGCTTGCGGGATTAAAGTTTTCCGAGGTGGTGTTAAACGACAACGGTTTTGGGAAAATGCTGGTTTCAGGTAGAGAAATTCCTCTAAATAAAACAGCGCAAGTAGCGTTAAAAGGGTATTTGCAGATTAGGCCAAAGACAAAATCCAAGTCCTTTTTTGTGACCAAAAGTGGAAGGCCCCTTTTAGTAAGAAACATCCGCGCCACATTTGACCGCAACTTTAAAAAAACCGGAATAGTAAAGGCGACAGTAAATGATTTTAGGCATACTTTTATTGTTAATCATCTAAAAGAAGGCACCTCTCTTTTATTTATTTCTAAAATAGTGGGGCATAAAAGGATTTCTACTACCGAAAAATATTTGGATTACATAGAAGCCAGCGAGGGAAAAATAGAGAAAATGGAGCTGGTCGATATTTAGTCGTACTTTAGAGACATCTCGTCCCCGACCATTACAGTATTCTTTTCACACCAACCACCATTTACTTCCAAAACATATTTTGCGGGGATGCTGGGCGCGTAGCTTTGGCAGTAAGCTTGTAAAGTCCCCGTTTGCGTGCAGGGGGGTGTATTAGGGCTTATATAAACAATTTTTAGATCTTCACCAATCCAAATTATATCAAGCGAAATTTTGGTATTGGCCATCCAAAAAGAGTGTTTTGCCAAATTTGGAAAAATAAAAAGCATACCGGAATTGTTACCAAGAGACTCTTTAAACATCAGTCCCTTCATTCTCTTTACTTCGGTATCTGCAATTTCAACAGAAATCGCTTTCCCTTTAATTGCTACTTTAGAAATATTTTTGATCCCCGTTCTATAAAAGAGAAAATATATTAATAAAACTAGAGAAGGGACAATAAAAATCATAGGGTACAACATTTTATTCATTCCAAAGAAAAAGTAGTAGCATAAATCCTATCCCAAGAAGCATCGAGAAAAATTGTAGAAGAGATACTTTTGCCCCCGTATGCTTTTTTAATTCAGGAACCAGATCGCTCCCAGCAATATAGATAAAACCGCCGGCAACCAGAGGAATAAGGTACACATTAACATTTTTGGAGAAGGCATCAAATAAAATTGCAACGAAAGCCCCTAAAAAACATAGAAGAGCCGACAAGAGATTTACTAGGAGCGCTTTATTTTTATTAAGTCCTGCGTGAAGTAGCACAGAAAAGTCCCCTATTTCTTGAGGAATTTCGTGGGCGAGTACAGCGATAGTTGTTGCAATTCCAATTTGAGGAGATGCCACGTAGCTTGTTGCAATAACTGCCCCATCTATTAAATTGTGAACCCCGTCCCCAATTAAATTCATAAAAACAAGTGGGTGGTGGTGCCCCGACCCTTCTGGAGTGTGACAATGTCTCCAGCAAATAAACTTTTCTAGGACAAAAAAAAGTAATAAACCGGAAGTTATAGAAAGGGAAGCCGAAAGAGTGTTCGTGGGCTCTTTAAAAGCGCTGGGAATTAAATGTAAAAAGACATCGCCAAAAAGTGTTCCCGAGGCAAAGCTTACTAAGATGTGGGAATGTTCCTTGATCCCAGAAAGTTTTCTAGAAAACAATAAAAATACAAATACGGGAATTATGCTTATAGCAAAAACGCTTCCTAAAATTTGTGTCATACAAGATACTCGTGGGCGTTATCGGAAACGGTGACTATTTTAATTTGATTCGTATCTTCGATATGAAGGATTGTCATAGAGGCAACACTAACAACCAACAGGTTGTTGTACGCCTCAAAATCGGCATGTAGAATTCTGCAAAGAAGGGCTTTGATTAGGTTTCCATGGGCGAATATCGCAATTTTCTTCCCTCGATTTTTTCTCACAATCTCTAAAAGAACATCTTTGATAGTTTCTCCCGTATTTTCTAAATCTTTGGGGGTCCATTCCTCTGTACCCACCTCTTTTAATCTTTCATCAACCGCTATTTTTATACCGGTAAGGTTGGAAAAGACCCCCGCAGTTTCGCGGGCTCTTGCGTACGGGCTGGAATAGGCAACATCAATGTTGCAAGTAGCCAGCCGTCCAGCTAATTTTTGGGCCTGTTCCGATCCTTTACCCCTAAGAGGAGTATCGGGTTCTTGAAAGCCAAACTCATCGTAGGCGTTGGCATGCCTTAACAAAAATACTTCGGTCATAGTATAATGATTCTATCGTGTTTTTTGTTATTTAATAAGCACTAATTGGAGGAATACCCAAGTGGTCCAAGGGAGCGGTTTGCTAAACCGTCACGCCGTAAGGCGTGCGTGGGTTCGAATCCCACTTCCTCCGCCAATTGGAAAAAGAAGCGTTTGGCTCGCCAAAAGCAGGCTCCCCTCATTTTTAATTGGACTACCCTCATTTTGTTTGTTATCATAATTATGAAGGGTTAGATAAGCACCCATACTGATACTATCATACTTAGGAAACTATGAAAAGTCAAAACAATAACCAAACAATTGGGAATAAGATAAAACTGCTTAGAAATAAGCAGGGTTTAACGCAGGACGAATTGGCGAGAAAATCCGCTCTTCCCTATACAACTCTGACCAAAATAGAAACAAACGTCATCACCAAGCCATCAATCCAAACGGTTATGAAGATTGCCAAAGGTTTGGGAATTGGCGTTGATGATTTAATGAAATAAAATTATGAAAAATAAATTCGGTATTTCTAAAAATGTTTTTGTTTTGGG
>PEYT01000014.1 GCA_002774285.1 candidate division WWE3 bacterium CG08_land_8_20_14_0_20_40_13 | reverse complement strand
CGAGGAATGACACAAAAGGCCTTGGAAAACTAACCCTCTTTTCCAAGGTCTTTCCTTTTTTTAAACCTTTTTGCGGTACCAAAGGGCAATGGAGAAAGGAATAAAAAATAAAAGAAGCCACCAAAATCTATCAATAACTCCTAAAATTCCTCCCGCTCCGGTTTCGCCAGCTTCTTGTTGAACCTCCTCCGAAACTTCCTCACCTTTGACCTCTCCTTGACTTTCACCACCTACTGTACTTCCCACAGCTTGTCCACCAGTCTCCATCCCACCAGATTCCGTTGTTTGAGCTCCTTCAACTGTTCCCGGTGTTATAGGAAGTGTTGGAAGGGTTTCTGTTTCGGGGCTTTCCACAGATAGCGTTACCGAAACCCCTTTAGCATCGCTGGTATTTCCGGATGTATCAAAAGCAATTATATAGTAGTAATACTTGGTGTCGTTATCAACCTTTGTATCATCATAACTTCTGGTTCCTTCAGACACTTCCGCGAGTTCAGTTTCGGGATTAGGAATAAAATTCTTGTCTTCGCTTTTATAAATTGTATAGTGATCTGTATCTTCGCTTAGCGAAGCGTCCCATTCCAAAGTCACTTCCTCATCTCCAGCTTCCGCACGAAGATCCCCCACATCTCCAGGTCGTGTTAAATCTACTTTGACATTTTTTAAGCCCGTTTCTGACACATTATCGGCCTTATCCCATACGCGGTAGTAAAATTTGTGGGTTCCTTCTTTAATTGTTACGGCAGATGAGTATAATAACCAAGTTCCAGTTTGGGAATCTATTTGATATTCAATTTTTTCAAAATTGGCATCCGATGCCGTTAGCGTTACTTTTGGCTTTGTCACATACCAACTATTATCGCCATCGGGACTGGCCGGATCAATTGCTAAAGCCACTTGCGGAATTGTTTTGTCATAAACAACTGTAAGCTTATAGGTGGATTCGGAGTTTCCAGCCAGATCCGTAGCATGAGATTTTAAGATGTATGTTTCGTCGGCGGTTGGATTTGTTAATGAATATGACCAATTTATGTAACCGTTAAGCGTGCTTGGAAGAAGTAATATTTCACTAGCCGAACTTATCCAAGTTGTACCATTCCAAAAATACTTATTGCTGTCTTTTTGAATAGAAATTTCAACTTTGGATAATCCCCCGTCCTCCGTATTGTCACTTGCTGTTCCCGCTACAATACCATCCCAAGAATTAATATAAACCGTTGAATCCGAAACCGTATTTTTGGGCAGAATAATGATTGAGGACGGAATTACAAGATCAATTGTAAATGACCGGAAAGCCGATTTTGTTGATAGCCCAACATTGTCAAAAGCAGCAATATACCAACTGTAGTCACCCTCGGCCAAAGTTCCCGTAACGGTAAACTCCAAAACTCCCAAAAGAGATCCGCCAGACACTTTAGCATCATTAAGATACACCTCGTATCCTTTAATCCCAGATCCAGTATCCGATGAGCTAAACCATTTTAAAGTAGGTGTTGTGTCGTTGATTGTAGCGTCCGCGGACGGAAAATCCAGCGTAGGAACCAACGGGGCGGTTTTGTCTACAAAAAACGGCCCAAAATTTGCTCCTCCCGACCAATTACCTGCAATATCTTTAGTCCGTAGATGAAAATAGTAGCTAGATCCATCCGCTAAAGCTGAACTTGTATCCGATGCGGAAGTTGTGTCAACAGAATCATCGGGGATGGTATCAGACACTTTATCCCAAAGAATAGAATAACCAGCAACGGGACTTCCTGTTCCATCCGCCCCGCTCCAACTAACATCGACCGTATTATCGGCTGACCAAGTAGAGACGCTGTGGCTTGGTGAGGAGATTGTAGTAGGATCGAAAGGATTCTTGCCGTCCCATGTAAAACTAACAGACTGCTCCCCTGCGTTTCCAGCTTTATCGGTGGCTTTTGCGTAAATTGTGTAATCGCCGTCGACGGACGGAGTAAAAGAATAACTCCATGAACTTGTTCCCGACGCCGTTATATATGATCCAAAGCCAATTTTAACTTCTACCTTTGTAACACCAGATCCTACCGCAGGATCATAGGAAGTACCGGAAACGGAAGATGCCCAAGTGGAAGGACCGTAATTACCGGTTAAGGGAAAGTTTATGGTTACAGTAGGATTTTGCATTGGGGTAGAAGTACCAGATGTTGGATTTGGACTGAGCATGTTTCCCGCAATGTCGTGGACATTTTGGACACCCCACTCTTGTTCCGCAGAAAGGTACCAACCGGCCGAAATAAAAGAAACAGTCGCGGTAAATGTCGTTGCATCATAAGAAACCGTTGCGTCTCCGATAAGATCCCCCGATCCTCCCTCCCCCGGCCAGTTTTCCAAAAAATAATTTGCCGGATTTTCCGCTTCTGATTTAACAACATCTTCACTAAAGGCAACTTTAAATCTGGGGTACGATGGACCAGTTCCTTCAAATATAAGCGCCGCTGTTGGAGATACCGAATCGGGTTCGTTGGACTCCCCCGGGGTCGGAATATCAAACTCTACAACTGTAGATCCACCGTTGGTACTTAATCCAACAGATTTTCCCGCATGACCATAGTTACTATATGAAAGCTCGTGAACCAACGAACTAGCTACACACCTTATTTGTTTAAATCCTAATGAGTAATCGTTAACATAAGCGCTATAAAGCCTAATTACTCCCCCCGCATAACTTGGATCAAAACCGGTAACCGATTTCTTTAGCGCTAAAAACCCCTTCGCCAAAATTGTTGTTCCAGTAGCTATAAGTTTACCTTCGTAACTGTTCATGGGATCAGAAGCGTTGTGCAAACACCAACTGGAAATATCTTTAGCCAACAAACTGGGATTATAAATTTCAACCCACTTCTCGTTTTTCCAGCCATCTAGTGATGTGGTATCCGGATTTACCATTGCCTCGTTTATTACAGGCTGAGGATCCGTGGCCCAAGCAGTTGAGGAAAAATGGAGAAATGATAGAAAGAGAATAGTAAAAACAACAAAAAAAGGAACCGCACCAAAAATAAACCTAAATAGCGTATTCCTTGAATGTTTTTCAAGGTTATGAAAAGTCATATTATAGTAATAGTATTAGGTTAAAGGATCCTTATTGTCAACGGGAATTAAATAAAAATTAAGGCGCGGAAAATTTTGGAAAAAACTTCCCACGCCTTATAGCAAAACAGACCTTCTTTCGCTTACGAATCCGGGATTACTCCAAAAGGCGCTACGAGAACCCTATTAAAGAGCAAGCCTCAGTTCTTCGACTTGCCATTTCTTGAGAAGTACGAGCATCATCCATCGAAAGACCCCCCTTCGTGTCTTTCTTTATGAAATGAAACTTTGTTGTCGATCTCCAGTTGGGCTGTTCTACGCCAAGCGGTAACTAAAAACAAATCGGATTCCTAAATTCCTCCTTGCAAAAAAATGTTTTCTACCCAATAATTTATTCCTAATGCCCCCCGACAACTTAACCAAAATATTTTTTATGTTTGGGTTGCTTGTCACTTTTGTTAAACCCGTGACTGTTTCTTTTGCTAATTTTTCAAAAACGGTAACGATTCCGCAAAACAAAATTTCTACACAAACAGTATCTTTTGATTTACCCTCTGCCAAAAAATCTTCGCAAACGGTCTGTGATTTATTAAATTCCCAAAACTGGTGGGGGCTATATCAAGTTTCGTCAACAGAAGTAAAACAATCTTTTACCCAAGAAGAATTTATAAATTCTTTTGGTACATCGGATATTAAATCCTGCCAAATTAAAACTGATCCTTTCTATCTTTCAAATGTATGGACAAAAACAGAAATTGAGGTTTCTTATAATAATTCCTCGTCAAAACTCTACTATCTTGCGCTAAAAAACGAAGAAGGAAACTGGAAAATGTTTGGCACAGAAGCGAGGTGAGAAATTATGATATTTAAAAAAATATTTTATGCGCGAAAAATAAATAGCTTCGTTCTAGGTCTTGTCTTGGGTTGCCTTATTGTTGGTGTTTACTCCACAGCCCGCGCTTATATGACCGGTCAAAAGACCTTGGGCGCCAGCGTTGTTAGAACGGGGAGTTTGGATTTAAAGGTAACCCCAGAAACCAAGCTTTTTGACTTTTCTGGCCTTGTCCCGGGAGAAACAACAGGAGAAGAAAAAATAACATTGGAAAATACTGGAGATGTTGCTTTGGAATACCGCATTTCCGCGCAACCTGCTACCGCAGATGACAATAACGATCTTCTAAAAGCGCTTAAGGTAAAAACAAATGAATACGCCAAAGACGGGACCTTGCTGGTAACGCACTATGGTAGATCTACAAAGTATTTAAGCGATCTAACTAATTCTGCGGTTACGGAAATAATTCCCGCCGGGGAAAAGAGGGATTTAGGAATAGAATTATCTTTATCCTCAACAGTAGGAAACGAGATAGCAGGAAAATCAACCAATTTTAATTTTGTAATTGATGCCGTCCAACAAGGCGGAAGCTTTTAATGGTGAGGTTTGGTTCCTTTCCGTAATTGGGGATTATAATATCTTTGTCTGATAGGATTTTGCCAAGACAAAAATTAAAAGCGTTTACCGCCGCGGCTCCAATTTTTAACCCCGTAAAACTCCCGGGAAAATTAACCAGCTCAAATTTTTCTATATTTTGGATTTGAAGATTTTCAATTTTTAAAATTTCCGCTACTCCCTCCACCGGATCGTGGCAAGTGACGGATCGAACAACTTTATCTCCCTCCTTAAGGATAACCGCAACATTATCGCGAATTCTAGAATCAATATAAATCTTCATATCGGGATTAAAAAACTTCCACAAATCTCATATCATCCTCGCCATAAGAAAACTTTAAAGAGAGTTTTTTCTCCGGCGCAATCATATCATCCACTAATTCCGGCCATTCGATTACAATTAAGGTTTTAGTATCTTCTAGGTATTCCTTAAGACCCAAATCCAAAATTTCTTCTGCCGTTTTTATGCGATATAAATCAAAGTGAGTCAATTGATCAAATTCGCCTAATTTGTCTAATTTGATCTTGTAGATTCTAGAAAGAACAAATGTCGGACTTGTTATTCGTTCTTTTATACCAAGCGCTTCTGCAATTCCTTGAGTAAATGTGGTTTTCCCACTACCCAACTCCCCAAAAAGCAAAATCACATTTTTCCCGTTAAGGGAATTTAGAACTTTCTCAGAAAACTTTTTTGTTTCCCTCTCACCTTTTAGTAATCTTTTCATTCTTAATTCTAAATCTCTACTTAACATGCCAATAAACCGTCTTTAGACCGTTATCATGCACCACAACAATTCCTTTTCCCACCGTTCCCGTCATGGCACAAGCGGCTTTATCATAAGATACATACGCTGTGCCATCGGCAACGGATCTTATTGGCATTCCATAAAAGGGTGCTGGGCCCGTAAGGTCCATCCCATTATGGCCCGGTATTCCAAAATTCTTCATATACCAACTGTAATTTTCTCCGTATTCCTGTGTAACAATTACATTGTCAATTGGCCATTCCAATTCGTCCCCAAGATAATTGCGAGGGTTAACGGCAACACCGTTTTTGTAGACCCCAAAATGCAAATGGGGGCCCGTGGAACATCCACTATTACCCTCGTACGCAATAATATCACCAGCTTTTACATCCTTTCCCTCCTTGCCAATAATGTCGGCAAAAGCCGAATTTATGGAATCCAACTCCGCGCGTATTTGCACCAAAAGATTTTGGTAATTATCCTCTTGGTTTTTTGTTTCCTCCAAAATCCACTCCTTGGTCTTTCTCTGATCCTCCAGATTGCTTTTATAATTTATAACCGATTGTTTTTGCTTTTCTATTTCTACTTTTAAAAGCCCAATTTTATCCTTTTTGTTTGTAAGAAGATTTTTTTGTCCCTCAAAACTTGTTTTTGTTAGATTCATCTGGGAAAGAATTTGTTTATCCTGCTGTTCCAAAAGTCTTAGATATTTTAATTTACCCACCAAATCGGCAAAACTCCCGCTTCCGGCCAAAATTAAAAGAGGCGACGACGATACATCGCCCTCTCTTTTGTATTCCTCGCGCACCCGAGCCTTAATTATTTTTTCCTCAACATCTAAAGCCAAATTAAGTTTTTCCAGCCTTATTGCAAGACTATCAATATCGCCAACAAGCGATACTATTTCATTTTCTTTTTGGGTAATTTGCGCGGTAGTTTCTTGTATTTTAAGTTCCGTGTAGTAAACCTGCGCGCTTAAATACTCTATTTCATTTTTAAGAGTTTTTTCTTGACCTTGAAGCTTTTGGATTATTTTTTCATATTCGCTTATCTTTTCCTGAAGATTCTCCACACGGTCGCTATCGCTTTGACCGGAAGCAATCAAAACTACCAGCGACGAAAATAAAAGTAAGGACAAAAAAACAACGGCAATTATACGCGTAAATTTAAATTTCATTTTGTTGAATTTAAATTTTTAAATAGCGCCTTAACGCCCCCCAGCTAGCGAGAAGTCCCAGAAAAGCGCCAAAGAGGATTTGGATAAAAAAGACCACCACCAAGTACAACCAATTTATTTTTATTACATCTATTCCTTTAAAAAGCACAGCAATATCGTTTCCCAAAAAACTGACAAGAACGGTAAGCACCACTTCCGAAATTACCGCAGCAACAGTTCCGTACAAAACACCCTGTAGCAAAAACGGTCCGCGGATATACCAATTGGAGGCTCCAACAAGCCGCATTACCGAAATTTCCTCGTTTTTAACATATATGGACGATCCAATGGTTAGTAAAACTGTAATGGTAGAGGTTAAAAGTAAAAGCACAACCAGCGCTAAACCGCCGTAAACAATAATATTGGAAAATTGCTTAAACGAATTTACTACATCCTTATAGAACACCACTTCTTCGACCAAAGTATTCTCTTTATATTTCTTTTCTACTTGGGGTAGATACGCAAGGTCCCGCGCCCTTATATCAAGACTTGCGGGAAAAATGTCTTTTGTTAAAGATTCCAAAAGCAAAGGCTCGTCCTTGTGCTCGCTAATATAATTTTGTAAGGCGGTGTCTTTGGAGGTGTACCTTGCCTCTAGAATATTGGGATCCTTTTCCAATTGGTCTTTTTCTAAAAGTATTTCCTGCTCTGAAGTAGAATCCTTAAAAAACACGGTAATTTGCGCCCTTGTTTCCAAATATCTTAAAAGGTTATAAGAAACCGCACCGACTGTAATAAAAATACTTAACAAAAAAAAGCTAAACGACATTACAACCACGCAAGCAAGAGTAAACCAGCGGCCTTTTTTGGCGTTTAAAAGAGCATTTTTTACAATTTTATGCATATATTATTTAAACCAATGATGATGTCTTAGAATGGCGCGGTTCGTACAAGCCGCTCTTTTCGTCCCTAACAACTTCGCCATCATTAATTTCTACCACCCTCTTCTTTAATAAATTTACCACATTAAAATCATGTGTGGCCATAACTACGGTAGTCCCCCAACTATTTACCTTGTCCAGTAGTTTTACTATTTCCCAAGTACTGGATGGATCTATCATTCCAGTAGACTCATCGGCCAAAATAATTTTTGGCTCGTGAACCAACGCGCGTGCTATGGCAAGCCGCTGTCTTTCTCCTCCCGAAAGCTGATAGGGAAAGCTTTTTATTTTGTTTAAAAGCCCAACCATCTCCAAATACTTTGGGACTATCCGATTTATCTCATCATCGCTTTTTCCAACGACCTCTAAAGAAAACGCCACATTATCAAACGCATTCCGTCCAGCAAGCAACTTATAATCCTGAAAAATGTAACCGACCTTTCTTCTTAATTCCGGAATATCTTTGTCTTTAAGAGCAGCTATGTCGTCCCCATCCACAAAAACTTTGCCCGAGGTTGGGACCTCTTCTCTTACAACAAGACGCAAAAGAGTAGTTTTACCGGCGCCCGAAGACCCCACTACAAAAACAAATTCCTTTGGTTTAATCTCTAAATTAACATCTCTTAATGCCTCTGTACCGTCAGCATATTTTTTAAAAACCTCTTGAAACAAGATCATAGATCATTACAAGATTCAAAGGAATCCCGCTCCAAAATATCCTTTTTGCCGCAGGCAAAAAGCGTAATAAGGTCAAGAACGCGAAGCGTTTGATGCCTTATTTGAGAGAGACGGACTTTACATAAATAATATCAACCCCATCCGCCGTTTTGCTCTGCACCCGTCCCATAAGTTTTATATCCTCCCGCCCCTGTACAAACTTTAAAAGCTCGCCTTTAGAAAGGAGGTAGGCGATAATCTTGTTGTCTTTTCCCACCAATTTAAACTCAAATTCCTGACCTTCGCCCAAATCTAAAGCAACAACAGTTCCTACAATCTCCAAATCTCCAGATAAGACTTTGCTTGGATCTATAAAAGCTTCCGAAAAATCGGTTGCGGGGACGGCGCTTTGATTATTAATTTCCCCCTTATTTAATATTTTTAAAGAAAAAAAAGCCACTACCAAACACCCAATCGCAAGAGGCAACACAATTAATATTGGTCTTTTAATTCTCTCTAAATCCAACATAGTAATATGTTAACAGAAATCTTCTAAAGGTACACTCCCTTGGCTAAGAAAATATCTAAATCCCCGTCCAAAACAGCATCGGGATTTGTTGATTCCACCCCAGTTCGTAGATCCTTTACCAACTTATAAGGATGAAGCACATAGTTTCTAATCTGATAACCCCAACTGGCGGGCTTAAAATCACCTCTGACTTTAGCAATCTCATCTACATGTTCCTTTTCCATAAGATCTACAAGTTTTGCTTTAAGCATGTTAAGGGCAATTTCGCGATTTTTGTTTTGGTAGCGTTCCGTTTGGCACGAGACAACAAGACCTGACGGTTTGTGTTTAAGTCTTACCGCGGTAGAAACCTTATTTACATTTTGTCCCCCATGACCCGACGCCCTAAAAAAATCTATTTCCAACTCGCTTTCTGGAATCTCAAGTACTATTTCTTTTCCAATTTGGGGAATTACTTCTATCTGCGCAAAAGAAGTCTGTCTTAAATTATCGGCGTTAAAAGGCGATTGACGAACAAGGCGATGCGCACCGGATTCGTTTTTTAAATAACCGTAAGCATACCTACCGTCAACCTGATAAGTAACCGATTTAATTCCTGCTTCCTCCCCCGTAGTTTCATCCACTTTAAAAAAATCCCAATTTTTTTTGGTAAAATATCTTTCGTACATTCGGGAAAGCATTCCAGCCCAATCCATAGCCTCGGTTCCCCCTTGTCCAGCATAAATAGAAAAATATACACCGCCCTGATCAAATCTCCCACTAAACAAGGTCAATATTTCAAGATCTTTGATTTTTTTTATAACCTCCTCCTCCAAACTCTCCTCAAGATAAAGATCTAATTCCTCTAATTTTTCTGTTTCTTCCTTAAGAATAGATAGGGTTTTCATTTTTTCTCCCGATACTTTAGGGTCGCTCCAAAAAGCGGTATCTTCCATTTCCTTATTAATATGGGCAATTTCATCTTTCTTCTTTTGGTATTCCGTCTTTTCTTTTAAGGCTTCTATTTTTTCTTTAAGATTTTCTATCATGGTGTTTTAAGAAAATTCGGGTCAAGAGTTAATTTGGAGCCGGATTTTAGTTTTCCACTAATTACCATTTTGGCAAGACGGGACTCTACCTCCTTTTTTATTATCCTTTCCATTTCTCTGGCGCCATATTCCTTGCTGTATCCAAGATCAGAAATTATGTTTACCAATTCTTCAGAAAAGCCAATCTGGATTTTTTGCCGTAAAAGCGCCGTTTTTAAGGCGTCTAGCTTTAAAAGGCAAACTTTGCGCAGATCATCCTTACTTAACGGCCTAAAGACTACCACATCACTAAACCTATTTAAAAGCTCCGGAGACATGAATTGTCTTAGAATGCTCATTGCTGACATTGCCATTTCTTTGTAACTACCACCCTTGCTCAGTACTTCAAAAATCTCATGAGATCCAATGTTAGATGTGGCAACAAAAAAACAGTTGGCAAACTTTACCTCTTTTCTTTTTGAATCTTGCAGTGTCCCCTCGTCCAAGATTTGCAAAAAAGCCTGATTAAGACTAGGGTGGCATTTTTCAAACTCATCAAGAAGAATCAAAGAAAAAGGATTTTCTCTAACGCTTTGGCACAAACTATCAATAAGAGCAGTAGCCCTATCGGCCGTTACATATTGATTCATATTAAACCGAGCTAAATATGGATTTTTTCCAAAAAATCCGTCTACAGTTACTTTTGCCAACTCTGTTTTTCCAACGCCGGTAGGACCCATAAAAAGAAAGCTTGCTATGGGGCGCGCCGTGTTTCTTACCCCAGAAACCTCTCTTCTTATAGCATCGGATACGGCCTTTACCGCCTCGTCCTGACCAATAAGGTTTTTATGAATAAATTCCTCCAAATTTAACAGTCTCCTTTGATCATATTTTTCTAATTTGGAAAAAGGAACTTTGGATATTTCCTCAATTGCGCTTTCCACATGCATTACACTAACATTTAAAGCTGACGCGTTCATGGCAATGGATACCGCTTTCTCCAGAACATCCACGGCTTTGTCTGGGTAACCCCGATCATAAATAATATCTCCGGAAAAAGATATTGCGCGGAAAATTGCTGGGTATGAAATTATTAAACCTGTCCGCCTTTCGGTATCAAAAGAATTAATCTGCAAGATTTTCTCTGTCTCTTCCACCACCGCTTCCGGAAGTTCTACTTTTTCAAAAACCCGAGCAAAAGCTTGATTGGGAAAAATATATTTGTCGTAACCTTCTCTAGTTGTCGTTGCTATAAATTGAAAATTACCGGAAGAAAGCCTAGGTTCCAGTATTCCAAAAACTGGAGCGCCATCCGGAGAATCTATACCAATAGCGGCAAGCGTGTGGATTTCGTCTATAAAAGCAATAATTCCTCCCGAAAGTTCAATTTCCCGTATCACATTTTCAAAACGATCCGCAATTGCCTCGGTACCACCCCCCCCGCCAAAAAAAGCCCCGGGCTCTATAGAAACAATTCTCTTAAACCTTAAAGCGCGGTGCTTGGTCCCTTGGACAATCTGATACGCAATGGCGTTTACAAAAGATGTTTTCCCTGATCCCGATTCTCCGATAATAAGCACATTGTTCTTTGTGGGCCGACTTAATATTCCAATTACAGTATTTAAAATTTCCTCCCGTCCCACAGGTTCTGGAAGCATTGCTTTAGAGGCAAGATAGGTTAAATCCGTTGAATATTCATTTAAAATTGGCGTAACTCTTCCCGTAAGTCCACGGTTAACTCCTCCCATATAGGGCACTTTAAAATCATCGTCCCAAAAAAACTCGGGCTGTCTTCTTTTTTTGGCAAAGTACACAAATGATAAAGTCTTATCCAACCACTCCTTATCCTTTTTGATGGAATCTAAATAATCCCACCAACCGGGAAGCGCTTCCAGATACGAAGCAAAAAGCAACTCCTCACCAATGTAAGTAGCTCCCGTTTTTACCCCCTTCTCTAGAGAGCGGGCTAAAAGCACATCTTTAAAGATATGAAAATCAACTTTTAATATTAAAAATTTAGAAAGTTCCGGAAGAGAAAAATCGTACTTTAAAAGAAGATAAATAATATTGGGGTACTTCTCCAAAACCTGAGGGTTTTTAACAATTTCCCCAGACAATATCAAATCTAATAGCCCTCTAGAATAAGGATCTACCAGCTTTTCCGGATCACCACCTTTACCGAATGTCTTAAAAGTTGCAAGGGGCTTGGAAACAAAGTTAACCGAAAAAATAAAAACTAATGAAAGAATAAAAATAAAGAATGCAACCCAACCTAAAGTAAAAAAATGATAGTAGAGATAAAAATACAAAACAAATCCGACAACCAAAAAGCCTTCCGCAAAAAGGATAAAGATAGAACCAAAAATTATGACCAGTAACCTATAAACGAATCCAATAATCTTTCCTGTAATTGTTGGATCGCCAATGAGCGGGGTAAAAAGGAGGGCTAAATTTAGCCGTACCCCGACCTCGTTGTCCAAAAGATAAAAGGAACGGTATAGGATTATCAAAAGCCTTCGCGGAATCCTGTAAGTATACGTTGTTATCAAGCGACAAATAGAAATTCCCACCATCATAATTTTAATTTGAAAATTAATTCCTAAGCGCTTCCATTGCTTTATAAGGATTTGATTCCACAATTGATTGCGCGTAAAGTTCCATACTGCCAATATCCGCGGTTTTATTTCCCAGATTCCCTCGATCAACAATCCTAACTATATAGGGAATGTGCGACCAGTTTTCTTCGGTCTTGGCAAGCGGGGGAAGGTATATAACCAAATTAAAACTCTGTACCCCAAGATTATTTTTTAGAGCTGTTAAAACTTTGCTTATGGATTTTGCAAGCTCCTGACCATAGTCCCTACCAACAATTAGAATTTCGTTGTTTTTTATAGGGGTCAGCTTTACCATAATTCGTGTTTTTCCATACTCCATTCCTAATCCTAATGCTTTATGTACTGCAAAAATATCATCAAAATAATTGGAGAGGTGAAGATTTTCATAATCCAAAACCTGCCTGCGGAGCATGTCGATTTTGGAATAAGCCATTCCTTCCGTTAAAACTACTTGGGCATGGCCATGAATTATAGAAGCTCCAGCGCGCCAAAGGGCATTCCAAGCAAAAAACGGATAAATAGCGTCGGGATTTACTTCATGAGCCTTTTTAAAATAAAGACTCGCGACCTCTAAATAATCCGCAATTTTTTCCGCATTAAAATTTAAAGGGTTGTGGTCGTTAAAGATAATAAGTCCGCTAAAGCCATCGTACTTTGCAATGTTAGAAGCTGTAATACAATATTTTCCTTTTATTCTTCCAAAAACATCTTCTGGAGTACTGGTTTTTGGATTTGCAAAATAATCGCCAAAACATTTCTCCACTTCTTCTTTGGCGCCACCTAAGGATTGATCCACAATAACAGGTCTTTTGGTACGAAGTTCGTTAAAGATTGATCCTTCTCCTGTAATCCTGTTAAATATTTTTACAAATTCTTGATGCTCCACACTACCCACATCTCCAAAATTTGACTTTACCCAAGAAATCATGGAATCGGGAATTAAAAGCTTGCCGTGGCTTATATTTATCTTATAAATACGAGTAAATTTCTCTCTTGTAGCAGTATCAAGTTTTTCTATTTTTGACAGGAGTTGATCTTTAAAGAACATGGTTTAATCATACAGTCATACCACTGAATTTGTATAGGGGGTACTACCCGATAGGGTAGTACCCCATTTGCATTTTAGGAGAATTTTTCAAATAGGATGTTTTTGGGGTCCGCCCCAGCTCCCGTTAACAGCTCTATCGCTGTTTCCATCATCCCCGGATGGCCGCACAAAAAAACAAAATCCGGCTTTTCTTTTTGCAAAAGATTTTGCGCAATTTCCGTAATATATCCTTTGTGCCAGTATTCACCCCAGTGAGCCTCCTTATCGCTATCTATATTTTGAGGATTGAACGATTCCGAAGGTTGCGAGAGAGCGATGTGATAATAAAAATTTTGGACAGTTCTTGCAAAATTTACGAAGTGATTAAAAAATACCAAGTCCTGCTCATATCTTGTTCCAAATATTAACCTTATTTTCCCCATTGTCTTTGCGAGAGTCTTCCTTGTTTTATGGGAGACTCCCGAATTAATCAAGTATTCTATCTGAGATTTAAGAGGCGCTACTCCGCTTCCTGTCCCCAAAAACCAAATGTTTCCGTGGATATCATCTGGAATAATAAACTTTCCATACGGTCCCCAAAACTCTACGGAATCCCCAACTTTAAGATTTTCCACAAACTTAGACCCCGGTCCTTGCGATTTTGTATCAACCAATAGTTCTATTCCGCTATTTTCCCCGCCCGCCTCGCAAGCGATAGCGTTGCAGGAGGGCCAGTTTGAAACCGAGTACGGCCGCCTTACCCCCTCCCCCACAACCAACGAAATATATTGCCCCGCTTTATACAAAAATCCTTCAGGATTTTGTAAAACCAATCGAACAAAATGATTGCGTAACTGCTCTTTTTTTGTAACCATTGAAGTGAACCGTTGTGGTACTGCCATAAAAAAGCTAAGGAAAAAGTTGCTTGCCCTCTTCGTCAAAAAGCTTGATTGCAAGTACAGGACAACTTTGCGCGGCGCGTACAATTTCTTCGTCATTATCCGCCCACGGTTTAATCACAGTTGACTTTCCCTCGGTATTTAATCTAAAGGTTTTAGCGGCAACTACTTCACAAGTTCCATCGCCAATACACATAGTGGTGTCTATTTCTATTTTTGAGATTTTTGTCATTTTTATTCCTTAATAAACTCATTAATATCTTTTACCAATTCGTCAATGGTCTTATCATCAAACCCATGCGCCTTTGCCCCTTCTTCTATATTATCAAATTTGCTGGCAAAACACCCAACGCAATACAATCCGTAATCGGCAAAAATCTTTTGCGTGTTTGGTTTTGTCTTGATAATTCCCGCGATATTCGACTCTTTTGTAATTTTCATATTCGGAATCAGGGTACTGCCCTATTTCAATCTCATTCAACTGCTTTTTTAAGAACTTCAAGACTCAAGAGAGCACACTTTCTTCTTGATGGTGTTAAATCCATCCCAAACAATTTTAGCACTTCTTCCTCTTTAATATTTTTAACCTCAGAAATATTTTTTCCTATTGCATAATCGGCAAGCACATCCGCCGACACTGTAGAAACCATACAACCAATGCTTTTAAACTTGACTTCACTTACAAGACCGCTCTCAGAGATCCTAATACCTGCTGATAAGGTGTCTCCACAAATAGAATTTTTGACAGTTGCTTTATTTGTAGCATCTTTAATGTCCCCAATGTTTTGGGGATTTTTGTAGCGGTCCAGAATTTCTTCACGATAAAGATCCATAATCAAACTCTAAACATTTCTTTCGCCTTTATAATTCCTTTGACAAGCTCATCAATATCCTTTTTAGTATTATATAAATAAAAACTGGCTCTGGCAGACGCCGGGATTTTAAGAGCGGTATGAAGCGGCATAGCACAGTGATGTCCCGATCGAATTGCGATTCCAAGTGAATCCAAAACACTCGCCAAATCATGAGCGTGAATACTTGGCACATTAAACGACACCACCCCTAGCCGTTTTTTTGTATCTTCCGCTCCAAGTATTTTGATCCCTAATTTCCCTAATTTCTCTAATGCGTATTCCGTCAACTCCCTTATTTCCCCATATATCTTCTCTATCCCTATGGAATTAAGGTAACCCACAGCCGCCCCAAGTCCAACAATCCCCGCGATATTTGGAGTTCCAGCTTCAAATTTGTATGGGGCTACATCCCAAGTAGATTTAGATAAAGAAACCTCTGATATCATCCCACCACCAAATTTTACAGGATTAAATTTATCCCAAAGATCCCTTTTTATCCAAAGGACACCAACACCTGTAGGCCCCAACATTTTGTGCGCCGAAAAAGCATAAAAATCGCAATCCAATGACTGAACATTAACCGGCATATGACCCACCGCTTGCGCGCCGTCAACGATAACCAAACAATCGGGATTTTTAGCCTTTGCAATTTTTACTAGGCTTTTTACATCTATTACCTCGCCCGTAACATTAGAAACATGTGTTATGGCAAAAATATCCACCTTTTGTAAAAGGATTTCCTTAGTCTTTTGATAGTCAAATGATCCAACAGACAGAACCGGGATAACTTTTAATACAGCTCCCGTTTTTTTAGCTAATTCCTGCCACGGAACAAAATTGCTATGATGCTCTAGTTCTGTTGTGACGATGACAGAATTCTTTTGAACTTTCGGCTCCACAAGCCGTGCCGCGATATTTAACGAATCGGTAGCCCCGCTTGTAAAAATTACTTCTTCAGGAACAACTGCGTCGATAAAGCTAGCCACTTTTCTACGAGTTTCTTCTAACATCTCCGTTGCTTCTTCACTTAGAGTGTGAATCCCTCGATGAACATTGGCATTATGCTTAAGATAAAAATTTGAGACCGCGTCAATAACACACTTGGGCTTTTGTGTTGTCGCAGCGTTATCGAGGTAAACTAACCGATGGTTGTTAATATTACAAGCTAATATAGGAAAATCGGATGTTTTTGTATTTTCAGTCATATATGCTAATTAAGAATTCAGAGTTTAGAGTTTTGAATTTAATTTAAAGTTATGAGTTTCCGGAAAATTCTGAATTATAAACTAAATTCTAAACTCTTAATTCTTAACTCTTAACTACTAACCAACACTTCCCTTCATATCAATTTCTAGTAATCTATTAAGTTCTACCGCATATTCCATAGGCAATTCTTTAGCAATCGGCTCGATAAAACCAGAAACAATTAACCCTTGCGCCTGATCTTTAGAAAGGCCCCGTGTCATTAAATAGTATAACTGCTCCTCATCAACTTTAGAAACCGTCGCTTCGTGACCTGCCGAAACATCGCGACTGGCAATCTCAATAAACGGATAAGTATTTGCCACAGAATTTTTGCCAAGAAGCAAAGCGTTGCAAATAACATTCGTTTTAACATCCTTTACACCAGACGAGATTTTAACTAAACCACGGTATGTAGAAACACCCGATCCTGCAGAAACTGACTTGGAAACTATCCGGGACGATGTGTCACTTGCTAAATGAAATATTTTTCCGCCAACATCTTGATTTTGACCAGCCTTGGCATATGCTAAAGACAAGGTTTCTCCACGAGCGCCCTCACCTTTTAAATAAATTGATGGGTATTTCATAGTAACTTTGGATCCCAAGTTACAATCTACCCATTCCATAACGCCGTTTTTGGCAACAAATGATCTTTTGGTAACAAGGTTATATACATCCCCGCTCCAATTTTGAATTGTGGTATAGCGAACCCGCGCCCCCTCTTCCACAAATATCTCAACCACGGCCGCATGAAGCGAAGTTGCAGAATATACAGGCGCAGTACAACCTTCTACATAATTTATGTACGAACCGCAATCCGCGATAATTAGCGTTCTTTCAAATTGCCCCATATTCCTCTCGTTTATTCTAAAATACGCTTGAAGCGGCATTGCGACTCTTACATTTGGTGGAACATAAATAAAAGAACCCCCACTCCATACGGCAGAATTTAGCGC
Source organism: candidate division WWE3 bacterium CG08_land_8_20_14_0_20_40_13 (assembly GCA_002774285.1). GTDB lineage: Bacteria > Patescibacteriota > WWE3 > 0-14-0-20-40-13 > 0-14-0-20-40-13 > 0-14-0-20-40-13. Next base: position 1,796 of record PEYT01000014.1, on the reverse strand, counting down.
TGAAAACTTGTTATCGGCGGGCGGTACCGCTTTTGCAAAGTATTTTTGGAAAATTTCTGGATATTTTTGCAAAGCGGAATCGGTATCCGAAAAGATTACTCCTTTTTCTTCCAATTCTTTTTTTAATGACCCATATACCACTTCCGATTCAAATTGCGCCTCAACTCCAGATAAATATTCCCTTTCCGCTTGAGGAATTCCCAACCGTTCAAAAGTATTTTTTATTTCTGCTGGAACTTCCGCCCAAGATTTCTTTTGTTCGTCTTGAGATCTTATATAATAATAAAGATCGTCAAAATTAATTGCTGACAAATCCGGTCCCCACGCGGGCATTTTTTTAGCGTTAAACAATGCCAAAGCTTTTAATCTAAACTCTAGCATCCAACTAGGTTCGTTTTTAAGACGCGAGATTGACCTTACAGTCTCCTCATTTAACCCTTTATCCAATTTTACCGTCGGGGTTATTTTTGTTTTAAAATTTGAATTCATAGTATTTTATCCAACTTCTAACATCTACCTTCTCCATCCATCTTCTATTCTCTAACATCTATCTTCTGATAACCCCCCTCTTCTATTTGTTGAACCAGATCACTTCCACCGCTTTTTACAATCTTTCCCTCAACCATAATATGAACAAAATCCGGCGTGATATATTTTAGGATTCTTTGATAGTGAGTAATCACAACAATTCCAATATCCCCAACATCCCCAATATCCCTAATAGCCCCAAAAACCTTCTTTAACGCATCCACATCCAAACCGCTATCTACTTCATCAAGAATCACATATTTTGGAGACAGAACAAGCATTTGTAAAATTTCGCTTTTTTTCTTTTCTCCTCCACTTGCTCCTTCATTTAAATTTCTTTCTAAAAAACTGTCGCTTATTCCAAGAATCTCTGCTTTTTCTTTAAGATATTTTCTAAATTTTACCGGAGAAAGTTTTTGGTCTGTCGGATATGTTTTGTTGTTGTACGCCAACCTTAAAGCGTTTGATAAAGAAACTCCAGGGATTTCCATAGGATATTGAAAAGCCAAAAATAAGCCTAAATTTGCCCGCTTTGTTGGGTTTTCCTTTGTGATATCAACTCCATCGATGGAAATTGAACCTGAAGTTAAAATAACTCCCGGTTTTCCAGAAAGCGCCGAAGCCAAAGTGCTTTTTCCGGAGCCATTAGGACCCATTATGATATGGGTCTCTCCGGGATTGATTGTAAAATCAACACCTTTTAAGATTTCCTTGTTGTTGATACTGCAAAATAGATTTTTTATTTCAAGCATTTTTAATCCGCTACCGGACAACTTTTTTCTTTTCCCATCCCACAGGTACAAATCGCTTCGTAATATACTTCTCTTCCTTTTTTAATTCTTTTTAAAAGTCCAGTTTTTGCAAGTTCCGAAAGGTGATAAGAAACTGTCGGTTGTGTAAGTTTAAAATTTCCAACAATCTGCGAAACACCGCATTGACCCGCCTTTTGCACAAAACTGTAAATTGCCGCGCGAGAATCGTCGGCTACCGCTTTAAAGCAACATAAGCATTTCTTATTCATAGTTTTTAATCTAACTTCCAACTTCTATCCTCTTTCATCTACCCTCCATTTTCTACCATCCAACTTCTCCTCAAGAACATATCGAAACTCGTCTATATTTTAATTGCTCGGGGATAATTAGTCAACAAATAACTCAATGGGTTGATGTATATACAAACAAAAAATAAGGACGGGGCTTGGATTTGGGTTTTATCCCTTATCTTCACCTCGTCCCGATTTGCCTTGTCTCGTTATTTCAGATAGACAT
>PEYT01000001.1 GCA_002774285.1 candidate division WWE3 bacterium CG08_land_8_20_14_0_20_40_13 | reverse complement strand
TTAAATCTTCTTGAGAGATCACAACAGAAAGATTTAAGAGCTCTTTTAACTTTTTACTAGTATCCGAGACATAGCCAATCATTGCTTCGGATTCTCTTCCAAAATCTAAAACATGCTTTAAAACGGCAGGATACGCGTCAGCGATAGTCGGGCGCGAGATTTTTATAAGGCCCATTTCGGATGGAAACGATAAAATTTCAAGATGCGGGGGGTCGGGGAAAGTTCCGGGCAACGCCCATAAATCGGGTGCCTTTAAATAGGACACTGCCCCGACGGGACAGTGTCCTAATTCTTTTTCCAGATTCTTAAGGTTCCCCGCGCCACGGAGATCGACTATCTTCACATTCTTCCTAAAATCGTTGATTGCATTAATTGGAATTTCCTTTTCGATTTCCGCCACTTCATCCCCCACTATCTTGTAATCACTTGTAATTCCAGACTGACAAAGGTTTAATAAGGCCTGACCGCTTTCCATTAGGTCACTTCCCACTAAGTATATTTTGGTGATAAAAGGATTTGCCAAAATGTTCCGGAGTATGTAGTTTATCCCTTTTTTAGTATAAAGCTGACCTAAAAGGGCGTAACTCTCGGGACTTACCGTGTTTTTGATAAGCTCTTTAGGAGTCCACAAGGTACAAATCGCAGTTTGAGATGCGAGATTACCTATCTCCAAACGGTCTTTAAAGTAAATAGGCCAACCCGCAGTTGCGGAATTTTTAATTCTTAATTTTGAACTTTTAGTCAATTTTTATTGTCTTAATTAATAAATTAAGCGATTTCTTAAATCACTTCTTATCCAAACCCTCCCGAAGCTTGGACGCAAGATCAATTGGCGCAGTGGTTATCTCCTGAAACTCCCACTTAAACAATTTCTCATCAAAGGGAATTAGGTGCGCATGGGCGTGAGCGACTGTTTTTTGCGCCTTAAATCCTTTTCCCATCCGATGTAAAAACCACACGCTTTGGACTTTAAGAGAATTCTGCAAAAGATATTTTCCAATCTCCGAGAGTTTTTTGACGGCGCTCCATTCTTTTTGCGTCGCCTCGTCAAAATCCTCAAAATGCCGGCGCGGAATAATTAAAAGATGTCCATTGATATAAGGAAAAATATTTACAGTTAAAACCACTCCGTCTTTTTCCATGATAATGTATTTATCTTTTAAATCGCAAAAGACACACTTTCCCGTGGACTGCCACACTTTAGCGTAATCACCATAGGTACGGGAGTTGTAATTGGAATAATCAGGCATAGTTAATTTCTTTTTACTAGTTCCACTCCACTTCCTCTCCTTTTGGCTCTTGCCACACTTTTTCCTTTAGCGCACTGGATTTTTGCACGGTCTGCAATAACTTCTTAAAAACCTCGCGCACCCGCATCCCCGCCGCCCGATCAATTATTGCTGATGCCGATAAATAGGGCGACTGACGAGAAACCCTAACCACCTGCCCTCCATAACTTTTCACAAATTTATATTCCGCACTTTCCCTAAACCCCTCGTTCCACTCCTCCTTTACAGTATAGAATATATCAGGTTTTAAAGATTTCAGGGCCTCCAAAACCGTCGAGTTGTCAAAAACCGCGACAAAATCCACACATCCCAAATGACACAATAATTGCGCGCGTGAAATCTGGTCCACAATGGGCCGTCCGCGGCCTTTAGCTTTTGTAACTTGACTATTTGATGGTATTCCAACCACCAAAACATCGCCTAAACTTTTCGCCTTTGTTAAAAAACGAGCGTGTCCCACATGAAGTAAATCGTAACTTCCCGCGGTAAAAACTATTTTTTTGCCCTGCCCACGCAACCTTTGACCGATATCGCCAAGTTTTTCCAAAGGGACAAGTTGCCCTACAAAAAATAGTCCCATGAGTGACCTTGGGGGCATAGCAAAAAATTTTAAGATGTCCCCACTAACCGATGATTTTTGGCCAGCGCTTTCTTTAAATGAAAAGTCGCCCACAGTAAGATCAATCTTTATCTTTCCAAAAAAGTATTCCATTACTTCCTTAATTTTTAGATCGGCAACATTTTTTACCAGAGTGGATGTGGCAACATAAGGACTGCTTCTTGGCACTTTTACAACTTTAATATGACTCTTTTCCAAAAACATTGCTTCGCCGTGCCAAATTATGGAATGCCAGTTTTCTTCCGTGGTATAAAAAACATCTGGTTTAAGAGATTTTAACGCAGGGAGGATTTTTTTCTTGTGAACTATGATGATATAGTCCACAAAGGAAAAATAGGAAAGCATTTCCGCGCGGGTCTTTTGATCAATTAAAGGATGACCCGAACCTTTTTCTTCTCCTCTTGATCTGTTTGATTCCAAGCCGACTATTAGAATATCGCCTTGGGTCCTAGCCTCAAGAAGATATCTCGCATGGTCGCAATGAATAAGATCGTATGCCCCAACGGTAAAGACGATTTTCTTCCCCCTAAGTTTAAGAGTTTTTACTAGCTTTGAGAGATTTTGAAGGTTGTAGAGTTTATTCAACGTCGCAAATTTATAATTTCTAATTATTCTAATTTACCTAAATAAGCGCCAAGTACCAATTTGGGATTTGATATTTATTTAGAGTAATTAGGTTAATTAGGTTGATTGGAAATTACCAACAATCTATAACCAACTCGCCATCAGAATAGAGAAACCGCTACTTTAACAAAGGCCAGAAATATCGGGTGGGGGCGCATCGGTCTTGATTGGTATTCCGGATGAAATTGAACGCCTAAAAAGAAGGGGTGGTCTTTTTGCGACAACTCAATTGCTTCTACGATTGTACCATCCGGGGAGGTTCCGGAAATAACAAGGCCCGCTCCTTCCAAAATTTTGCGGTATTCGTTGTTAAATTCATAGCGGTGTCGGTGTCTTTCTTGTATGATTTCTTCCATAGCCGTAAGTGACTTAAGTGACCTAAGTGATTTATAAATGGAATCCAAAAGTGTCCCCGAAACCACCTTGCAAGGCCATTGCCCTAAACGAATCGTCCCCCCATATTGGTGCTTTTTTAACAGTTCTTCCTGATTTGGCATAATATGTATTACCGGATAGGGTGTTGCTGGATCCACTTCCACAGAGGTTGCTCCCTTAAGACCGCATACATTTTTCGCAAATTCTATAACGGCGTGTTGCATCCCAAAACACAAACCCAAATAAGGAATTTTATTTTCCCGAGCAAAGCGGATAGCGGCAAGTTTCCCCACAGAGCCGCGCGATCCCCAGCCTTGGGGTACAATCATCCCGCTTAAGTTTCGCCCAAGGGGGGATCGCCCTCTGGGCAAACTCAGGTCCTCCAGCGATTCAGCGTCGATCCAAACTATTTCTAGGCCAACTCCTAACGAAAAAACCGCGTGGCGCAAGGCTTCTACGACACAAACATAACTGTCAGCCAAAATATAATCTCCGGTTTTTTGATACTTCCCAACTATCCCAATTTTTAGCACTTGGGGGGACTTGTGTGATAAGTCTATTTTTTGGCTGTAATCAAGCCAAAAAGTTTCTTTGGGATTTTTGATTGGTTCAAGAAAAAGTTTCTCTAAAACCTTGTCGTCAAAGCCCTGTTTTTTAAAAAGAACTGGAAGAGTGTAGATGGAGGAAACATCGGGGTTGTCAATGATACAATCTGGAGGGACGCCTGTCGCATCGGATATTTTTCCAATTCTTTTTTCGTCAACAGCCCTTTCTCCTCGGCAAACAATAAAATCTGGTTGCAAGCCTAGGCGATAAAGCTCTATAACAGATGCCTGAAGAGGTTTTGATTTAAGTTCTCCCAAAAAAGATGGGGCTGGAAGGTAGCCAACATGAACAATAATGATGTCTTTGGGATTCTTAAGACGCAATTTTCTTACCGCCTCATAAATAAACGCGCTTTGATACTCCCCAACAGTCCCCCCTAGCTCTACGATAATAATATCTGCCTTGGACGATTTGGCGCATTCGTCTATTTTTTTCTGAAATTCACGGGGAATTTCAAAAAGATCTTCTACGCACTTCCCATCATAAGCAAGTTGTCTTTCTTTGTCAAGGATGTCTCGGTACATTTGCCCGCGAGTTACATAGTTTGCCTGCGTTAGATCTTCGTCTAAAAATCTTTCGTAGTGACCAAGATCTTGATCAGTTTCCTTGCCATCCTTCGTCACAAAAACTTCACCGTGTTCCATAGGGTTCATGGTTCCAGCGTCAATGTTAAGATACATATCACATTTTAAGGCGGTGACTTTAAATCCGCGTTCTTTTAGAAGACTACCAAGGGATGCCACAGTAACGCCTTTGCCAAGGCCGGATATTACTCCGCCCGATACAAATATAATTTTGTAGCCAAGATTAACCATAGTAAGAACTAAGAGTTAATAGTTAATAATTTAGTTTAGAATTTAGAGTTTCTTACACCCTTTTAATGTTAAAACGCTTGAATTTAATATTTTATTAATCTCGTTAGCCTCACTTTTCAGTTTCGCCATTTCTTCTTTTCTGTCTAAAAGTAATTCATCAAGTAACGCCAACCAATATGTTACCTCAAAGGAGCTCTTTAAGGATATTTGAATAAATTTAAGAAATTCTTTTTTGGAAGAGGATCCCCTTGCCTCTACAATATTTGCACCAATTGAAGTTACAGATCTAATAAGCTGATCTGATATTATTTTAATTGATTGCCTAAAACTTAAAGACTCTAAAAAATGAATAACATCGAGGCTAAAATAAAATGCCCGATATTTAATATCCTTTTTTAATTCTAAACTCATAACTAATTTCTTAACTCTTACTTCTTAACTTTTAATAAGAGTCTCTGTTTGTCCTTTGACACTAAATTCCCTCTCACCAACTTATCTATTTTGCTCCTCCCTGTCAACCTTCACTTGTCGGTTTGGTCCAGCTTGCCCACTTGCAATCGGGGTAGCGCGAGCACCCATAAAACGGTTTTCCTTTTTTAGTGCGACGCAATACTACTCTGCCCTCTTTACAATCCGGGCAACTATCTCCTGTTTCTTGCACCAACGCTTTCATATATTTACATTCCGGAAATTTGCTACAAGATAAAAATTTACCATATTTTCCAAGTTTGACGACGAGGTTTGCCCCACAATCAGGACACTTCTCTTCCACAGTTTCTAATGTTGTAAAGTAGGACTTTTTTAAATTTGTCTCGGCTTTTTCTAAATCTTTGACAAATGGGTCCCAAAAATCTCTAATTACAGGCCCCCATTTAAGAGTCCCTTCGGCAATTTTGTCCAGCTCCTCCTCCATTTTTGCCGTAAACTTAAGATCCACCACCTCCGGAAAATTGGCGACCAACAGATCGTTAACCACATAGGCCACATCATCCGGGTAAAAATATCTGCCATCTCGTAGAACATAGCCCCTGCTTTCAATTGTTGTAATTGTGGATGCATAAGTGGATGGACGACCCACGCCGTATTCTTCCAGAGCTTTAATTAAAGATGCCGTCTGGTAACGGCCGGGGGCTTGGGTAAAATGCTGGGAGGGGGTGAGAGCGGTCAAATCAAGGATTTGACCGGAAGATAGATGATATGGGGTGGGAGGGAGAAAGGAGACGGTAGAAGGTAGATGATTGCTACCGGAATGATAGACCACAAGGAACCCTTGAAATTTTAGAACCTGCTCGGACGAGACGAACAAAAATTCATCTGGATCGGGGCACTGCCCCAAAGGGGCAGTGCCCCATTTCGAGATTACACAAACCGTTACCTGATCATAAACCGCTGGGGTCATTTGACAACTTACCGCGCGACGCCAAATAAGATCGTAAATCTTTTCTAAATCCGCATCATATTGGCTAGATTTGTCTAATTTGTCCCCTTGGTCTGATTGGTTTGATTTGACCAATTTACTTAATTTGCCTTTTGATTTTGACTTAAAATTTAGGGTTTCAAATTTAAAATTCCCTACAGCAGTTGGCCTAATTGCTTCGTGAGCTTCTTGTGCCGATTTGGATTTTGTTTTATAAAAAATCGGCTTTTCCGGTAAAAAGTTTTTGCCGAATTTGTCACCGATGTATACTCTCGCCTCATTGATAAAACTCTCCGACAAATTTAACGAGTCTGTGCGATGATAAGTAATAAAACCTTCTTCGTACAGCTTCTGCGCCGCCGACATTGTGCGCTTTGCCGAAAAGCCAAAAAGATTTCCCGCGGACTGTTGCAGGGTAGATGTGGTAAATGGCGGATGAGGATATTTCCTAACTTCCTTTTTATCAACGCTTTCTACTTTATGCCCGCAAGCATTGACTTGAGAAACAATCTTAGCGGCCTTTTCTTTGGAATCGATTAGAAAATCTTTGCCGTTGATTTTCCTTAATCCCGCCGTTATTCCGAAATTGGGGCACTGCCCCGCGGGGGCAGTGCCCCGAGGATTGAATTTTCCTTCAAACTCCCAGTATTCTTGAGCTTTAAATTTTTTCCGTTCCCTCTCCCGCTCCACAATCAACCGCACCGCCACCGACTGTACCCGCCCCGCGGACAATCCATAACGAACTTTTTTCCATAAAAGCGGTGACAGTTTGTAACCTACCAAACGATCAAGAACCCGCCGCGCCTGTTGCGCCTCAACCAACGCAACATTAATTTCCGTAGGGTGTTTTACCGCCGCCTCAATCGCTTCCTTTGTAATTTCATGAAACTGTATTCTCTTATAATTGGAATTTGGAATTTGCCTGTCCGCCGAAGCCTTGGCGAAGGCGGGAACTTTGGATTTTTCGGATTTAATTTGTTCTAGCAAATTAAATCCGATCGCTTCCCCTTCCCTGTCTGGATCTGTGGCAATATAGATAACTTCCGCATCCCTTGCTAATTTTTTTAGCTCCGTTAGCGTTTTTTTGCCACGAACGGTAACTACATATTCTGGTTTAAAATTATCGGTAAGATCCACCCCCAAGGTTTTTGTGGGAAGATCGACAACATGACCATATGAGGCTTTAACGATATAGTCCGTGCCAAGAAATTTGGCGATTGTTTTTGCTTTTGTAGGCGATTCAACGATAACTAGATTCATAACAACAAGTTTAAAATTAAGAATTCGAAGTTTAGAATTTAGTTAAAAGTTCAAAACTTATGAAAAATTCTGATTATGTTTTAAAACTCATAACTAAAAACTTAATTCTTAACTCTAAACTCTTAATTCTGAATTATATTCTTCTATACATCCCTCCTCCCACCTCTCTAATAAACCCTTTCATCTCTAACGCAGTAAGTGACGAGAGAACGGTGGATGACTGCATTTCTGACTTTACAATAATATCATCCACTAAAATTCCTACCTGATCCAGCAATTTAAGCACACATTCTTCATCATACGAAAGAGACGTGTTATTTATTGCAGGTGGGTTACTACTGGTTGATAAAATTCCTAACGCCTCAATAACATCTTCTGCTGATTTAACAATTCGCGCGCCGTCTTCTATCAGTTTATGACACCCTTTGCTAACATCGCTGTAGATAGATCCCGGAACTGCTAACACATCCTTACCTTGTTGCACGCAGGCCTCTACCGTATAAAATGTCCCAGACTTTTCGGCGGCTTCAATAACGAGCACCGCATTAGCCAAGGCCGATATTATCCTATCTCTTTTAGGAAACGTCCACTGCTGTGGCGCCTGATCCAAATTAAACTCCGTAATTAAAGCCCCCCTGTCTTCTTTAACAATTGCCTCGGCAAGTTTAATATCAGGTACATTCCCCACAAAATCCGCGCCAAATCCCAAAACTCCAATTGTTCTTCCTCCAAACTCAAACGCCGTATTATGCGCCGCAATATCCACCCCATACATAAAGCCACTAACAATGGTAACATGGCGCGTAACTATTTTTGAAACAATGTCACGGCAAACCTCCTTACCATACGAACTCATTTTCCGGCTCCCAACAACGGCAAGGGCAAGATTATCGGAAGGGTCTATCCGACCAGCAATGTGTAACGATTTAGGACAGTCGGTAAGAGAAAGAAGTTTTTGCGGAAACTCCGAATTATTTTTGTATAGTGAGTGAAAGTCTATCACCTTTTAATTTTTAATTTTTAGTTTTTAATTTGTAATCAGTTTTCAATTTTTAATATTTAAAAATTATTAAAGTATCTTCATCCTCACCATCCCCTCCAATATCTCCCTTGCTAATGGAGTTGCATCTTTTGACCCCTCCCCACCGCCTTCTAAAAACACCGTTAGGGCATATTCGGGATTATCATAAGGCGCAAAAACCGTTATCCAAGCATGCGTTTTATAGTTACCGTATTTATCCTTTTCCCCATATTCCGAAGTCCCTGTTTTGCATCCAATTTGCGGCGTAAAGTCAAAAAGTGGGTATGCCGTTCCCCCAATACTACAGGCCTTTTTCATCCCCTCACGGACAACATTCAAAACATCTTCCGCCACAATATTGGATCTTATCACCCTTTCCGTCTTTATTATCTTCTCGCCGCTCGCTAGCTCTATTCTAGATACAAGCCACGGCTTATACAACGACCCGCCGTTAGCAACTGCCGCCGTGGCGTTATTTATCTGGAGAGGCGTAGCTTGCACAAACCCCTGCCCAATTGCGGTAATAAAATCATCTCCAATATACCAATCTTCGCCGTAAACACTTTTTTTCCAATCCTTACTTGGCAAAAAACCCGACGATTCCTCTGGCATATCTATTCCCGATACAGCACCAAGTCCAAAAAGCGAAGCGTACTGGCTTATTTTCTCCACCCCCAAGCCTTTTATATTAAATTCCTGCCACCCTCCTCCAAGGGCGTAAAAAAACACATCGCTTGATACTCCCAATGCCCGCGTTATGTCGACCATGCCATGTCCCGACTCTTTCCAATCCCGAAAAATAAAACTTCCAATCCTAATAGACCCAGGCACATTAACCACCTGACCAAGTTTAATATTCCCTTCGGAAAGCGCCCCTGCCGCAACAATTAGTTTAAAAACCGATCCCGGAGCGTATCCGCCGGAAAGCGCCCGATCAAAAAAAGGATTTTTAGGGTCGTCCAGAATTTTTTGATAATCTTTCTGATTTATCCCATAGTTAAAAAGCGATGCGTCAAACCCCGGGGCACTGACAAGAGTTATAAGAGAACCATCCGTAACCCGTTGGACAACAATAGCTCCAGGAAGATCTTTTAAAACCTTATAAGAAAAATCCTGCAAACCCACGTCGATACTTAATACCAAAGTATCCCCAGCAACGGCTTTTCCAAAATCAACGGTTTTTTGAGTTTCTCCCAAGGAATTGGTTTCCATTAAGGTGTATCCCACCACCCCATGTAAATAATTTTCGTAATACTTCTCCAAACCTAATTTTCCCACCTTTTCCCCCCCGGTATCCTCTCCGACAAATCCCAAAAGATGAGATGTAGAAAATGGATAGAGGTTTTCCCTAACCGGAGCCGTTTCTATAGAAATTGCCATATTACCGCTATATTTGCTTTCCAAAACACTTACCTCTTCTTTAGAAATATTGCTTTTAAGAACGGAGTATGGGGTCCCTGACTTTTGGGCGACGGCTACTTTTTTTATAACAGTTTCCGGATCTATCCCAAGATTAAAAGATATATTTTTTAGGAATTCATCTTTAATTAGAGAAGGGTCTAAAAGCTTTAGTACAATACGGAAACCCGGGGCGTTCCGCGCCATTACAACACCGTTTCTATCCAATATAACTCCCCTTTCCGGCAGTACGGTTTTTTTAAAAGTTCTATTTTGCAAAGCTATTAATTGGTAATAGTCGTGTTTTATTATCTGGAAAAGAAAAAGGCGCGCAGAAAAAACAAAAAACGGGATGATTAATGCCAAAATAATCGCGGTCCCACGGACACGCCAAAAATCACGGTCAACGGGTTTTCCACCCGTAATCTCCGGATGCGACAAATTACCAAAAGCGGTTATAAAAAACCTTTTCCGTTGACCCTTAAAAACTGCCATTTGAGAGGGAAAAAATATTCCAAAGCGTGTTTTCATGAAAATAGACCGTTAAAACTCCTGCAACCGCAATTGCCGGAATCTATCTCGTCCCCTCCCCCCTTTTATGGAAAGAAAGATACTCCGCCAAATTATCGCGGTCCCAATACTTATAATTAGAGATGGCGCGTAATCCTTCCAAAAGTAAATTATGGAAAATTGCGGGACCATCTTAAAAAAGTAAAAAATAGTGTAAAAAAACAGATTACCAAAAAGAAAACCAAAAAAAGACGCACCAAACAGTCTTTTAAAGAATGAAATGGATATTCCAAGAATAACAAGAAATAACAAACTGGCCCCAAATATTTTGGTTGAAAGACAATCATAGACAAATCCGGAAACAAAAACGGCAGAAAGTCCTTCATATTTTGGGGAAAGAAAACACAAGGCGTACAAAGCGGAAAAATATATTGGCCAGCCAAAAAAACCGGCTTCTACCGCAATGGCTCCAACAAGCACAATCGAAAAAATTATTGACCTTTTTTCCATATAAAAACCTCCTCTAGGCGAGTAAAAGAAATTGCCGAGTTGATAACCGCCGTCTTTTCTACAGCCGAGGGCGCAGAAGTGACGCTTTCCACAAACCCTACCACAAGACCTTTAGGAAATTTACCGTCCATCCCCGAAGTAATCACCGCCTCCCCAGTATCCAAATTTTCCGCCTGCAAAATATGCTCCAAACGCAGCTTTGTCCCAAAATCTCCAGCAATTGTGCCAAAAACTCGGCTTTTTTGCGTTACCACTGCCGCTTTAAAATTGGAGTCGCTTGCTAACCTGCAGAGCGCTGAATTTTCATAAACTTGGACAATTTGTCCTACCAGATTTCCGTCTAAAATTACCGGATCACCTTCAAGGAGACCTTGGGTTGTTCCTTTGTTTAAAATAATTGTTTTTGATGAAGCGGCCGTTGTCTGCCCCCATCCTAAAACCCGAGCCATAATCAAATCTCCCTGCCAATCGTTAATTTTCCCATTAAATTGCTTTTTAAGAACCTCGTTCTCCCGCGCCGTTTCGTCCAAACGAACGGTTTGGGATTTTAAATATGCCACCTGTTTTTGCAAAAGCGTATTCTCTACAGCAAGGCCGCGTAAATCCTTCCAAAAATACACTTCGGAAACCAATCCTTGCGATATTTTATAAAAACCAAAAACAAAGGGGCCAAAAAAAGCGGAAACTCCGCCCCGAACTGCTCTACTAAATGGGGTTAGTCCAAGCATAAGCAAAAGGATAGCGGCTAAAAGATATTTTAAGGGGGCCCATACTGTCATATATTAGATTTTAACCTTGCCCAAAAGACTTGGGTCCTCCAAAACCTTCGCGCACCCTCTAACAACACAAGTCGCAGGATCCGCCGCCTTGTGGATAGGTATTTTTGCCTCACGCGACAATAGTTTATCAAATCCCAAAAGCTCCGACCCACCCCCGGATATTGTGATACCATCTTTTAAGATGTCTGCCACAAGCTCGGGCGGAGTTTCTTGGATGGTATCTTTAACGGCTTCAATAATTTGTTTTACTGGAATTATAATGGCCTCAAAAATATCGTAGGATGACACTTCACGCGACTCTGGAAGGCCTGTTTCCAAACTTCTTCCCTTTAAAATGTAAACGCTGTCTTTTTTTGGCTCATATACACTGCCAATTACTATCTTAACCTCTTCTGCTGTTGACTCACCTATTAGCAAATTGTATCTGTCTTTGCTAATTTCAATTATTTTTTGGTCAATTTCGTATCCCGCAGTTTTAAGGGATTTGGCGACTACGATACCGCCATAGGAAATAACCGCTATCTCCGTTGTCCCGCCGCCAATGTCAACAATCATACTTCCTCGAGCCTCCAAAACAGGAAGTCCTGCTCCAATAGCCGCCGCCATAGGCTCTTCCAATAAGTACGCCCTTCTAGCTCCTGCCGACATCGCCGCTTCAGATACAGCCCTGCGTTCCACTTCGGTAATTCCCGAAGGCACCCCAAGAACAATACGAGGCTTGGAAATACCAAAAAGAGGTTTGGAGGATTCGCAAACTTTTTTTATGTAATGCGCTAAAAACTTTTCCGCTACCTCATAGTCGGAGATAACACCGTCTTTAAGGGGTCTTATAACAGAAATGCTGGGGGGAGTTTTCCCGAGCATTGTTTTTGCCTCGCTTCCAATTGCGATGATACCTTTAGTTTTTTTATTAATGGCGCAAATTGTGGGCTCTTTAATAACAATTCCCTTCCCAACAACCAAAACTTCGGTGTTTGCCGTCCCAAGATCAACTGCTAAATCGGGAGAAAATAAGGAAAAAAGCTTTTTAAAGTCCATTAGGGACAATATAACAAAGTGGGAAGGAAAGTTAAAGGGTGACGGGAACCAACGAGGCCTTGAGGGACTTAAGACACTTTGCGCACACTTTTATCCTCTTTTTTACTCCACCAATTGTAAGAGTGGCATTGCGTAAATTAACTCCAAAGTGTTTATTGGAACGATAACTTACACCCCAAGCATCGGTAACCTGCTTTCCCCGTAACCTTGATTTTTGACAATTCTCACAAATCCGCGACATAGGAGGTATTTAACCATACAAAAAGGGCTTTATCAAGAAGCTTTTGGAGAGAGCGCTTGCAAAATCTCTTCTTTTATCATGGGGGGGGTAATTTTGTCTTTAATAAGATATCCATCGGCCCCAATATCAAACCCTTCTTTAATAACCGTATCTCTTCCAAGAACCGTTAACATATATACTTTTGTATCTTTTGTTTGTGGGTTGGATTTGAGCGATTTTAAAACTTCAAGACCGTCAACTTTGGGAAGCATCACATCCAAAAGAACAAGATCGTACTTTTGCGCCATAGCTTTGTCTAACGCCTCTTGACCATCTTTGGCCTCATCTACGACAAAACCTTCCATCCGAAGATACTCGGCATAAACTGTGCGGAGAGACTCTTTATCTTCAACGAGAAGTATCTTGTATTTAGGACCCATGATCACCCCAATATAACAAAAGAAAAATGTTTTTCAAGGATTATTATGTTCTTTTTAGTGTGAACCAAAACTCAGTCCCCTTCCCCTTCTCACTTGTAAAACCAATTTTTCCCCCCATCTGTTCCACAAGATTTTTTGTGACATAAAGCCCTAGCCCCGTGCTGGCGCCGTTTTCGTGAACTTTTAGCCCTTCGGACCCCCGCCCAAATTTGGTAAATATTTTCGGATAATCCTTTCTCTCTATTCCCGCTCCAGAGTCTACGATTAAAATCTTAAGATGGGATTTTTGTCTTGCGATACCTATTTTGATGTAACCTTTCTCTGTATACTTAAAAGCGTTGCTTAATAGATTTTCAAAAACTTCGTAAATCCTCTCTTTATCGGCCTTAACCATACCAAATTGACCCTTTGAAACAGAAAACTTTAGACCTTGTTTATTGGCCATCTGGCTAAAAGAATCGCCGATATCTTTTAACACTTGATCAATATTGCAATCACGAACATTTAAAACCAACCTGTTTTGCGCGATACGAGATAAATCCAATAGATCTGTCGTAAGTTTATTAAGGTGAATCAGTTCCTCCGATGTGTTGTTTAAAAGCTCCTTTTGCCGCGGGGTAAGCGTTTCTTTACCGGCAAAAAGATAACGGAACATCCAAAGATTGTTTTTGATAATGGTCACCGGAGTTTTAAGTTCGTGGCCTGTCACAAAAATGAACTCGTCTTTTCTTTTGTCCTCCTCAACTTCGTTTGTAATATTGGTTAAAGTAATAACGCATTCTTTTTCTCCGGTTTCCATTAGGGTATGAGCAAAATTAAGGCGGTAATAGAATTTGCGTCCCAATCTATCAATAGCGGTGATGCTTTTTTTGTTAATCTCGTTTAAAGTAGCCTCTTTTTTAAAGGCGTACTCTTTGACGCTAAAAAATACTTCGTCACGGGATAGTTTAACAACGCGGTCAGCTGACATCCCTGCCGCCTTTTCCTGAGAAAAGTTAAAAACTGCCTCGGCAGTCTTGTTAAAAAGGGTTATCTTATAATCCTGATCCACGGCAAAAACCACCTCTGCCACCTGCTGAATAATTTCGTGAATGCGGGACCGCTCGCGGTACAGCTCCAAGTTTTTTACATAAAGCTCAGAAAGAATTTTCCTTGGATCAAGTGGGGGTTGCATGGGATAATTGTGATCCAAACTCGAGTATTCCGCAAGATTAATTTTTCTTCATAAAAGCTTGCTGTTGCATTTAGTTAAGAAACCTGCTTTAATACTCCCTAGTCAGGCTTTTGATAGAAGATTCTCGTATCGAACTTTTTCGCTTCCTTGCGGATTCTTTTGTTAGGCCGAATTTTTTTAAGGTGGTGACAGCAAGTGAGTAAAAAGTTATACGTAGGAAACCTTCCCTTTAGATTTACCAACGAAGACATTAAGACAACCTTCGCCGAGGTCGGTAATGTTGTTGATGCTGTAGTTATTACAGATAAGATGACAAAAAGATCCCGTGGTTTCGGTTTTGTTGAATTTTCAACAGAAGAAGAAGCACAAAAAGCTTTAGCCGATTTTAACGGCAAAGACTTAGAAGGCAGAAAATTGGTAGTTGATATGGCACGCGAGAGGCAAGCCTAAGAGGTTACTAAAAAGAAAAACCCCCTCCCGACCTAAAGTCGCGGAGGGGGGTTTTTAATATCCTTTAGATTCAAATTCTTTCAATTCGTCATCCATATTCATTTGGCGCAGGTCCTCTTTAAGTCGATCCACACTTACATGCTTTAATCCTCCACGTTCCCCTGCCATGTCAAACACTTCAACAGTATCAGCCTTAATAATAACTACATTTGCGGAATCCGTCCCCGCATCCTCAAGTTGCAACCTTAACTTCCAAAAGTCCATTTGGTCAGGAGACACATAAAAATGCAATTTATCAAACGCTTTTATCGGATAAAAAAGCGAAAGACCAGCAGGCCCCGTAAAAGCATAGTCTGCGCTGGCGTTTTCTCCGGCGCGCTTTACCAATTTGGCAATAACACGCAAGTCATCAAAAGGACATCTAAAATACAGGGGTTTAAAAGAAGGAACTTTCTCTATTACCTCTTCTTTTACTTCTTCTTCCTCACCTAGTCCCATCATAGAAAAAGTCTCCACGGGTTTTTCTTGTATTAAAGGTTCATAAGTCTCATTGGGCTCATGTAACTCATGAGACACACTAGTCTCAGAAACAATTTCTGCAACAGGGATTTCTGCAATACTTTCCGGTACTACCACTTTCTCTTGTTTATCCGGACCAAGCTGTAAAAAACCTTCTATTTGATCTTTTGTAAATCTATGCCTTCCGGAAGAAAGTTGCACAGATCCCATTTTCCTATCCTCGATATAGCGATATAAAGTGCGTAAACTTACGCCAAGAATGTCACAGACTTCCGATGATTTGTAAAGTTTGTCCTGAAGGGTCATAGATTGGTCCTAAACCGCAAGAGACTTAAGTTAACTTAAGTAACTTAAGTTACTTATGGCTGTGGATAAAAGAAAAAAATCCTAATAGAATTAAACTACTCTTTTGTTCCAAACAATGTCAAGGAGATCTTTGTGGATAAAAGAAGCAAAGGAAATAAAATAACAGCTTTAAATACCCTTTTGGCACGATAACATGGACGGGTCATCCACCTATAAAGCCATTCAAGACCAAGGCATCTTAAAAACGGGAACGGAGTTCTTTGTAGACCCAAAAGGTAGTCAAACGATCCTCCGATGTTTATTTTTAAGCCAAGATGATTTTTGGAAACACAATTGGCTATATACTGATTCGCTTTGTAGTGTGACATTGCAAAAAGGGTTATATTGGCCGTTGACGCATCATCAACCTCATCAGTAACTTTAAATCTATCTTTGGGGATTCCAATAAGAGATAAGTACTTCTCTATAGCAACTTTTGTCGACAAAGACCCTTTTTGAAGTACTACTTTGATATTCATTTTCAAGTTAGCTGTCATTCTAAGAATTTCTGGGAGAATTTCCGATCCGCGTACTCTTTCTTTTACCCGCGGAGGAAAAAGATACGATGCCAGAAGGACACCTGTACCATCACATAACGACAAATCACTTTCGTTTAGTATTCTTTTAAATGCGAGATCATAGTACGCATCATACATCTGCTCTGGATTTACGGTTACTACATACGATGGCCTATTTAAACGCGCGAGATGCAGTATTTCACCCAAAGCCCTATTCTTTGACACGATGTCAACTCGAACACCAAGGATTGAAGTTGATAGAAATTTTGTATCTTTGTGCATTTCTATCTGATAGAAACCGTATAAAGATCTGGCGGAACGGATTGCTTAAACGACACCAAGATAATAATCTTATCTCCTGACGGGGTGGGATAGGCCAAAGGACTTGCTAGGCTTCCCGTAAATATCTCTGTACGGTTTGATCCATCAATGCGGACAATCTCTACAGTCTGATTTTCCTCAACTACAAGATGGTATGAGTCGGAGTACCAAAAAACGCTTATATTATCCGCAACCCCTACCTTTAATGGAGAATATTCTTTTTCCTCGCCAACAGGCAAGGGATCTTCAAAATTGTAGATTTTATAAAGAACCTTTCCCTCCGCGACTGGTACTTTTACAAAAAACTTTTTAAAATCGGGCGACCACACGGAGGCGGGATTGGAGGCGATTGGAATTAAAACTTGCGGTATGTTAAGTTTTTCTACATATTTTGCTAAGGTATCCTTTCTAATTTGATCCCAAGATCCATAGATGGTTTTTGGATCATTTATATCTTCTAAAGGAATTTGGTTAACAGAACCACCTACCGCCACAAGATAATATTTGTCCTCCGACATTTTAATTAAGATTTCCTTATCATCCGGAGACCAAGAGATACTTTTGGCCAAAGAGTAAGCAATGGAAGAAGAGTCGGCCACAAGCAAATTTCTATTTCCCCCAAATATAGAAATAGACGAAGCGCCGGACAAAGGCAATATCCAAATTCCGGGTTCCTTGCCGTTTTTTGTGGCGTAGGCAATTTTTGTCCCATCGTTTGACATAGAAAACGCCGCTACCCCGTATGTTGTTAAAGGCTCTATTCTTGGCGATTTGGATATTAAAAGCGCGGTAATATCTGTTACTTTGTCGTTAAAAACTTCTACTGTCTTTTCCCAATCCGTAAACCCTTCCTTCTTTATTTCTATTTTGTAAGATCCGGGAGCCAAAGAAGAAACCGTGGAATTAGTCGCGGTGGTTATCTTGCCATTAAGGTATACTTTTGCACCCTCTGGGATACTTCGCAAAGAAAGGATTCCTGTTTGTGTAACCGTAACCTGTTTTTTGTTAAGGTTAACGCGGTAGCCTTGGGAATAAAGAATTGTTGCCCAAGACAGTAGCAGAAGCAAAGCCAAAACAGGAACAATGGGAATCCCATTTTTAAATATTTTCATACCTATATATTACCTTCTAATAATACTTTTTTCAAAAAGTTCCAAATTTTCCAGCGCGGTTGCCACCCCTTTGACCACACACAGCAAAGGATCGTCAGCCACATGGGCGGGAAGACCTGTTTCTTTAGTAATAAACTTGTCTATATTACGAAGCTTTGCCGTGCCTCCCGACATAACAATCCCTTTATCTATAATATCTCCAACAATTTCCGGAGGGGTTTTTTCCAAAACTTTTTTTACTTCAGTAACCATCTCTTTTAAGGTAGGTTCTATCGCGTTAACCACCTCGGACGACCTGATAATGATGGTACGGGGCAATCCCGAAATGGTATCGCGACCTTTTACCTCCATTTCCAATTCTTTGGGCAGTGGGAGCGCGGAACCGATACTAATTTTTACCTCTTCCGCAGTATTTTCTCCAACTAGCAAACTGTATTTTTTTCTGATGTAAGCAGCAATGGTCTCGTCAAGCTGGTTTCCCGCCACGCGCGCTGAACCAGAGACCACGATTCCGCCAAGGGTAATAACGGCCGTTTCCGTAGTTCCACCACCACTATTTATGATCATATTCCCAGAAGCGTCGCCAATGGGAAGGTCCGCGCCAATTGCGGCGGCAAGTGGCTCTGGAATAAGATACGCCATCCGCGCGCCGGCCGAAAGAGCGGCCTCCAAAACTGCCCGCGATTCTACCGAAGAAACACCAGCTGGAACAGCTATCATTACTTCGGGCTTTACAAAACGGATCCGGCCTCCGGAACGGTCCAGAAAGTAATGGAGCATAGCCTCGGTAATCACATAGTCGGCGATCACCCCATCTTTAAGAGGTTTTATCGCTTCAATACTTTCGGGAGTCTTGCCCAACATTTCTTTAGCGGCGTTGCCAACGGCCAATACTTTCCTATCGTCAGCGGATACCGCAACAACAGTCGGCTCGTTAATAACAATACCTTCACCAATAACAAGCACTACCGAATTGGCGGTTCCAAGATCTATGGCGATTTTTTTGGAGATTCCCATACTCTTAAGGGGTGCGACCCTAATTAGGGGAGCATCCCAATACGCATTCTCATTCAACTAATTCCGCTAAAACAAGTAACCTATTAAGCGTAGTCCCGGGTGGGTCACAAGTCTGCAATGTCATCATCGGTCGCACAAAGTCGCGGTAATATGGTATGGTATCCCAACCTTTCACAATCTCTGTCTGGACAACCTTGTAAATATATCTTTTATTTTCATAAAAAGTCATAATTTCGTCGCCCGGTGTCAGTCTGTTTAACAAATTAAAGCTTCCGGCATATGGACCAAGCTCCCAAAAATCAACCCCGGAATGGGCAAAAAGGTACACATTTCCGGACCGTCCCGGAACCGCAGAACCGCGGGCGTGCGCCACTCCGCTTCTTAACGCATCCAAGTATTGTTTTTTGTCAGCAATTGAAACATTCTTTACTACAGGCACACTTAAGCCGATTCGAGGCACAACAATTGAAAACTCCTCGTTAATAGGCGCAATTGCCAAAGGCTTTTGATCAATTAAAGCTCGTATCAATGATTTCTCTCCGCTATCACCAGAGTTTGACAGTTGCCAAGTAACTCCACGGGCTTTTGTGGCGATTAAAACCAAATTTCCCCACGCCCACGGGCCGTAGGTAAGAGCAATAACAGCAATAGCACCCAAAATAAGGATGTTTGAAATTACTCTAACAGTTATAAACTTTATATCTTGGGTATTCATAAGCAACAAATTGAGCAAGTCTTCTAAATATAGTCTAATACCCTCTTGATTGCAACGCGTAGCTGCGTTTGACGCGGCGAATTATGATAGAGATTTACGAAAAAGTTAGAACCGAATTTCAAAGTCGTTAGCTCGGCCGCCTGCGGCGGCCTCGCTCCCGTTGTTTTTTGCGCGCGCGATTTTTTTCCGCTCCGCGAAAGCAAGGAAAAGATTTTCTAGTGTCCTTGCCCCGCCCGCCCATGCGCGGACACTATTATTTTACTCCCTCTAATACCTTTTATGGAAGAGTCCAAGTTGTTATAATGACTTTATATTGCTTTATTCCTTTAATATGGATATTTTAATTT
>PEYT01000017.1 GCA_002774285.1 candidate division WWE3 bacterium CG08_land_8_20_14_0_20_40_13 | reverse complement strand
CTGAGCTACAGGCCCGTGAAAGTATATTATACCTCACATCTAATATTTAAAAACCCCCGACTCTTGGCGAGGGTTTTTTTGTCTCTAAACTTTTAATTTTCTCATTACTCAACCGGAGTTGGGGTAAGGGCGTTTTGCTCTGCCGGATTTGTTAATGGCTGTTGATTTGGTGTTGGCGTTATTCCTTTTGCTTCAATTTGTTCAACACTCGGCTTAGTATTTTTTGCCGCTTGAGCCTGTGCTTCGGCGACTATTTTACTTACCGCAGTCAAATCTTCTGTTACCGCTTTGGCATCTTCGGAACCTTCTGGAATTAATCGCAAAACTATCTCGAGCTCTGTTTTGGCTTCGGCAAAAGCTTTAAGTTCTTTATAAGATTGCGCTAAGTTATAGTGGGCGTTGGCATAGTCATTCTTAAGACGGGTTGCGCCTGCAAAAATGGCCGCCGCGTTTTGGTAGTCCTTGTTGGTAAAGTAAATTCCTCCAAGATCTACTCTTAATCTTGGGTTGTTTGGGTCTAAAGAGATAGCGTTGTTATATGCGCTTATCGCCCAAGTTGCGGCATCTTGCGCCGCCTGATTTAGGCTTTTATAGATTAGGCCTCTAACTTCCCAAGCGTCTGCTGATAACGGTGAGATTGTTTCAGTTACCACACGAGTTTCTCTGATTGCCTGCGATATCAAGGTTTGAATATCTGATTTATCCGCGTCTGTTAGATCTTTCTTTTGCGCAAGGGCATTGGCTAAGGCCAAATTTGATTGAGCATAATTACTGCGGTAAAGATCGTTTATCGGATTATTAAGAACCGCTAGCCTTTGCAGGTTGTAAGTATTTCTTCCGCCAAGAGCCAAATCGTCAATACTTTTTCTAAAATAGTAGTCGGCAAGATAAGCTCTTCCCACAAAGTATCCAAAAATTCCCATAGCGACAAACGAGATAAACACAAAAGTAACGGGAATTTCGGAGGATTCTTTTTTAAGATCCCACGAACCACTGTCGTAAGCAGAAAAGGAGGCAAATAAAACAAACAGCAAGAGGGTCAGTGGAAAAGTTTGTGGCCTAAAGGCAAGGATAAGAAAAATTGTAACAAGTCCCGCTTTAATGGCGGTGTCGGTACCATTTTCTTCTGGTCCAAGTATGCTTGTAGCTTTTCCGGAGGGAAGAAAGATCTTTTTTCCTACTCTTGCGATGAGCAAAATCCAGCAGAGAAGTCCTACAATACCCGTGGTAGTTAGGATGTTAATGTATTCGCTTATAGGTTTGTTAAATCTTATATCCCAAGTACTTTCCGCGTTTACATACAAAGGTTTAAATATGGTGTAACTCATACCAAAGTTACTAAGCCCTGCCCCAAAAAACGGCTTCTCTCCAATTACTCCCGAAGCAACCGCCCACGATGTTTTGTATGAGGGATTGATGTTTCTGGGAAGCGGGTATTTTATGCCAACGGAGCTTCTTAATGAGGGAGTTAAAACAACCGTCAAAAAGATCAGCGAGGTGGAAAAAATAGAACCCAGAAATGGCAGGGCCTCTTTTACCACTTTTGGTTTTGTGTAAAGAAGAACAAAAGCAACGCCAGCAATAAGACAAAAAAGAAGAGCGGGTTCCAATCCAATTACTACAGGAAGAATTAAAAGCGATGTCAAAACGGAAAACACGCTTTTTTCGGTTGGGGTGGCACCGGAAATTGTAAAATGTAATCCTAATACCGCTACCGCGCAAAGATAAAGCAAAGCCCCAGAAACCGATCCAAAGG
This sequence comes from candidate division WWE3 bacterium CG08_land_8_20_14_0_20_40_13, assembly GCA_002774285.1. Taxonomy (GTDB): domain Bacteria; phylum Patescibacteriota; class WWE3; order 0-14-0-20-40-13; family 0-14-0-20-40-13; genus 0-14-0-20-40-13. The sequence continues at coordinate 4,219 of PEYT01000017.1, read as the reverse complement.
TGTTAAAAAACTGTCCCGACCACGCTTGGTTTAGAAGATTAAATCCAAAAACGGAAGGGAGAAATATTAAGCTGGCAAAAGCTGTACCCGCAACTGTGGATTTTAACCCCCAAGCGACTTCTTCTTTAGAAAGGTTGGAGGATATGGTGTAAACATAAGTGTAAAGCAAAGCAAGGGTAATAAGGGAGGATTCCCACATTCCCTGAGTTCCAAGAACGGAATAATATTTATTTCCGGAAAAAAATGAAGAAACCACGGCTGTAAGCAATATTAAAAGAAGGGGGAGATCCACCGCGCCTCTTTTTATATAAAATGTTTTTGAGGCAAGCATTTTGACGGCCCATAGGACAAGCGAGATTCCTCCAATAAAATATACCAAAACCGTTTTATTAAAATCAAAATAGTCCAAAGTTACCGGCACAAAAAACAAAGGGGTCAAAAAGAGCACGGCCCAAAAAAGTAGCTTAATTAAAAGATGACTTACAGTGTATATTTTTTGCGAAACCTCTCCTTGGGGAAATTTATCTTTTTCCATATCAATTTTGGAACTATTAGTAATATACAAATTAGATCAAGCAACGACACGGGTGTCAAGGGGCAATTCCCGTAACGGGAAAGAGAAATTTATTCAACTATCCAATAGTTAAATCTAGCTGTTTGAGAGATTGGGGAAGAAAGAGAAAGTTCAAAGCCCAGATTTGGGGTAACGGAAGAAACATGGTAGGAAGAGGCGGGAGCGTAGTCGGAGGTAAAGGTTACAAAAACTTTGGAGCTATTTTTTACTTTACTATCATAAACAAAAACGGTCCGTTCTCCAATTTGCATTACATAAGATCCGGTTATCCCCGGTCCATTCTTATTAATATCAGAAAACATGGAGGCTTGAACGATGCCAATTAGAAACAGCGAGACAAAAAAGGCGACAAAAAAATACCACAACCATTTCTTTTTGGAGATGGGGTCAAGGGGGATTACGACCTTTTCTTTTTTAAGCGACTTCAAGATTTTTTTATTATCCCAGCCCTCTTTTTTGTATTTTTCGATACGATACAGGCATTCCAGAGCCGACATCGGATAGTGGCCTTGTGATTTAATCCTTACCATGTTTGGAAGAAGGCCGATTTTTGTATAGTAGCGGAGGCGGTTATAGGGATTAGATTTTCCAAAATCCACACCTCGTTTTTTAGCAAGCGCAACAAATTGTCTAATGGGCAGATTTTTATCTTTTGCCTCCATGCTTGGAATTATATATAATAAGAATGGATATTTCAAATTTCATATTATGATCGAGAAAACATTTGACCACAAAGAAGCTTTTAAAAAATGGAGTAAGGTGTGGGACGAAACATCTCTCTATAAGTGCGACATAGAAAGTGCCAAAAAACCCTTTTACAACCTTTGGATGTTTCCGTACCCTTCGGGCGCAAGGATGCATGTGGGCCATGCTTATGCATCGACAGGTAGCGACATAATCGGCCGTTATAAAAGAATGCAGGGGTTTGATGTTTTTCAACCCATGGGGTTTGATGCCTTTGGTATTCACGGAGAAAATTATGCGATAAAAATTGGACAGCATCCTTTAAAACTAATGGAGGATCTTTGTAATAGGTTTCGTGACGAGCAATTTAAAGCGATAGGGCATGGGTATGATTGGTCGCGGGAAATAAGGACCTATTGGCCAAGTTACTATAAATGGACACAATGGTTGTTTATTAAGTTGTACGAAGCTGGACTTGCCGAAAGGAAAGAAGCGCAAGTTAATTGGTGCCCTTCGTGTAAGACGGTGTTGGCTGATGAACAAGTGATAGCGGGTGAGTGCGAAAGATGTCACTCGGTTGTCAAAAAGAAGCTTTTAAAGCAGTGGTTTTTTAAAATAACGAAATACTCTCAAAAACTTCTTGACAATTTGGACAAGATTGACTGGAGTCCGAAAGTGATTGAGGCGCAGAGGAATTGGATTGGACGGAGCGAAGGAGCGCTTATTAAATTTGAAATTTTTAATTTTAAATTTGAAATTGAAGTTTTTACAACAAGACCGGATACCCTATTTGGCGCTACTTATATCGTCCTTTCTCCGGAACATCCGCTGGTTTTTCAAATTACGACTGTAGGTCAGCAAGAAAAGGTTCAAAAGTATACAAGTGATTCACTGGCCAAAAGCGAGATAGAAAGAACTTTAACAGAGAAAGAAAAGACGGGGGTGTTTACAGGGGCGTATGCGATCAGTCCGGTCAATGGGAAACAAATACCTATTTGGGTGGCGGATTATGTTTTGTCGGGTTACGGGACAGGGGCTATTATGGCAGTACCAGCTCACGATGCTCGGGATTTTGCGTTTGCACGAAAATATAACTTGCCGATAATAGAAGCTATCGCAAGAATTAATGAGTCTAATAAGACCAATGTGACTGATGAAGTTTATGAAGGTGATGGAGTGTTGGTAAACTCAGGAAAATTTGACGGCATGACATCAAAAGAAGGTGGGGAAGCGATTGTTAAAAAGCTAGAAGGGCTGGAGTGCGGTAAATTTGCGGTAAATTATAAACTTCGCGATTGGTTAATCTCAAGACAAAGATATTGGAGCGCCCCGATTCCCATCATTTATTGCAAAAAGTGTGGTACGGTTCCGGTCCCCGAAGAAAGTTTACCTGTAGAGTTACCGTATGTGGAAGATTGGAAGCCAAAAGGGGATGGTCGGGGACCTTTAGCCAATGTTTACGATTTTGTTAATACAGTTTGTCCAAAATGTGGCGGGTCTGCAGAAAGGGAAACGGATACCTTGGATAACTTTTTGGACTCGGGGTGGTACTTTTTTAGGTATCCATATTCTCAAAGAGAAGCCGTTCCGTTTGACTATCAAGAAGAATCTTTTAAAAAATGGTTTCCCGTACACCTATATATAGGGGGGGCTGAGCATTCCGTTTTACATTTAATGTATACCAGATTTTTAACAATGGCCCTGCACGATATGGGCATCGTTCCTTTTGACGAGCCATTTATCAAATTTTTTGCGCATGGTCATGTTACAAAAAATGGTAAAAAGATGAGCAAGTCCTTGGGGAATATCGTCAATCCCGATGAATACATAGATAAGATCGGCGCCGACGCTTTTAGGATTTACTTAATGTTTATGGGGCCGTATTCCCAAGGGGGTGATTTTAATGATCGGGGAATTTCCGGAGTAACAAGATTTTTGGAAAGATTTTATAGGTTGGCTTTGAGGGATCTTAAGTCGCTTAAGTTATCTAAGTCGCTTAAGACCAAAAATGAGGTCGAGAAAGCGTTAGCAAAAACAATTTCCAAAGTTACCGCAGACATAGAAGAATTTCGATATAACACGGCAATTTCAGCGATGATGACATTTGTTAATGTTTGGGAAAAAGAAACTTTACTAAAAGAAAGAGTAGGGGATGTTGTAAAAATTTTGGCCCCCTTCGCGCCTTTTATGGCGGAGGAGTTGTGGCAAGAGTATTTTGTGGACAAGGGTGGGGAGTTCAAATCTGTCCACAAAGAGCTATGGCCAATAGTCGATAAAAATCTATTAGTTGAGGATATTGTCACAATTCCCATAACCGTCAACGGCAAACTCCGTGGGAAAATTACGGTTCCTTCGGATCAGTTGGATGACGCAACAGCAGTGCTCAAAATGGCTAAATCAGAAGAACAAATCTTAAAATATCTTTTAACCAATATCATAAAGAAAGAGATATACATTAAAGGGAAAATAATAAATTTTGTAATTTAAAATCAAACGGCTTGAGTGAGAAGTGGGGGAGGTTTCTCATTTAAGCCAAGTACTACTTATCGCCCAATGCTTGGATGATCGTAACGACCAAGTCTTCCACCGCTCGGTTTTCTCCGGCTGCAACTCCCGCAACGAAAGAATCAAGTGCAGCCCGAGCAAAAAAACATATTCTTCCCCGGCTCCGCGAGTTACTGTGGCCGAATGCGGTCCAATGTTCAGCGTGAACCCGTAATGTCCCAGAACCCGATACCACTCATCTGTGTCGGATGCAGGACATGTTGCAGATAGCGATTCCGGATCTGGAAGCTGCTCGCTGGTAAGACGCATAAGGGCAAGTTCCAGCGTGGCCGCGTAGGTGTACGAGAGCAATCGTTGTTCGGGGTCGGCGTTTCTTATTTCCGCCGCGATCTGCTCGTTCGATAATGAGTTGTCAAGAATACTCGTCCACCACGGACTTTGCAGATTCGCAATCAT
>PEYT01000025.1 GCA_002774285.1 candidate division WWE3 bacterium CG08_land_8_20_14_0_20_40_13 | reverse complement strand
TTGGTATTGGTATCTTAAATCTATGAAAAATAGATAAATTACCAACACTTTATGTCCATTAAGCCTTAATTTCTAAATCCGCGGGAGATTGGGTACTTACGGGATTAAGGAAAAAGGTACAAAACAACCCAAGAAAAATAGCGGACAGTAGGAGAAAATTAAAAAATTCTTCTTTCTTTTTGGTAACATTTCCGGAAATCATATCTTAAAGCAACGATTTGGGAAGATCTGCCTTTGCTATTCCCAACCCACGGGCGGCTTGTCGGCTAACTTCCAAAGAAGCCTTGCCAAAAAGCTGATTAAAAGAAGCGATCATTTCATCAATTGCGGTTTTAGGATCTTGAGAAAGAGAAACACCACTTGAAGGCGAGTAACGGACACCTGCGGAATTGGCAATAACATAGGCCACCGGCCCCACAACATGTTCTTGAGCAAGAATTATTTTGTAGATTAACTCTTTTTGTATCTTCTCTCTATTTTGGGGCATCTTTAAGCTTAAGTTTTTTTAAAACATCTTTAGCGTTAAAGGAAAGAATAGAAATTGCCATCATAAAATATGCTAAAACGAAAACTATATCGCTAAAACCTCCTGCGTACCATGTATCTGTAAATGTGCGGTAAAGAAAAATTGTATCGGCGGTGTATTGAATAACAAGAGCAAGAAGAACAAGAATGACTTTGTTGCGCATAACTCCTCCCAACACCCCACGGACTAGAAAATAAGCGGAGATCGCAAGAGATACATATACCGCCCGTCCTAACGGATACCCAAAATCAAGGAAAATTGCTATCGGCTGTGACCAATCAAATTCGTAACCGCGCAGAAGCAAAAAATAGCTTCCTAACATCATCAAAGTAGGAAATCCGAAAGACCATAGTTTTCCTTTTTTTGTTTTGGATAAAACTCCGGTACCGGAAATTCTTCCAAGAAGCCAAACAGCGTATATGTATATAGGAATACTTCCAAAATGAAAGATCTCCCCAAAAGACGGATAGGGGTTATCTACGAGAAAAATATAATGATAAATTCCATAGCTAACCTGACCAAGAAACTGGAAAAAGAGACCAACGGAAAAGGCAATAAGCGCTCTGCCCAACGCACTTTTGGGACCACCCCAACTTTTTGCCACAGAAAAGCAAGCTATTCCCCCCACTCCGGCAATTACCCCATAAGAATCGGCGAAGTAATCAAAAAGAGGATTGCCTTTTGGAATAAACAAATTAAGAAAAACCCACCACGAAAAAAAGAGCAGAAAGAAACCAAAAAGAGCAATTGTAGCAAACTCGCTTTTTCCTATCTTTGTGGACATTATAAATACTATATAGTTAAATTGGAATCGAAATCAATAGGAAAAGCGTTTTTTTCAGCACCATTATTCCAAACTACCCAAAATTTAAGGCGGTGTCATTAGACGATAAGAAAGATATTGACCTTATAACGAAAAGATTCCCCCATATTGCGATTTTGACTTTGCGAATATCTACAATTGGAGCGATAAAAAATCTAAAACCGGAATCTCACTTCTTAACAAAAATCTAGTTATAAGGATGAAGGACTTTACATCGGATAGAATTATCGTCTCATATCTCGGCGCTGACAACGATGCAAAAACCGCCACAGCCCTTGTAAATAAATTTAAGGAGGTGACCATGGTGCCGGAGGCAGTATTTTCCAAAGGAGCACCAAAAACAAATTCTCTTTTGATCAAAGACGACAGAGACAACTTTGACTACATTCTTTCTATAGAAGAAATGATAAATCTTTTTGGAGGAAAGTTTAAACAAAAAAGGAAGCTGATACACCGTTTTACAAAAAATTATCCCGACCATAAAGTTATCATTTTGGATTTTTCAAAAACTACGGATGTTATCCATCTAAACAATCTTTTGACGCGCTGGAAAGATTTAAAGAAATCCTGTGACAAAGAAGTTGATAGAGAATTTAAAGCCCTGCAAAGGCTGGTTGAAAATTCCTCACTTTACAGAATAGTAAATGTGGGGATTTTATATAAAGATAAGCTTGTCGCATTTACAACAAACGAGATTCGCAAGGATTACGCCATTGGAGGATTTGGAAAAGCCGACTTTTTAAAGATTTTTGTTGCAACGATTCTCCGAGGAAAAGATACGCCAAAAGCAGATAAAAAACTGGAATAAATTGAAAAACCATCGTCACTCTTGAAGAATCATCTAATGAGAGAGATTTGTAATAAGGTAAGGCAAAAAACACTAACGCGAGACCGGAAGCAAAGATAATTAGAAAATCTTTAGTCGTAATCCACCTTCCACCTTCCACCTTCTAGCTTCTGATAATAACATCCCAAGCCAACTTGACACAGCACCTAATTTAGGTTCATAATTTACACATGAGCTTCTGGCTCTGCCCTGCCGCACACGCGTACTGATCGGTGTCTTGTTACTCCAACACCTGTTTACGAGGGCACTTAATGTGGCGTTTGGATCAATAGCCAAACTCTCCCAAGGTTCCCACCTACCAAAAACGGGGAGAGGCGTCGAATCACCACAGTGTAGCGGGGATGGAATTATTGACAGGATAAAAAAGACTGGCTATGTTAGCCAGTTTTTTGTTACAATCCCTTTTATGAAAAACCCCGTGCTATCTTATATAAAAGAGGTTCGTAATGAGCTTTTCAAAGTGTCTTGGCCCACAAAAAAAGAAACCGTTAGACTAACAACAATAGTTGTGGTAGTATCCGTCGTTGTTGCGGCCTATCTTGGAGCGCTGGATTTTGTGTTTAGCCTAGTATTAAAGTTGATATTAAAGTAATTTTAAACCAAAAACTGAAATGGCTAAAAAGGTCAAGGAAGAAGAAGTAAAACAAGAGGAGAAGAAACAAAATATTGTTAAACTCTCTACAAGCCCCGAAGAGGGTTCTCATTGGTATGTAGTTCACACCCACTCCGGTCACGAGGAGAAGGTAGCAAACACGCTTTCTCAAAGAATCGAGACCATGGGACTTAACAAACAAATTGCAAGAATCCTAATTCCAACACAAGAGAAAATAGTTATTTCTGAAGGAAAGAAAAAGAAGGTAGACGAAAGATTGTTTCCCGGATATGTGATCGTATACATGAAAATGTGCGATACCAACTGGTATGTTGTCCGCTCCACTCCGGGAGTAACAGGCTTTGTAGGAGCGGGATCCCGTCCTACCCCACTTGCCGATTCCGAGGTTATAACGATTCAGAAATTTTCTAAAATAGAAGCTCCTAAATACGAAGCGCGGTTTAAAGTTGACGATGCTGTTAAAATTACCGATGGTATTTTTACAGACTATATCGGAAAAGTCGTGGATGTAAACGAAGATCAAGGAAAGGTTAAGGTGTTAGTTTCGGTTTTTGGGCGTGAAACTCCAGTAGAACTGGATTTCTTACAGGTTTCCGCTCTTTAAGATTTCGCAAATTGGGCTAATTAGTCCAATTGGACAAATTCTTTTTTATGAAAAAAATAAAGACATACATAAAACTTAATATCCAAGCCGGGAAAGCAAACCCTGCTCCTCCTATTGGACCGGCCCTTGGACAACACGGACTTCCTATTATGGAGTTTTGCAAAGAATACAACGAAAAAACTAAAAGAATGGGTGATTCCATTGTTCCGGTTGTAATTACAGTTTTTGAGGATAGGACTTTTTCTTTTGTTACAAAAACCCCCCCAGCATCAGATCTTTTAAGAAAGGCGGCAGGAATTCAAAAAGGAAGCGGGGTCCCAAATAAAACGAAGGTTGGAAAGGTCACCAAAGCGCAAGTTGCCGAAATTGCGGAAAAGAAAATGCAGGACTTAAATGCAAGAGACGCAGGTTCGGCGGCAAAAATTATTGCAGGAACGGCGAGAAGTATAGGGATAGAAATAGTTTAAAGTTAAAAGTTATGGGAAAGAAAAGAAATATCATGATGAGCGGAGAAACAATAGAAGAAACGCCAAAGACAGAAGCGATTTCTTCAAATATTTCCCCAATTACCCCTAGTACCCGTATTTCCCCCAAGAAAGGAAAAAAACAAGTAAAAACCCGCGGGAAAGCTTATAGCCAAATGTTAAAAAAAGTCGACCGTACCAAAACTTACCCTATCGCCGAAGCGGTAAAAATAATAAGGGATGCAACATTTTCCAAAAAAAATACTACTGTCGAGGTGCACCTAAATTTGGGATTGGACATAACCAAAGCCGAACACAAAGTTAGAACAATGGTTTCATATCCCCACGGCACCGGAAAGGAAGTCAAAATCTTGATCATTGGGGCTAACGATATTGCAAAAGTTGAGCAGATTATAGCTGGAAAACTTGTCCCCGGCCGCAATTTTGATATGGTTGTCGCCCATCCGTCTGTCATGAAAGAGCTTGCCAAAGTGGCAAAAATTTTGGGGCCCAAAGGGCTTATGCCAAATCCCAAAAGTGGCACGGTTTCCGAAGATCCGAAAAAGACCGCGGAAGATTTACAAAAAGGAGCTACCGAGATAAAAACGGAAAAATCAGCGCCGGTAATCCACACGGTAATTGGGAAGCTGTCATTTGACGATCAAAAACTCATGGAGAATTTTGAAGCGTTAATTTTAAAAGTTAAGGAAGTCCGTCCGTCAAAAGTAAGAGGTGTTTACATAAAATCCATCTACCTTGCCTCCTCCATGTCCCCTTCTGTAAAAATCTCTCTTTAAGAATTAATCAGCTTTTGCTTAGAAGATAAATGGCAACTATGGAAAAAAGGATTCCAATCACTTTTTCTGTAATTGTTTCTTTAAGAAAAATTATTGCAAGCCCGATAGAAAGCGCCGGATATAGTGCGGTCAAAGGCACAACCAGTTTAGATACTATATCAAAAATATAACTCTTTGTGAGCTATTATCTTATTCCTTAAAAACTACAATGTGCTTTTTTAGAAACTCAACATCAAATGTTTCCAAAAATCCTAGGCGCCCAAGTAGCGCAGGTACTTCGTTGTGATCAAAAAAGGCAAGAGGGACGGCTTTTTCAAAAAAACCAATTTTAGCTTTGATTTTGCTTTTACAAAAATAGATGTTGGAAGAACCACCAACACCAAAAGTCTTTTCTTTTATGCAATCTGATTCCAGAGATACTCTTAGTTTTTCCGCGAAATGTCTAGGTAAAATAGAGTAATCTGCCCCCGTATCTACCACCATCCAAACATCAACCGATTTATCAATAACTGAAGAAGTAAAAGTCACTTTGGCAACGGGACGATATATTTGACCAAAAAGTCCCTTTCCTTCGCATTCAAAAGGGAAAATTACATCCATAGTATTAAAGATCTTTCCTTTGGCAAATATGCCACCTCGGGTATTTTTGTGGGATAGGTCTTCTCCAACTTTCGCAAAATAGTAGCCGCGCCTTCGCCGGTTTTGGCGGTGAAGATTTTTCCGGCAACAATTACAACATGCTTCCCTCGGTATCTTGGATTTTTGAATATGTCCATCATCGATATTTTCTTTTTCATAGGGAAAGTATAATCCTTCTTATTTAAATTAAAAAGAGCCCGGGGGGAAACATCTTCCACCAATTTTGTGAGGTTCCGCTACCCCCCCGGCGTAGCCTCACAAGAAGCGATTAAACACACCCTTGGGTCATTGAGTAACCAACGGAAATACTCGTCCAACCCATCAAAAACCTCACAACTTTCTGGAATAACCTTGATTGAAATATATTTTATTCCTACCATTTCGCACCTCCGATATGTATTGGTCTTTCTCAAGGGGCGCCATACTCCAGAATGTAGTTGACAATCAACAAGGAAATTTGGTAGGATCCCGCTATCCGAAGAAAGAGTGCGTGCGTGCAGACGCTTTAAGACGCTCCGAGGAGATTAATTGATGAAAGGTACTTTCATTGTTTCTCGCGTCGGCGAGATTTTTTAATTTATGGCAAAGACATTAGATCAGAAAAAAACTGAACTTGGTGAGATTAAAGAAAACTTGCAAAAAGCTAAGTCGGTAATTTTTGCCAATTTTAAAGGGGTAAAAACAGAGGATCTTAACAAACTTAGGGATAATTTATACAAAAACCGCGGGTCTTTTGCAGTTTTTAAAAACACTCTAATAATTAAAGCCTTAAATAGCCTTAACCTTCCAAAGGTACAACTTTTTGGTTCCACTGCGCTTATTTTCTCATTTCAAGACGCGGTATCTTCCATAAAAGATGCGTTTAAGTTTAAAAAAGACGGATTGGCTATAGAAATTAGACACGGACTGGTGGAAGGAAAGCTTTTAAACGCCACGCAAGTTGCGGAAGTTAGCAAACTTCCAACGCGGGAAATATTGCTTGAAAAAGTTTTGGGTGGATTAAACGCGCCGCTTGTTGGGTTTGCTGGAGTACTTGGTGGAACCCAGAGAAAATTCCTTTACGCGATTAGTTCGT